>JBEVOI010000182.1:0-37343 GCA_040507665.1 Burkholderiales bacterium
ATCGAGATACCGCGTCGAGGTACCGATAAGCCGCACCTCTCCGCCCGTGGCCGCCGCCGCGCAGAGGTAAGTGCCGGTCTCGATGCGGTCCGGCATGATGCGGTGGGTCGCGCCATGCAGCCGCTCGACGCCACGGATTCGAATGACGTCGGTACCCGCGCCGGATATCTGCGCTCCCATTGAGACAAGGCAGTTTGCAAGATCCACCACCTCCGGTTCGCGGGCGGCGTTTTCGATCACGGTCTCGCCGTCGGCGAGACACGCCGCCATCATCAGATTCTCGGTGCCGGTGACGGTGACCACATCGGCAAAGAGACGAGCACCCTTGAGCCTGGGCGTCACCGCGTGGACATAGCCGTGCTCGACCTTGATGTCGGCGCCCATCGCCTGCAGTCCCTTGATGTGCTGATCCACCGGCCGCGCGCCGATGGCGCATCCGCCCGGCAGGCTCACCCTCGCCTCCCCGCTGCGCGCAGCGAGGGGACCCAGCACCAGGATTGACGCGCGCATCGTCTTCACCAGCTCGTAGGAGGCGACCGGGTTGTCGATCCGCGACGCGTCGAGCGTGATCGCACTCTCCTCCACGTGGACGTCCACGCCCATCTGCTGCAAAAGCTTGAGCATGGTCCCGACGTCGTTCAGGCGCGGCACGTTGGTAAGCATCAACGGCTCACGGCTGAGCAGCGCCGCGCACATGATCGGCAGCGCTGCGTTCTTCGCGCCCGAGATGCGCGTCTCTCCTTGCAGCGCTACCCCCCCCTCGATGACGAGCTTGTCCAAGTCAACGCTTCTGGCGATGGGGGCCCAGCGGGGCGGTCAGCCGCGTACCTGCCACTGGTCCGGGGTCAGGGTACGCATCGAAAGGGCGTGTATTTCCTCGCGCATGCGGTCGCCGAGGGCGGCGTACACGAGCTGGTGGCGCTGCACGGGTGTCTTGCCCTGGAACGCCGAGCTGACGATGACGGCTTCGAAGTGGTGGCCGTCGCCTTCCACGTGGACCAGCTCGCAGGCGAGCTTCTCCTCGATGTTGCGCTTGATGCTGTCGGGGGTAACCATGGGATCGTCTTCCGGAAGCAAGAGGACCTAGTAACGCAGCTTGTAGCCCTGCGCCAGAAGCCGCAGGGTCAGGAATGATAAGGCCGCGAGGCTCACGGCCACAACCGCGAGGCTGAGTTGCGGCGGAATGTCGGAAACGCCGAAGAAGCCATAGCGGAATCCGTCGATCATGTAGAAGAATGGATTCAGGTGCGAAACGGTCTGCCAGAAAGCCGGCAGCGTATGGATCGAATAGAACACTCCGGACAGGAAGGTAAGCGGCATGATTAGGAAGCTCTGAAACGCCGCAAGCTGGTCGAACTTGTCCGCCCAGATCCCCGCGATGATGCCCAGGCAACCCAGGATGGCGCTGCCGACACATGCAAATGCCAGCGCCCAGAGCGGATGGTCCAATCGCAGGTCCACGAACCAGAGGGTAACCAGAAATACACCTGCACCGACCGCGAGTCCGCGCACGATCGCCGCGATCGTGTAAGCGAGAAACAAATCGCCCGGCGAGATCGGCGGCAGCAGCACAAAGATAATGTTTCCCGTAATCTTCGACTGGATCAGGCTCGAGGAGCTGTTGGCAAAGGCGTTCTGGAGAATCGACATCATCGCCAGACCAGGGATGAGGAACGCGGTGTATGCCACGCCCGGGAACGCTTCTACCCTGCCCTCCAGCACGTGGGAGAAAATAAGGAGGTAGAGGAGCGCAGTCACCACCGGGGCGAGAATCGTCTGAAAGCTCACCTTCCAGAACCGGAGCAGTTCCTTGTATAGCAGGGTGTGGAAACCCGAGCCCATCGCGCTAGCGGTTCATGACCCGGACGAACACGTCCTCGAGGTCCGGCGTAGCGATCTCCATCTCCTGCACACTCACTCCTGCAGCTCGAAGCGTCTCCAAGACGCGCCCGACCTGGTCGAAATCCCTGAGCTCCAGCGTATGCGTCGTTCCTTCCTTCCCCGGATGGAGGTCATCCAGCCCTGCGGGCAGCCAGTCCGGGACGATGCGCAGCCTGAGCGTGCGCCCCGGCACGCTCCGCAGCAGGTTGGCCGTGGTATCGAGCGCGACGATCCGCCCCTGTTTCATCATTGCGATACGGCCGCAGAGGGTCTCCGCCTCTTCCAGGTAATGCGTCGTAAGGACGATGGTGTGGCCCTCACGGTTGAGCTCGCGAACGAACTCCCATAGCCCCTGCCGCAACTCCACGTCGACTCCCGCCGTTGGCTCGTCGAGCACGATCACTGGCGGCTTGTGTACAAGCGCAAGGCCCACCAGAACGCGCCGCTTCATGCCACCCGAAAGCGCCCGCATGTTGGTATCGGCCTTTGGGGTCAGCCCGAGGCGCTCGATGATCTCGTCGATCCACGCGTCGTTGCGGCGCAGGCCGAAATAGCCGGACTGGATCACCAGCGCTTCGCGCACGGTGAAGAAGGGGTCGAACACTAACTCCTGCGGCACGACACCCAACGCCCGACGCGATTGGCGATAGTCGCGCACCACATCGAAGCCCAGCACCCTTAGCGTACCGCTGTCCGCCAGGCAGAGCCCGGCGAGCGTGTTGATAAGGGTGGTCTTGCCGGCGCCGTTCGGGCCGAGCAGCGCGAAGAACTCCCCTGCATCGATGTCAAGGTCGACACCGTCGAGCGCCTGTACGTTCCGGAAGCGCTTGCGCACCTCGCGCACCTCAATCGCGGCCATCACGTCGCTTTGGAAAATGAAGCCGTGTGACAGGCTGGCTCGTGCGCTCAGGCCCCCGGCGCGTGGGTCAGCAGGTCGAGCACCCCATACAGCGTACCAAGGCTCTTGAGGTTTTCAGGAAGGTTGATGTACACGATCTCGCGCTTCTGCGCGCGCGCTTCACGCAACCACTGCACAAGCAGCGCGAGTGCGGCCGAATCGACTTCAGTCACCGTGGCGAGGTCCACCCGGGAAACGGGCTCGACGAAGAGTTGGCGCCCGCGGGCGAGGAGCGCTGTCGCGGATCGCAGGGTGACCGGGCCTTCGATTCGGAAGCGGTCACCGTCGCGGACGATCATTTTCCCGATGTGGCTCCGCCCGATCCAGCGTCGCGATTCTTCTGCTGCAGGCTCGCAATCAGGCCATCGATGCCGGAACGTTGAACCTCGTCGGCGAAGGACCCGCGGTAGGTGGTCACCAGGCTCACGCCCTCGATGCTCACATCGTAGACCTTCCAGCCGGCGGCACTCTTCTCCATGCTGTAATCCACCGCGATCGGCTGCCCCCCGGCGGCCCGGTTGATCTGGCTCTTCACCGTGACGTCCGTCGCAGTGGGATCCACCTTCAGCGGCTTGAATTCCACGGTTTCATTCTTGTACTGCGTGAGCGAGCTGCCGTAGGTACGCACGAGCAGGTTTCTGAACTCGGTGACCAAGGTTTGCTGTTGCTCCGGTGAGGCTTGGCGCCAGCCCTTCCCGACAGCGAGCCGCGTCATCTTCGTGAAATCGAAGTTGGGAAGGACTTTCGCCTCTACCAACTCCGTCACTCTCTTCGGATCGCTTCTGATGTCCTTATTCGCGCGCAGGACCGCCAGCACCTCTTCAGAGGTGCTCTTCGCAAGCACGTCGGGCGGGGTGTCCTGCGCGGTTGCGAGTGCGTTGCCGGCAACGAAGCCGAAGAGTGCGAGGATAAGAATGGCTTTCTTCATGAGTTCACTCCAATTGGATACAATCTAGGCTCACTCCTTGGAGGAGCCGCCTTCCTGGGCTTTGTTATAGAGCATCTGCCCGATGAGCTTCTCCAGCACAACCGCGGACTGAGTGATCTTGATGGCGTCGCCCTCCTTCAGCATCTCGTCGTCACCGCCTGCATCCAGTGCGACGTACTGCTCGCCAAGCAGACCCGAGGTCACCACCGAGGCCGTCGTGTCCTTGGGGAAAGGGTAACGCTGGTCGATCTTTAGGACCACCCGGGCCACGTATTTCTTGGGATCGAGAGTTACCGATTCCACGTGACCGACCAAGACACCTGAACTGCGAACCGGCGCCCGCCGCTTCAGGCTGCCGATATTCCCGAACTCGGCCGTAACGGCGTACTCCTTCTCCGCCTGAAAAGAGGTGCTCGCGTTGCTGACCTTGAAGGCCAGCAACATGAGCGCGATGATCCCCGCGGCGGCGAAGACGCCGACCCAGAGGTCGATGGTCGCTCTGCTCATTGTCAGTCTCCGATGAACATGAACGCAGTGAGCACAAAGTCGAGGAAGAGGATGGCGAGCGACGACGAAACCACCGTGCGGGTCGTGGCGTGGGATACGCCCTCCGCCGTCGGCGGAGCATCATAACCCTCGAACACCGCGATCGCGGTGACGGCGACGCCGAACACGATGCTCTTGATGACACCATTGACGATGTCGTCCTCGAAGTCCACGGCGCTTTGCATCTGCGACCACCAGGCGCCGCTGTCCACGCCGATGAGGACCACCACGATGAGGTAGCCGCCGAACACCCCGACGACACTGAAGAGCGCCGCGAGCAATGGCATCGAAAGAACGCCGCCCCAGAATCGCGGCCCCACCACCCGAGCGATGGGATCGACCGCCATCATTTCCATTGCCTGCAGCTGTTCGGTTGCTTTCATCAGGCCGATCTCGGCCGTGATTGCGGACCCGGCCCGTCCTGCGAACAGCAGAGCGGCCACCACCGGTCCGAGTTCCCGCACCAAAGACAGCGCCACCAGCGAGCCCACCGACTCCGCTGAGCCGTATTTTTGTAGCGTGTCGTACCCCTGCAGCCCTAACACCATACCAACGAACATGCCGGACACGATGATGATGACCAGCGACAACACACCGGCGAAGTAGATCTCCCGGAGTGTGAGATGGAAACGGCGGAAGCTGGTCGCCGAGCGCAGCAGCACGAACGCAAAGAAGCGGCTCCCGTACCCCAGGCGCGCAATCCCGGCAATAACGCGCTCGCCGAGCAGGCGCAGTCCGGATGCTGCGGCCTCAAGCACGGGGCAGCTCCAGAGCCAGGTCCTCCCGCATGGTCCGACCCGGGTAATGAAACGGCACCGGGCCGTCGATCTCTCCGTGGACGAACTGATGAACGAACGGCGTCGTGCTGGAACGAATCTCGTCCGGCGTACCCGCGGCGACCACCCTGCCCTCGGACAGGAAATAGAGGTAATTGACGATGTGCAGGGACTCGTCCACGTCGTGGGTCACGAGTATGCTGGTTGCGCCGAGCGCGTCGTTCAGCTTGCGCACGAGGTTACCGATTACAGACATGGAGATCGGATCGAGTCCCGTGAACGGCTCGTCGTACATGATCAACATCGGGTCCATGACCGTTGCGCGGGCTAGCGCTACCCTGCGGGCCTGCCCGCCCGACAGCTCCGACGGCATCTTGCGAGAAGCGTTGCGCAATCCGACCGCGTGCAACTTCATCAGCACCAGATCCCGGATCATTGATTCGGGCAGATCAGTGTGCTCCCGCAGCGGAAAGGCAACGTTGTCGAACACGGCCAGGTCGGTGAAGAGCGCCCCGAACTGGAACAGGAAGCCCATCCGGCCCCGCAGTTCATAGAGTTCGCGCTGGTTCATGTCCGGTACCAGCCGCCCGTGCACCTTGACCTCGCCATGCTGAGGCTGCAGCTGACCGGAGATCAGCCGCAGCAGAGTCGTCTTGCCGCTCCCGCTGCCACCCATGATTGCCACGACCTTTCCACGTGGGATGGAGAGGTTAAGACCAGAAAAGATCGGGTGGCCGCCGAAGCTGAAGGCCACGTCCTTCAACTCGACGAGGTTCTCGGATTTCATTTCGGGGGAGCGCGACGAAAAGCGTTGAATTGTAGGCTAATCCAGGCCCCATCACAAAGGCGCCCGAGCGGTATTGCGCACCCGCTGCTCACGGCCACGCGGGGACCGACCGCAAGACCGAAGGCAGGGGACGAGTCTGTCGCAGGTCCGGATCTACGGCGGAACAGGCCTGCGCCCCTCGTCGCGGTGCCGCGCCGCTCCCGTTCACAATGCCTGCGGACCCTCAGAGCGATCATCACCGACGCATGTTGCGCAGAACGGTAACCCCGCGTATTGTCCACGACCCGTGGCCCGCGGGCGTTTCGCCAGCGTCGGCACCTTACACCGGATTGCCCCCGTGGATTTCCCTGCACTCGCCTTCAGCCGTGTTGCCAAGCAGTTCGGCCGCAAGACTGCCCTGGCGGGATTTACGCTGGATGTACAGCCGGGAGAATCGTTTGCGCTGGTGGGCATGAACGGCGCGGGCAAGACGACCCTCCTCAAGTGCCTGCTGGACTTCTGCGAACCCGACTCCGGCAGCATCAGCGTGTTCGGGGTTGCGCACCGGGAGACCCGCTCCCGGGCACGCCTGTCGTTCCTGCCGGAGAGGTTCACTCCGCCCTATTTTCTGACAGGACGGGACTTCCTGCGTTACATGCTCGAATTGCAGCGCGTCGCCTATCGGGAGGAGGATGCCATGTCCACCCTCGACTCGCTAGATCTCGACCGTACCGCACTCGACGTGCCCGTACGCACATATTCGAAGGGCATGACGCAGAAGCTCGGGCTTGCCGCCTGCCTTCTCTCCCCCAAGGACCTGTTCGTCCTCGACGAGCCTACCAGCGGCCTGGATCCGAAGGCGCGGGCCCTGCTCAAGGGGCGGCTCAGGGAACTGCGGGCAAGGGGAAAGGCCGTCTTTTTCACCTCGCATGCCCTTGCAGACGTCGAAGAGATCGGAGATCGCCTCGCGGTCCTGCATCTTGGTGAGCTTCGCTTCGTGGGCACCCCGACTGACTTGAAGACACGATATCGTACCCAAAGCCTCGAGGACGCGTACCTCCGCTGCATCGATGTCGAGATCACCGCAACCCCTCCAGCGCTAACCGCAGCAGTGTGACGGCTTCCCGCCAATCTGGCACAATTTCGACAGGGCCTTGTCACCAAGGTCGGGAACGATAAGGAGATCTGTGGATACCATCAGCCCAATCAGGCCCACCCTCGTTATCGTCGATGATGACCCGCTCATCACTGACACGCTCAACTTCATTCTGTCGCGGGATTTCCACGTGTTGGTCGCCCAGTCTCGCGCCGAGGCGAAAAGCGTCATGCGCCAGCTGGACGAACCGCCGGCGTTGGCGCTGATTGACTTGGGCCTGCCACCGACGCCACACCGCCCCGACGAAGGATTCAAGCTCATCACCGAGTTGCTCGCCTATTCGCGCAGTATCAAGATCCTGGTGCTATCGGGGCAGAACGACGAGGCCAACGCGCGCCATGCGCGTACCCTCGGCGCGATCGAGTTCATCGCCAAGCCATGCGAGCCGGAAAGGCTGAAGGAGATGCTCACGAAGGCCTTGCTCGTGCGCGATGCGGAGCGGCGGGCAGGGCCGTCGGACATCAAGATTGTCGGCCAGAGCATGCTCATTCAGAAGCTCAAGCAGCAAATCGCCCAGTACGCCAGCGCCCCGTTCCCGGTGCTGATCGAAGGCGAATCCGGGAGCGGAAAGGAGCTGGTTGCAAACTCGCTGCATCTGCTGTCCGGTCGCGCGGGCAAGCAGTTTTTTGCGCTTAACTGCGCAGCGATCTCCCCGACCCTAATGGAGCCTACGCTATTCGGCTACACCAAGGGCGCATTCACCGGCGCGCAGGCGCCGCGTTCCGGCTACTTCGAGGACGCCGCCGACAGCACGCTCTTTCTGGACGAGATCGGCGAACTACCACTCGAGCTCCAGGCGAAGCTATTGCGGGTCTTGGAGAACGGCGAATTCCAGCGCGTAGGCGAGACTCACACTCGAGTCAGCAACGCCCGGGTGGTGGCAGCGGCGAACAGGGATCTCCGCGCCGAGATGAAGGCCGGGCGCTTTCGTCCCGATCTCTATCACCGGCTGTCGGTATTCACCGTTTACGTCCCGCCGCTGCGCGACCTCGGTGAGGACAAGAGGCTGCTGCTCGAGCATTTCGCCGGGTTCTACGCCCGCCAGGCAAACATGCCTCGTTTCGAGCTCGACCATCCAGCGACGGAGCTGTGGCTTCAATACGGCTTCCCCGGAAATATCCGTGAGCTGCGCAACATCTGCATTCGCCTCACCACAAAGTATCCAGGCCAGAAAGTGAACCGCGAGGAACTTCAGTCGGAGTTCGATATGGAGAGCTTCTACGCCCAGACGCCGAGCGACCCAGGCGGTGCCCAGGATGCAAAGGGACTTCTCGACGGCGCGAAGCGGCATCTCCAGTCCCAGAAGAACTTCAATCTCGATGTCTACTTGCGCATGTGGGAGCAGAGCTATGTCGAGGCCGCACTCCACATTACGCACGGCAATCTGTCCCAGGCCGCAAAGCTGCTCGGCATCCACCGCACTACGCTTTACAGCCGGATGCAGAACTACGAGCGGGTAGACGACAAGTAAGCTCCCTTCGCGGGGTGCGATCGCGCCCCACGGTCCAGCTGCCGAAGTTGCCGAGAACATCAGTGTATTACGAATAGTTCGGGCTGGACCGCCCTCCGTTCAAGATCACTCCCGACACCGACTTCTTCTTCGCCGGCGGCAATCGTGGCGCTGTACTGGAAGCGCTGATGTACGCGGTTACCCAGGGCGAGGGTATTGTCAAGGTTACGGGTGAGGTGGGCAGCGGAAAGACGATGCTCTGCCGAATGCTTCAGTCTCGCCTTCCCGCAAACATCGAGCAGGTCTACCTCGCGAACCCGAGCGTTTCGCCCGAGGATATCCTGCACGCCATCGCATTCGAGCTTGGCCTCCATACGGCCCGCGACGCGAGCCGCATTGAGCTCATGCACAAGCTGCAGGAACATCTCGTGAAGCGCCACGGTGAAGGGCGCCAAGTAGTAGTTTTTGTGGAAGAGTCCCAGAGCATGCCAGTTGCGACGCTCGAGGAGATCCGCCTGCTGTCAAACCTCGAGACGCAGCACCATAAACTTCTCCAGATTGTCCTCTTCGGTCAACCGGAACTGGATGAGATCCTCGCCCAGCCGAACATCCGCCAGCTGCGGGAGCGCATTGCCCATAGCTTCTCGCTGCAACCCCTTCGCACCGAGGAAATCCGTGAGTACCTGATGTTTCGCTTGCGCGCAGCCGGTTACCGAGGACCCGACCTGTTCTCGCCGAAGCTTGTGCGCTACATCGCGGACACGACGGGCGGGCTCACCCGCCGCGTCAACCTCGTCGCGGACAAGGCTCTGCTGGCTGCCTTTGCAGGCAGCACCCACACGGTGACGCTCGCTCACGTGCAGGTGGCAGTGCGGGACAGCGAATTCAGCCCCAAGAGAACCCCTGGAACTTCGCGCTGGATGCCCGCCATTGGCCTACTTTCGATCGGTGCTGCCTTGGGAATCGCGGCTTTCTGGTGGCTCGGTGGGCCGCGCCCGGTCTCGGTAACCGCACCCGCCGGGGTCACTTCGGGCAATTCGTCGTTGGCCGGCCAATCAGCTTCGACGACCGGTTCGAACGCTTCGGTCGCCGAGGTACCCGCAGCAGGAGGCCGTACCAAGTCCTTGTCTGCGTCGGAATTCCCGGCCGCCGCCGGGTCAGCGGCGCGGATGACGCCTTCCCCATCCTCGGCAGCGCCTGCAGCACCCTTGTCCGGCGCGTTGGCGCCTCACTCTTCGAACTCCGATCATTTGGGACCCTCTACTGATTCGCCACCAGACGTACCCGCTGACATCCTCAGGGCAAGGTTGGCCGCTACCGATGATTGGCTTGGGAAGGCGGGCAAAAGCCGATTCACCATACAGCTCATCTCGGCGGCGGACAATCCAGATGACCTGAAGCGATACCTCAACTACCTGGGGAAATTTATTGAAAGCGATGAGGTGTATGTGTACCGTACCCGCATCCAGGGGAGGTCTTATCTGACAGTGGTATACGGGACCTTTCCAAGTCGTCAAGCCGCGCAGTTGGCCTTGGACCGACTCCCGGAAGACGTGAAGACTTATCGCCCTTATGTGCGCTCGGCACCCGGCATCCGGTACGAAGCGCCGCAAAAGCGGTAGCTTAACGTCGGTCGGGAAGGGCCGGGAGCGACGGGTACCATACTTGCTTTGCCCCGCTCCGCGATCAAAAATGCAGACATCTTCGGGAATCTCCCTCTGCAACCCCGGCCCCCAATAAGAGATGACGAGCCTACTACACTCGGGTTTCTGCGGGCGACGTAATTTCGAGCACGTCGTCTCGACGTTGACACTCGGGTTGTGCGCCCTGCTGTCGAGCTGCGCCTACAGGCCAGTCATCCCCCAATCCGATGCCCACCTCACCACCAGCCGTGTGCTTTCTCCCGCTGGTGAGCCACCGCCTCCTGTGCGCTCCAGCGGGAATTTCCTTCCACCACCCAAAGCAGCGCCCAAGCCTGCCACGTACAGTGTGGTGGTTAACGAAGTACCGGTGCGGGAGCTTCTATTTGCACTCGCCCGGGATACGAAGCAGAACATCGACGTCCATCCAGGGATTAGCGGTCTCGTAACCTTGAACGCGGTGAACGAAACCTTGCCCGCGATCCTCGACCGCATCGCAAAGCAGGTCAACCTCCGTTATCGTCAGGAAGGCAATACGATCATCGTTCAACCTGATGCCCCCTTCTCGAGGACGTATCGGGTCAACTACGTGAACATGACGCGAGACACCACGTCGACAGTAGGTGCGACCGTTCAGATCGCGGGCCCGAGTGGGTCGGGTCAGGTATCGGGCGCGGGCGGTGCGGTTGCGGGCGGTGGCGGGGCTGGCGGCAACGCCTCGTCGACGACGGTTCGCACAACTTCAAAAGGCGATTTCTGGGAACAGCTCAGGGAAAATATCCGATCCATCGTCTCCGCGAACCGGCAGCTGGCTCAGTCCGCGGATGAGCGCGCAGCCCGAGCGGAAGCAATGCGGGCCGCCCGCGAAGAGCGGGTTGCCCAAGCTGAGGCAGCGAGCAAGGCCGGCCAATCGGCAGCCGAGCTTTTCTCCACGGCCTTTAGTCAGCCCCCCGCACTCCCGGGGGACCTGAACAACGAAATCGTGATCAATTCGTTTGCCGGAACCGTTACCGTCCTCGCGACCGAGCGCGAGCATCGTCTTGTCCAGCAGTACCTCGACCACGTGCAGACCGCCGTGCAGCGCGAAGTGCTCATCGAGGCGACGATCGCAGAGGTTACGCTGTCCGACGCGTTCCAGGCGGGAGTGGACTGGAGCGTAATTACGAATGGGGGGTTGGCGATTACGCAAAACCTCCTTACTGGTACTTTAGCGACGCCCCCCGCCTTCTCCCTCGCTTATGCTAGCGGCAACTTCAAGGGACTTATCCGCGCCCTGGAGCAATTTGGAAGCACGCAGGTGCTGTCGAGCCCGAAGCTCATGGTGATCAACAACCAGACCGCCCTGCTGAAGGTGGTGGACAACATTGTCTACTTCACAATTCAGGCCCAGCAAGGGGTGTCGACCGGTGGGGGCGTTATTCAACCCAACACTTTTACCACGACCCCCCAGACGGTCGCGGTGGGCGTCATCCTATCGGTGACACCGCAAGTCCACGAGTCGGGTCAGGTAACCCTGACGATTCGCCCAACGATCACCCGCATCCTGAATTTCGTGGATGACCCCAATCCGTCACTCTGCACGACTGGTGCCGGCGGGCTGGTGCAGAACTGCATCAAGAATCCGGTGCCTCAGCTGCAGGTAAGGGAGATTGAGTCGGTGCTGCAAGTGGGCACCGGGCAGACCGTCATTCTCGGCGGCCTGATGCAGGACGACGTGGCACGGGATCGCAGGGGGCTGCCCTACCTGTCCACGCTTCCTGGCGTGACCGGGACGGCATTTAGCGTTCGGGGCAACGTCACAAAGAAGACCGAACTCGTCATCTTCCTGAAGCCCACCGTAATAACCCATGCCTCGCTGGAAGCTGACGACCTCAAGTTCTTCCAGCGCTTCCTGCCGGTCTTGGACAAACCTGAGACCCTGCCTCCGCCGCGTAACACCCCATGAGCCTCTTGATGCAGGCCTTGCAAAAGGCTGCGAAGGAGCGGGAAGGAACAGCCCACTCCTTGAGCGAGGGAAGCGCGATGACCGGCGACCTTTCGCTTGAGCCCCTCGAAGGCGTTACATCCACGAAGCCCAGCGCAGGGACGTCCGCGTCTGGCTCGCACGGCGGCCCAACCCCGGCTCAGGCGGCCACCGTGCTGCAGAGTGCCGAAGCGGGACCTGGAGTCGTTGCATGGCTTCAGGATCATCGCAGGGCGGTATATGGCGGGTTGATTGGGGCCATCTTGCTTGGGTATGGCGCTTACTTTTACGTCTCCGTCTACCACCCGGGTCTGCTTCGCCGTCCCCTTAGCCCTCAGATCGCAGCGAATGTTCCGCCGGCGGCTCCGTTGCCGCCCGCCGTCCCCGCTCTACCTGAGGCGACGACAGCTGTCGGGTCTGCAAACGCTCTCCCAGCGAGCTCCGACGCGGCTGCGACCGAGCCAGGGCCGCGGTCGCGCCCTGCGGCACGTTCGGGAGGCACTGCGGAATCGCGCCCGCGCATGCAGCCTCCAGCGCCGTCAACGACGCCCGGGCCGCGTCAGCCCCACAGCTCCATCGCCGTTAGGCCGGGGGGCGAAGGACCTAAAATCAGTCCACAGCTCGTCGACGCCTACGACGCTTTGCGCACGGGGCGCATCGAGGACGCCAAGCGGCTTTACGATGCGGTGCTCCTATCGGAACCGCGAAATATTGACGCCTTGCTTGGCAGGGCTATGGTCGCCCAACAGCAAGTTGACCTGGACCTTGCCACTCGATACCTCTACCAAGTAATCCAGCTTGAGCCCTCCAACAGCATTGCACAGGGAGGGCTCATCAACCTGTTGGGCCGCGCGGATCCGCAAAGCGCCGAAAGCCGGCTTAAGTCCTTAATCTCAAAGGACCCCTCTGCCTTCCTTTACTTTGCACTCGGAAACCTTTACGCGGACCAGGGCAACTGGCCTGCTGCGCAAGCGTCTTATTTCCAGGCGCACCATCTCCAGCCGGACAGTCCGGACTATGTTTACAACCTCGCGGTGAGCCTCGAGCACCTCAGCCAGCCCAAGCTCGCCCTCAGCTTCTATCGTCAGGCGCTCGAACTGGCCAAGTCGGGGGGCCGTGCCAACTTCGACTCTGCCTCGGTTCAGGAACGCGTAGTCAGGCTCGCTGCTGGCGTGGATTAGCCGTGGCCGAGCAGAGGAAGAAGCTCCGCCTCGGTGAGCTACTGGTCCAGGCCGGTCTAATAACGCCCGACCAGCTGCGAATCGCGCTAACCGAGCAGAAGCAGAACAACGTCCCGCTCGGTCGCCTCCTCGTCCGCCTCGGATTCGTCACCGAAGGCGCAATCCGGGACATCATGGCCCGGACTATCGGGCAAGAGAGCATCGACCTCACCAAGATCGTGGTCGATGCGGAAGCGCTGAAGCTCGTCCCGCAGGACTTCGCCCGCCGTCATCGTCTAATCCCGATCGCCTACGAGGCCGACAGCCGCGTACTTACGGTCGCAACCACCGAAATCTTCAATGTCGTCGCGCTCGACCAGTTGCGCGCGCTTCTAGGCCCGCAGATCGAGCTCAAGGCGCAACTCGCCGGCGAAGCACAACTC
Organism: Burkholderiales bacterium; assembly: GCA_040507665.1. GTDB lineage: Bacteria > Pseudomonadota > Gammaproteobacteria > Burkholderiales > JAEUMW01 > JAEUMW01. The sequence goes on from JBEVOI010000182.1 coordinate 13,608, forward strand.
GAAGATTACATCGACCAGTTCTACGGCTTCGAGCTTTCCGTCGATGGCATCCTGCAGGAAATCGAGACCGGTGAAATCGATTACACCAGCTTGCAGGCCGGCGGGGACGAATACACCCAACCCATAGTTAGGCTGGTCGGCGCCTTGCTCGTGGATGCCGTAAAGCGCGGTGCCTCTGACATCCACTTCGAGCCAGAGTACGCCTTCCTGCGGGTGCGCTACCGCATCGACGGTGTACTCGAACAGATCCGCAGCCTGCACAAGATGTACTGGGCGGGGATTGCGGTGCGGATCAAGGTTATCAGCGGGATGAATATCGCCGAGACCCGAGCGCCGCAGGACGGGCGATTGTCGCTCAATCTGAACGGTCGCCCAGTCGACTTCCGGGTATCCAGCCAACCTACCATCTACGGCGAGAACATCGTGCTTCGCGTTCTCGACAGGGAAAAATCCATTATCAGTCTCGAAAGGATGGGGCTCGCGCAGGAAACGCTCAACAAGCTGCAGCTCATGCTTGCACGACCGGAGGGTGTGCTCATCCTCACCGGCCCGACCGGGAGCGGAAAGACCACCACCCTCTACTCTCTGCTTTCGCAGTTGAATGTGGAGTCGGTGAACATCATGACTCTCGAGGACCCAGTCGAATATCCGGTAACGATGATGCGTCAAACGTCGGTAAATGAAGCAGCCAAGATGGATTTCGCGAACGGTATTCGCTCCATCATGCGGCAGGATCCGGACATTATTCTCGTGGGCGAGGTGCGGGATCAGGAAACCGCGGAGATGGCTTTTCGCGCTGCAATGACCGGCCACCAGGTATTCACGACATTGCACACCAACTCGGCCTTGGGCGCCTTTCCGCGCCTGCTAGACATCGGTATCGATCCGGCCATCATGGCCGGCAACATCATCGGCGTGATCGCGCAGCGGCTCGTGCGCGTACTCTGCCCCGCCTGTAAGGAGGGCTACACCCCTTCTCCCGAAGAACGCAACGTCCTTGGCCTGACGGATGATCGCCAGGTTGAGATCTATCGACCTGTCGGCTGCAAGCAGTGCATTAGCAAAGGTTATCGTGGTCGCGTCGCGATCATGGAACTTCTGCACATGGACGCCGATCTGGATGAATTGGTGGCGCGCAGAGCAACCGCGAGAGAGCTCCGCATGTTAGCGGTCGAGAAGGGGTTCCGTCCGCTCATCGACGACGCCGTCGACCGTGTGCTCGAAGGTACAACCAGCCTGATGGAAGTTTCACGCGCGGTAGACCTCACCGGTCGCATTCGCTGGATCTGAAGCGAGGGCTACCTGCTCCCCAAAGATCGATCCCCTAGAGACCGCGCCTGGTTTAACCGCCTCCACTAAATCCCATGCCCGCCTATCAGTACAAAGCGCTCGGCAAGACCGGCCACGCTGCCAAGGGCACGCTAGACGCGGCCAATGAGGTCGATCTCGAGGTCCGCCTACGGCGTATGGGGCTGGATCTGATCACCTGCCGTCAACTCGCCGCAGCCGGAGGATCGGGGTCGCGCGGCAACGTCTCCCGACGCGACCTTATCGCCTATTGCTATGACATGGAGCAGATTACCCGCTCTGGTATTCCGATCCTCGAGGGGTTGCGGGACCTCCGCGATTCGGTCGACACGGCGAGGTTCCGCGAGGTTCTGACGGCAATGCTTGAGGACATGGAGGGCGGCAAATTGCTTTCCCAGTGCCTGGCGGCGCACCCTTCGGTCTTCGGCGCCGTGTTCGTTAGTCTGGTCAAGGCGGGCGAGCAGACGGGCCGGCTCACGGAAGTATTCGAAAACCTCGGCGCGGCGCTGCGCTGGCAGGACGAACTCGCGTCCCAGACGATGCGTCTGTTGGCATATCCTCTGCTAGTTCTGATAGTTGTCGCCGGCGTCCTGATCTTCCTGCTCACTTACTTGGTGCCCCAGGTCGTGGGCCTGCTGAAAACGATGGGTGTGGCAATGCCGATCCAGACCCGCGTGCTGATTGCGGTGTCCGGCTTCACGGTGAAGTACTGGTATCTACTGATCGGACTTCCCGTTATCGCGACCGCAGTCGCGGTCATTGCGGTCAAAAGCAATCCGAAGGCACGATTCATCTGGGACGGACTGAAGCTGCGGCTACCCGTTGTGGGTCAGATTCTTCAGAAGATCATTCTGGCGCGTTTCGCAAACTTCTTCGCCCTCATGTACCGCTCGGGAATTACCGTGCTCGACTCCATCAAGACGTGCGAGGATATCGTCGCCAACAAAGTCATCGCGGACGGGCTTGCTCGCGCGGGGCAGCAGATCAACGCCGGCGAAAGCCTTACCGAGACATTTCAAAGGCTGGGCTTGTTCCCGCCCCTGGTGATCCGCATGCTGCGAACGGGCGAAAGCACGGGCGCCCTCGATACCGCCCTCCTGAACGTGAGCTACTTTTACACACGGGACGTTCGGGAATCCGTCGACAAAGCTCTCAAGCTCCTGGAACCCATGCTCACCCTGGTGTTGGGGGGTATCCTCGCGTTTATCATGTTTGCCGTCCTTACCCCGGTGTACGAGGTAATCGGCAAGGTGAAGATCTAGGCCCGAAACTGGCCAGTCAACCATGACGGACAAAGTACTCATTGCCATCGCTGCCGAGCAGGCAACCGTGTCGCGCTGGCGGGACGGGAAGCTCGGACCCTGCCAGAACTTCGAAAACGACGAAGCGGGGTGGGCTGGGTTCGAGAGCTTCCTCAAGGTGGCAAAGGGAATCCCCACCTACATGATGGTGGATGCAGTCGAGGAAGATTATCGATTCGAGACGCTGCCCCACACCCAAGGCAGGGACCGCCAGCAGATGATCGGGCGGAAGTTGCGGCAGCTGTATCGAAACACACCCTACTACACGGCATGGATGCAGGGGCGGGACAGCGGAAAGCGACGGGACGATATCTACCTGTTCGCAGCGCTCACCAATCCGGACATGCTGTTTGGCTGGGTGCAGGGTCTCGCCCGCCAGCAGACCCCGCTGGTGGGCATCTATACTCTTCCCGTCGTCAGTATCGCTCTCGCGGAGCGCCTCAAGCTCAAGGCACAGAATCTCCTGCTCGTCTCCCAGCACGCCTCCGGCCTACGCCAGACGGTGCTACGTGAAGGAAAGCTGCGGCTTTCGCGTCTGACTCGGCTCGAGGCCGCCAACGGCGAATCCCGCGCCAGCGCCTATGCAGAAGAGATTCAGAATACCCGCCTCTACCTTCACGCCCTGAAGGTAATGACACTCGACGACCATATGACGGTGGCCGTGCTTGACAAGGACGACTCCCTCGGCGAGTTGGGCCATCTGGTCCAGCAGCGGTTTGTGAATACGCGCGTCGAACACCTTTCCCGAGCCGATGTCGTGACCAGGCTCGGAGTGTCGCCCGAGGTGCTTGCCTACGGCCGCGACGCGATCTATTTGCAGATCCTCGGCCAGAAGACGCCGGGCTGCAACCTCGCCCCATCGGGAATGCTAACCCACTACCGCCGCCTCAAAGCACGCCGCGCCATTTACGGCGCCAGCGCTGCGGCCGCACTCGCAGCGGTACTCTGGGTCGGTGGCAACGTCTGGCAGCGTAGCGAGATCGACTTCGAGACCCAGCGTCTACGCGCAGCAGCGACCATTGAGGATCAGAAATACGAGACCGTAACACGCCAGTTCCCCAAGGCACCGACCTCCGCTGCGAATCTGAAGAGAACCGTCGAGATCGCCGAGAAGATACGGGTGAGCGCACGTACCCCTGAAGGCATGTTGGTCGCTGTGAGCCGCGCCCTCGAGGACAGTCCCGGCATTTTCCTTCGGAGCGTCACATGGAAATGGGGGGCCCCGGAGACCGCCGAACTCGCGGGTGGGGGAACGCCACCCGCTAGTGAGCATCGCCAGCAAGCCACCATAGAAGCGGAGATCCGCCCCTTCAAAGGCGACTTTCGGGCAGCAATCACAGCGATCGATAGGTTTGTCGAGCAGCTATCGAAGGAGAAGAATGTCGCAGAGGTGCGTGTCGTCCAATTACCGATCAACGTGAGCGAGACCTCCGTACTAAGTGGCAATACCGCGAAAGAAACGCAGGTCCAGGCCGCCACGGCCCAGTTCAAACTCGAAGTCCTTCTGAAGCCAGGCGTATGACCCGCGAGCATCTCCCTGCGGAACTCAACATCACCGCGATTCGTCCAGGCCGGGGGGGCGCCCGATGAACCTGCGCGATTTCACTGCGCTGCGCACCCCGCTATTAGTGTTGCTTTCGGTTGTCGCTGTCGGCGCGGTCTCGATCGAATATTCCACGGGCCTGGTAAAGCGCGCTGAATCCGAGCTGAAGGCCCAGAAGGCCACGCTGCAAGAGGCCCGTACTCGTTACCAACGCTCGGGGGACGAGAAGGACACAATAGTCCGCTACCTTGGCAGCTATGAAAAGTTGCAGCGGGAAGGAGTTGTCGGAGAGGAACAACGCATAAACTGGATCGACGGTCTGCGCCTCGCGAACATCCAGTCCGAGCTCTTCGGCGTCGACTACCAGATCGGGGTTCAGCAACCCTATGGCGGCGTCGGCGAGTTTGATGCTGGCGGCATCAAGTTGCGACAGTCAGTTATGAAGATCCGAATCCCGCTGCTGCACGAGGGCGATTTGCTTCGATTCCTTGCGAGACTCGAAAAGCAGCGCGTGGGCCTGTTCACGGTCAACAAATGCTCCCTTGAGCGGACCGGAACGGCGAGCGCCTCACCGCGCTACCAGCCCAATCTAAGTGCGGAATGCGACCTCGCCTGGATCACACTGATCGAAGATAGCGGCAAGGACAAGAAAGCATGAAGCGAATCGCACTCGCGATGATTCTTGTTTCGGCTTCGTCTGTATACGCAGACAGCATGGGACGTCTCTTCTTTACACCGGAGCAGCGGTTGATGCTCGACAGTGCCAGACGGCAGAAGGTGAAGATCGAGGAGCAGAGCGAGGAGCAAGCTCCAGAGATCGTCAGTCTGAACGGAGTAGTCAAACGCAGCGACGGTCAGACGACCGTGTGGCTCAACAACCGCGCGGTAAGCGATCGTCGAACACCGGGTGGCGTCACTATCGTTCCGCAGGGCACTGCGTCGGACCCTGTGACCTTCAGGATGCCGCAGGGCGACCGCGCCGTCAGCCTGCGCGTCGGTCAAAACCTCGACGTTACAACCGGCCAGGTGGTCGAGCCCTACGACCCCATAGCAGCCGAGATGAAGCGCGCCTTCGCCGCCAAGCAAGCCGAGGCGGCACGGGGGAAGAGGCCGGACGATGCCGAGACAGCGCCGATTGGCGCTCCAAGCAAGGCAGCCGAGGCCAAGACTTCCGCGGGAAGCCAGGCAGCAGGCAGGGTTTCGGGCACCGTTTCCGCGTCCGTTTCCAGTCAACCCCCAAGGAAGACCGAGCCCCCTGCTCCAAAAGCCGACAGCGGCGAGGCAGTTTCCAAGAAGCCGTCGTCCTGAGAGTCATGACTGACCGCCAACGGCGCGCAGGCCGAGAGGAAGGCATTGCCCTGCTGACGTTGCTCGCGGTCGTCTCATTGGGCGCGGCGCTCGCCTTGCTCGCAATGGCAAGTCCTCAGCCCTTGGACCTGAAACGCGAGGAGATCACTGGCAAGGCGCTGGCCAAGGCCAAGGATGCACTTATTGCATATGCGGCAACCTACGCTGACTCCCATATTGGCCAAGTGCCGGGCTATCTGCCCTGCCCCGACCTCGGCACCGCCGGAATTGGCGGGGAGGGCACCGCAGAGGCCACGTGCGCCGGGGCGAACGTCTCCGTCATCGGACGCCTTCCTTGGAAAACCCTCGGCATCGAGCCGCCGCGAGATGGGTCCGGCGAATGCCTGTGGTACGCGGTGTCAGGCACTTTCAAGAACAGTCCGAAAACCGAACTCATGAACTGGGACACCATCGGTCAAATCGAGGTCTACGGGCCGGACGGCGTGACCCTGCTGGCGGGGTCGCAACCCGAGAACCGCGCAGCGGCGGTGATCTTTGCGCCCGGGGTCGCACTCGGACAGGACCGGCAGGACGACAACCCGGGCACGCCGCAGAAGCCCATCTGCAGCGAGGACTACACGCCAGCGCGGTTCCTAGAAGCCGTCGACGCACTCAACAACGCTGTCGCGAACGGTACTGCCGGGGCATTGTCCCGCTTCATCGCGGGAGACAAGAGCAACGGGTTCAATGACCGTCTGCTCCTCCTAATGCCTTCCGAGATTTTTGGTGCCATCGAGAAGCGGTCCGACTTCGCTCCGAAGCTCGCGAGTCTCGCGCAGACGGCTGCCCAGTGCCTGACCCAGTACGTCCGCGAGAATGCGAACTACGCGGCCGGAGACCATCGGATGCCCTGGACCGCCCCTGTTGTCCTAACGGCCTACACGGCGGACGGTTACTTCGACGACGCAGCGAATAGCTTGTCAGGGCGGTATCCGTTTCAGCTCGATACGACCAAGGCAACACCGGTGCCGAATCCGCTCGCGTCGACTCTCGCCGGTGCCAGCTGCGCCTTCCGAACCAGCGGTGCGGACGAGAACTGGTGGGACAATTGGAAGGATCACCTCTTCTATGCGGTAGCTGGGGACTTCAAGCCCAGCGCCTCCAATCCCAGTCCGGTCACCTGCGGCTCCGGCTGCCTGCAGGTGAATGGCAATCCCGGGCAAGTGGCCATAGTGATGTTTTCCGGTAAGCGCCTCGCGGGCCAAACCCGCTCCAGCGACGTTGCGAAAGGTACGCTCGCAAATTACCTGGAGGGACGAAACCTTACCAATCATCCCAACGCCGGTGGCAACAGCAACTACGAGAAGGGTGCTCCCAGCACCACCTTTAACGACGTGCTCTACTGCGCAGGACTAGACGGGGCCGGCAACCCCACTGCCGTCGCGTGCCCTTGAGAGCGGAACTCGAGTCGATTCCCTACCCGATGAAACGATTCCCGGCTAACGCCCGAGCTTGGTGCATGATTTCCAGGCGCCCGCACCCACTCGCAGCACGCGGATTCACACTCGTCGAGATGGCGGTGGTCCTGGTTGTGGTCGCGTTGGTGCTCGGTAGTCTGCTCGTGCCGCTCGCAAGCCAGGTCGAGCAGCGCAGGATCGATAACACCGCCCAGACGCTCGAACAGGCCCGGGATGCACTGCTCGCATTCGCCGCCGCTCGAGGCCGACTGCCATGCCCCGCCGGGACCGCAAATGGTCAGGAGGTATTGACCACCAACGCTGCAGCCGGCGACTGTGCAAACTTCTGGGGATACCTGCCTGCGGCGACCCTCGGGCTAAGTCCGCTCGATGCGGACGGCTATGCGCGCGATGGGTGGGGTTTGGACCAGAACCGCATTCGTTACGCGGTTCGGAACGCAACCGTCGGCGGGCAGACATTCGTCTTCACGAAGACTGGGGGCATCAAGGCTGCAGGAATGCCTGCCTTCAACAGCTGGCAGTTCCTCTACGTGTGCAATAGCGGGAGCGGCGTAACGGCCGGCTCCGACTGCGGCTCTGCGTTCACTCTGACAAGCGAGGCGGTGGCAGTGATCTGGGCAGTAGGACCCAATGCGGCGCTCCCAATGGGAGGCGCAAGTACTGACGAAGCAGAAAACCCGAATCCTAACGGGGGGAGTGCGGATCGAATCTTCGTGAGTCGCCCCCGCGCTACCGGGACCGCCGCGGAGTATGACGATCAGATGGTCTGGGTTACGCCGCCGATTCTCTTCCAGCGCATGATCGCCGCAGGTCAACTACCCTGATTCATGGGTGCGAGTTCGAAACAAACGCGCCCTTTCTCGTTCTCCGCAATCGTCAGCCGGTACCCCAGTTGCTCCGCCTGTTTCGCCGCCTGATACAGTCCGATCCCGAGCCCGGTCTGAGAATTGACCGGTCCGCTGAACAGGTGTGTCGCCACTGACAGCCCGATCGGGCTTCCGTCGTCGCACACCCGCAGCGAGGAACCCGGTCCGCCGTTCGACAAGTTCGCGGAGATTCGCAGACCCGGCTCGTTCTTGGCCTTGTTCAGCGCGTTCTCGATTAGATTCTCCGCAACGCTGCTGAAGAGGTCGCCGGGCAATTCGCCTCCCTTCTCTCGGGAAGCGACGCCGAATTCGATGTTGCTGTCCGCGTAACGCTGCTTCAACTGTTCCCACCAAGCCGTTGCATCCACCATCTCGCTGCGGGAACGGCTCGGCGCCTGCAGCTTATCCAAGGTAATCTGCAAGCGCTGGGCAATCTGCGGGAGCTGACGTTGCATGAGCGCTTGCAGCTTCTCCGGCTGATGTCCGTTGCTGTACTCCACCGCCGAGCAGAGAGATTTAAGCGACTGGAGCAGATTCTTGACGTCGTGGGTGAGGCGCGCGCCCGTTTCGAAAATCGCCTGGTGATAGGCGTTCTGCCGTTGCTGCTGCTCGCGCCACTTCGCTTCGTGAAAATAGCCGAGGAGCTGCGCAAGAAGCTTGAGATGGATCATTAGCGCGGGGCTTAAGGACCAGCGCGTATAGATGTCGAGCCTGAGCTCCTTGAGCGCAAACTCGGCGTGAAACTTGGATTCGGTTCCGACCTGGCCTTCGCCTTGGGGCGTCTGCCAGCGAACGCCCGCCACCCAAGGCAGATCCGACATATCCTCCAGGGCGAGGGTAAGGAAGCGCGCTGGTTGAGGCTCCCGTTGTGCGTGCTCGGCGAGATTGCGCATCCAGACCTCAAACGGGAGTCCGATCGTGAGGAAATAGCGCGAGACGAGATACTTTGCGCCGGCAAATCCGCTGTGAGGGTTCCAGAGCCAACTGAGCGCCATTAGCATGAAAGCGATCACGAGCAGCGTCCGCGCGAGCGCGCTCGCATATTCGTCGCCGCTTACAACCTTCAGTACAAAACTCCCGAGCACGAGTGCGGCGACCAGCAGAAACAAGAGAATGCTGTATAGCAGGTCGACCGCCACCGGCGCCGTCGTCCGGTCGGGTTCTACCTTGATCGGGAGCATCCCGAGGAGCAAGGCCGGCAGCGCGAACCGAACTAACATCACGATGACTTGAGGAAAGGTCTCGCCGTCGAACAGGTGCGGGACGACCCACATGAGCAAGACGGCGAGGAGGTAAAGGGCGGCGAGAAAGCCTATCAGGCGCTGGGGACCGCGACGACTTCCGGCAATGCTGCCGCCGATAAGCGCGAACAGAAGGGCGATCCAGACGGCCATCAGCCACCAGTTGCTCCAAACCACGAAAAGCAACCCAACGCCGACGACAACAAAGGCTTGAAAGAAATCCAGCTTGCGATCGCCGAGCCAAACTGGCTGCCAGAGCAGGAAGAATCCGAAGTGGGCAAGAAGGAACGCACGCGACCACGATTCGGCGATTTCAAAGGCGAGAGAAGCGTGGAGCGCGAGCAGCATCAACGCCAGAAAGCGCGTTGCGTGACTGCGGGTGAATGGCGCCTGCGGAAGGGTGGCCTGGGTGTTCAATTTGTCAGAACGCTTGTTGCATGCGCAGCCGCGCGAAACGCGTCACGGCGGCCGATTCTATATAATTTGTGGCTTTAGTCAGCAATCGGCGTTCCACATGTTGCATCAAATCATCATTATCAGTCGCTTCGTGATACTTGAGGCATGGCGGACGCGCCTGCCATGGATCATCGTGACAGCTCTCGCCGTCGCAGCCGGTATCAGCATGTTTGTCAAGGAATTGGCGATCACCGAGAGCAACAGGGTCGAGGTTGCATTCTTAGCCGAATTGGCACGCCTCTCGGGGGTATTCATCACCGCCCTGTATGTCGTGAGCACCATGGCTCGCGAGTTCAATGATCGCGTCGCGGATCTCACTCTGTCGCTGGAGTTGCCGCGCGCGTCCTACGTCCTCGGCAAGCTCGTTGGGTACGGCACCGTCACGATCGCCATCTCAGTGGCGGCCGGGATGCTACTCTTGCCATTCGCTCACGGAACCGGCCTTCTCACTTGGACCTTGTCTTTGGTGCTCGAGCTGTGGGTCGTGGTGGCACTGAGTCTATTTTGCATCATCACCTTCAATCAAGTGATGCCGGCCGCTAGCTTCGTTCTCGCCTTTTATGTTCTTGCCCGCTCCGTCGGTGCCATGCAACTCATCGGCTCCTCGCCACTACTTTCCAACGAAGGACTCACTCACCGCTTCACGCAGGGGCTGTTGAATGCCCTCGCGTATGCGCTGCCCGGGCTTGACCGTTTCACTCAAACCAGTTGGCTGGCGGACGGTGGTGCCAACTTGGGCAGCGTTGGCATCGCCCTTGGGCAGACCGTCGTTTACGTACTCCTACTGGTAGCCGCAGCCCTGTTTGATTTCCACAGGAAAAATTTCTGACTCCGCGATGAGGCACCGCGAGCAGCGCTCTTGGAAGACGGTGCCGAGGCCGGTGCTAGCAACCCTGGGGATCGGGTTGGCTCTGCAGATCGGTTGGCATGCAGTACAGCCGAGCCCCAAGGCGCGCGCCGAGGACCTCGGGACACCACCTCCTGCAATTGTGCTCCGTGCAGCGAGCCTCGGCGATCCTATCTTTCTGGCATACGCGCTGTTGCTGCGGCTCCAGGCGTTCGACAACCAGCCAGGCATCAGTATCCCATTTAAGGATCTCGACTACCCCAGGGTTATCGATTGGCTAGATGCTCTTCTCACGCTTGATCCCTTGAGCCAATACCCACTGTTGCTGGCCTCGACCGTATACGCGCAGGTGCCCGACGAGGCGAAGCGAAGGCTGATGCTCGACTTCGCCTATCGCCGCTTCATGGAAGATCCTGTGCGCCGTTGGCCGTGGCTCGCCCACGCCTCCGTCATGGCAAGACATCGCTTGCAGGACCTGCCGCTTGCTCTTAAGTACGCGCAAGCAATCGCAGATCACGCGCGCGATCCTTCCGTGCCTTCATGGGCTCGACAGATGCACATTTTCCTGCGCGAGGAAATGGGGGAGCATGAGGCGGCAAAGATCCTTCTCGGGGGTCTGCTTGCGAGCGGGACTATCCAGGATCCCCACGAAGCCGCGTTTCTGCTGCAACGACTTGAAGCGCTTGAGAAAGCTGAAAAGTCGCCAAATACGCCGAAAAGGTGACGATGGCGCAAGCATCGTGGTTCCTGATGCGTGCCCGGTTGATTAAAGTTGTGGTAATCAGCCAATCTCACCAGGGTCGGACAGAAAGCAGCATTCCAGCTATCGTCGCCACCTTTTGTGCGCGCGTTGCATTCCGGCAGGCCTATAGACCGCTCTGTCCGCCGTTTCCCCGGCGCAAGGCTCGTCGGCATGCTCCTTGCGAGGACCGCCAAGACCCAACTTTGCTCTCAGGGAATTTCAAATGAGAAAACAGGCAGGCTTTACGTTGATCGAGATCGCGATCGTGTTGGTGATCATCGGTCTCCTTCTCGGTGGCATCCTGAAAGGTCAGGAACTGATCACCGGCGCGAAGGTGCGCAACCTGATTTCCCAGGTCGACGGAGTCAAGGCCGCCTTCTTTGGTTTCCAGGACCGCTATCGTGCCTATCCTGGGGACTATTCACAAGCCGCGGCCAATATTGCCGGCGTAACGGCCGGGGGGAACGGTAACGGCCGGGTAGAGGCGATTGGCACGTCTGGGACGACCACGCCGGAAGAGCTTCTTGTGTGGGACCACCTTTCGCACGCGGGATTCATCACTGGCACCTATACCGCGACGAGTAGCACCGCCGCATCGAGCCCCGCCACGAACCCCGCCAATCCCTACAACGTGCTCATCCAACTTATCTACGACACCGGGTATGCAGAGGGCACCAGCGCGAGCGCTGGCGTGAGCCGTCACAACGTAAAGACCGGTAGTCAGGTTCCCGTGGAGATCATGGCTGAGGTAGACCGAAAGGTCGACGATGGACGCGCCAACACCGGTGGTTTTCGCGGCTCCATTTACTCGGGTGGCGGCGGCATCGGCACCAGCACGGGGTCATGCTGGGATAATGGCGGCAACTGGCGTACGACCAGTGGAGAAGCGAACTGCGGCGGCGCGAGCCTCCTCTGATCCGACCCTACAGAATTTACCTTCGAAAAGAGCCCGCGACCGCGCGGGCTCTTTTTTTGCCAAAGCAGGACCGACAGCAACCGATTCGGCGATCGCCATGTTGAGAGTAACGACGCGCAAGCGCCGAGGGCAAAACTGCACGGAAGGAACGCAGAGGGGTTTTACCATTCTAGAAATGGCGATCGTCCTGGTCGTCATTGGCATCCTTGTTGGCGGCGTTCTGCTGGGGCAGGAACTCATTCTGACCGCCAGGGCACGCAGCCTGATCAACCAGCAGGAAGAACTGCGCGTCGCGTTCTTCAACTTTCAGGATCGCTACCAATTTCCCCCGGGCGATTACAGCGAGGCCATAGCGCATATTGGTGCTACCCGGAATGGGGATGGTGACGGCCGCATCGAGGGAACCCGCGAGGGCGGGACCGAGAACATCCTCGTCTGGGAGCACCTTTCGCGGGCGGGATTCATCGGGGGACGCTTCACGTACTCGGCAGCGCCACCGTTCGACAACGCCATACCGAGGAGTCCCTTCGGCCCCTTCTTGGATATCGCCTTCGACAACTGGCACGGCGATCCCGCCGCAACCAATCGCAAGATCCACAATATCAAGACCGGAAACGGGATTCCGGCCGCCATCCTGGGGGAGGTGGATCTCAAGATCGACGATAGCAAGGCGCTAGCGGGAAGCTTCCAATTTTCCGATTTTAGGATCGATGGCGTGCCCTTGATCGCCCTCGGCGCGGGACCCGCATGCGTGAACGACGATTCAGCATCGTTCGGCACCTGGAACGTGGCCACCACCCCATCAGCCACGAACTGCGGCGGCGCAACCCTGCTCTAACAGTGGCTCTGGCCTCTGTAGCACTCGCCTCACCCCTGAAGCAACTTAGATTCCGAAGCCGCAAGGCACTCCTCGGTGCCGGGCACAGATGACGTCGCCTTCCTCGAGCACTGTGTCCGGCGACGGCGATCAGCTGCGCACGCGGCGCTTCCTTCTGTACCGACGTCACCTCCACCTCCAATGCCTGAAGGTCGAGTTCGCCGATCCGGCGGCAGATCGCGAGGGTCGCAGAAAAGCAAACGAGCGCTACTGCGTTTGTGATTCGCATGAGGTCTCGTCCGCCTAGTCGCTTGCGCCGCGGAAAGGCCGCGGATCGGCCGCAGCGTTGGGCACGCGTTTCCCAAATCCGGCGCTGTACAAGATTGAACTGGACACCGGCGAGCATCAGGGTCTGGGTCGACGGCATCAGGCTGCCCTCGTGTCCGTGTAACTCACTCGGGGGATGCCGCTTTCCTACGATTCGCTGCAGATCGTACTTGTCACTTGCGCGGGTCGCGCCGCTTCAGCGCATCGGAGTGGCCTGGCGATGCAGATCCACAACATCGCGGTGCAGTCGATGGGCACCGCTTCGCAGGGCGTAATCTGCGGTTACGGTCGTGGCGGCCAGAAACCTTGTTCGCCTGCTATAGACGGGCGGCATTGCGCTGCGGCCCATTCCGTGTGGAGGGTGCGCGTTTCGTGCTGTGGCGACGATCAGATAACTGATAGTATTCGGAAATTTACCTCATTCCAGAACGGCATCTCGTGCATCCAGGGGTTCCCGGTCACCGTCTCTCGCCGCAGGCCCTCGAACTTGCACGTCGGGTGCTGCGTGTCGAAGCGGACGCCGTCGCGAGCCTGATACCGCGCATCGACAACCGCTTCCTCACCGCCCTCGAGCTGGTGCTGAACTGCCGCGGACGCGTGGTCGTAAGCGGCATTGGCAAGTCCGGTCACATCGCGCGAAAGATCGCATCAACTCTTGCCAGTACCGGCACGCCTGCATTTTTTGTGCATCCCGCCGAGGCGAGCCACGGTGACCTCGGCATGATCACAAGGGACGACGTGTTCATCGGCCTTTCGAATTCCGGGGAGAGCGCGGAGCTGCTCACCATCGTGCCACTGATCAAGCGTCAGGGTGCAAAGCTGATTGCGATGACTGGCAATGCGGACTCTTCGCTCGCCCAGGAGGCCGACGTGCATCTCGATGCCGGCGTCACCGAGGAAGCCTGCCCACTGGGACTCGCTCCCACGGCGAGCACCACCGCGTCGCTCGCGCTCGGGGATGCGCTTGCGATCGCACTTCTGGATGCGCGGGGCTTCGGGGTCGACGACTTCGCCCGCTCCCATCCCGGCGGCACGCTCGGAATCCGGCTGCTCACCCGTGTGCGCGACGTCATGCGCAGTGGCGACGCACTGCCCACGATTGCCGCTACTGCCACCCTCGCCGATGCCATTCTAGAAATAACCCGCAAGGGCATGGGCATGACCACGATCCTGGACAACGAGGGCAAGCTTGCCGGAATCTACACCGACGGGGATCTGCGCCGTTCGCTCCAGCAGCACGTGGACTTCACGACCACACCGGTGTCCGAAGTGATGACCCGAAAGCCACACACGGTCAGGGCCGACCACCTCGCAGTAGAGGCAGTCCAGATCATGGAGGAGCACCGCATCAGCCAGCTCGTGGTGGTGGACGAAGATCATCGCCCGTTGGGCGCGCTCAACATGCACGACCTTTTCCACGCGAAGGTCCTCTAAGTAAAAAGGCGGGCCGAATCCACCATGTCCTTGAGCGAGCTCTACGACCGCGCGCGCCGCGTCCGCCTCGTCATCTTCGACGTCGACGGCGTCCTCACCGACGGGAGCCTCTACATCACCAACGCGGGAGAGGAGTTCAAGGCCTTTCACACCCAGGACGGCCATGGGATGAAGATGTTGAAGGCAACGGGCGTTCAGCTCGCGATCGTTACCGGACGCACTTCCCGCAGCGTCGAGTTGCGCGCAGAGAACCTCGGCGTCGGAATCCTCTACCAGGGCGTGGAGGACAAGCTCGCAGTTTTTGAGGAGTTGCTCGCGCGCTTCGGGTTCGAAAAGGACTGCTGCGCCTTCGTCGGCGACGACGTGGTCGATCTGCCGGTCATGCGCCGCTGCGGGCTTGCGGTCGCGGTGCCGGAGGCGCCGCCGCTGGTGAAGAGCCACGCCCACTACGTCACGCGGCAGATTGGCGGACGCGGCGCTGTGCGCGAAGTGTGCGAGATCATCATGCACGCACAGGACACCTTCGACAGGCAAATGGAGCAGTACCTGCGATGAGGGCGCGGCTCGCGGCACGCGCGACTACATGGTTCCCGCTTCTGTTGCTCGCGCTGCTTACTGGGCTCTCGTTCTGGCTGGAGCAGATCGTAAAGCCCGGCGCACCGATGCGCGATCCGCGCACGCGCCATGATCCTGACCTCATTCTCAAGTCCTTCACTGGGGTGAAACTCGGTCCGTCTGGTGCGCCACGCTACACGCTCGCTGCGAGCAAGCTGCTGCGGTTTCCAGACGACCAGACTGCCCGCCTCGACGAACCGCGGTTCGAGCAGATCGGCGAGACGGGAATCGTCACCACCATCACCTCGAAATACGGAACCGTCTCCGGGAACGGGGATAACGTCTATTTCATGGACGATGTAAAGGTCTTGCGCAGCCCCTACAAGGACCATAGCGAACTCACGCTGAACACGAGCTACTTGCAGGTGACACCGGAGCTGGGCCTTGCGCGCACCGATAAGCCAGTGACCATCCGTGACGCCAATGCAACGGTGACGGCGGTTGGCTTAGAATTGCGCAATGAAGAGCGCATCGTCAACTTGCTGTCGCGGGTCAAGGGACGCTATGAACCTCCCAGGAAGCCCGGTGCGCACCGCCGCTAGGCAGCCCCGTTCGCGCACAATCCGGACCGGAATGCTGTTCCTGCTGGCCTCCCTGCTTCCACCGCTTGCTACCGCAGACCTGTCAGACCGCGAAAAGCCGATCAACCTCGAGGCCGACCGTATGGAAGTCGACGACGCGAAGAAGGTCGCGACCCTCACCGGAAACGTTGTGGTGACCCAGGGCACGCTGGTTATCCGGTCCGACCGCATGGTTATCACCCAGGACACCGAGGGATTCAACAAGGGGATCGCATACGGTAACCCCGCCACCTTCCGGCAGAAGCGCGAAGGTTTCGACGAGTATGTGGACGGTCAGGCACAGCGCATGGAGTACGACGGACGCAACGAAAAGCTGGAGCTATTCGACAAGGCGGTGGTCAAGAAGGGCTCGGAGGAAGTCCGCGGAAACTACATTTCGTACAACTCGCGCACCGAGTTCTACCAAGCTTTCGGGGGCGGTAAGGATGCGAGCGGCAAGGAGATCGCCGGCCGGGTGCGCGCCGTCATCGTCCCGAAGAAGAAAGCCGACGAAGGCAAGCCTGCAACACCGACCGCCTCGGCAGCAGTCCCCCTCAAGCCGTCAGCGGATCTCGCGCGGCCTCCGGAACGCTAGTTTTGATGTTCGACGCAGTGTCCCGGCGTGCAAGCCGAGCCTCCCGGTCGTCCGTGCGCAGCCGATGAGCGAGCTACGAGCGGAGCGCCTGCGCAAGCGCTATAGGGCACGCACCGTCGTGAAGGATGTATCCCTCTACGTCAATAGCGGCGAGGTTGTGGGCCTGCTCGGCCCAAACGGCGCGGGCAAGACTACCTGCTTTTATATGATGGTCGGGCTGGTGCCGGTGGACGGGGGCGAGCTCCAGCTCGATGGCAACCGGCTCACGCATATGCCCATGCACAAGCGGGCGCGC
Source organism: Burkholderiales bacterium (assembly GCA_040507665.1). Taxonomy (GTDB): domain Bacteria; phylum Pseudomonadota; class Gammaproteobacteria; order Burkholderiales; family JAEUMW01; genus JAEUMW01. The sequence goes on from JBEVOI010000182.1 coordinate 30,236, forward strand.
CTCGGACTTTCGTACCTGCCACAGGAGGCATCGATCTTCCGCAAGCTCACCGTGGCGGAAAACGTCGAGGCTGTGCTTGAACTGCAGGATCTCGACGCGAGCGAGGTCAGGGGGCAGGCAGACGACCTGCTGCAAGACCTGCACGTCGGTCACCTGCGAGACAGCGCAGCTATCAGCCTCTCGGGTGGCGAGCGGCGCCGGGTGGAAATCGCGCGGGCGCTCGCGACGCGGCCGCGCTTTATCTTACTCGACGAGCCATTCGCGGGTATCGACCCCATCGCCGTCCTGGACATCCAGAAGATCATCCAGTTCTTGCGCGAGCGCGGCATCGGTGTGCTCATCACCGACCATAACGTCCGCGAAACGCTGGGTATCTGCGACCGGGCCTATATCATCAACGAAGGCACCGTGCTTGCTTTCGGCACACCGGAAGAAATCGTTTATAATGAAAGCGTGCGAAGGGTCTATCTCGGAGAGAATTTCAGGCTTTAGTTCAAAGACTTGATTGGTCGCCGCAAATTTTGAGCCAAACGCGTTTCCGGCGATATCCGGGAAGCTTCTTCATGCAAGAGCCAAGAGCGGGCGCAGCAGTCTCGCAAACCCATGAAACACACGCTCCAACTCAGGCTATCCCAGCACCTCACCCTTACTCCCCAGCTCCAGCAATCGATCCGGCTTCTCCAGCTCTCAACGCTCGAGCTTAACCAGGAGCTTGAGCGGTTTCTCCAGGAGAATCCCCTGCTCGAGCGCGAGGACGATGGCGAGGCGGAAGCGCCGACCCCGGAGGAGGCGAGCTTCACCCCTACCGACTTCTCGACCCCGGACCGTACCACGCGCGAGGAGTCGGAGACGCCTGAGGTCCCGGTGGAGACGCCCGAATACGACGCGGAAGCCCGCGCCGACCGGGACTGGATGGAGGACGACGGGGGCTCCTATGGCTCGCGCGATGACAGCGAGGAGCCAGAGTACCCGCAGCTCCCCGCCACATCTGCTTCCCTGCGCGACCACCTGCTGTGGCAGCTCAACGTCACCAACCTGCCCGAGCGCGACAAGCGCATCGTGGCAATGCTCATCGACATGCTCGATGACGACGGCTATCTCGGCGGCGACTTGGCGGAGCTCGCCGAGATGCTGCCGGACGAGCTCGAGATCGACCTCGAAGAACTACAGATCGCGCTCAGGCATTTGCAGAACATGGAGCCGGCCGGCATTGGCGCGCGAAGCCTGGCCGAGAGTCTTGTGCTCCAGCTCGAGGCCATGCCTCCGGACACGCCGCTGCGCAAGGAAGCCATCCACACGGCAAAGAACTATCTGGAGATCCTCGCCGCCAAGGACTACGGAAAGCTGAAGAAGCTGCTCCACTGCGACGACAACCTCCTGCGCGGCATTCAAAGCCTGATTGTCAGCTTGAATCCGCGCCCGGGTTCGAGTTACGGCAACTCCGAGACGCGCTATGTGGTCTCCGATGTGATCGTCAAGAAGGTAAAGGGCACCTGGCTCGCATCGCTCAACCCAGATGCGATGCCCAAGCTGCGCATCAACCGCATGTATGCCGACATCCTCTCGCGCAATCGGGACGCGAGCTTCCAGCAGCTTGCAGGTCAGCTGCAGGAGGCGAAATGGCTGATCAAGAACGTGCAGCAGAGGTTCGACACGATTCTGCGGGTGTCCCAGGCCATCGTCGACCGCCAGCGACACTTCTTCGAGCACGGCGAGGTGGCGATGCGGCCGCTCGTCCTGCGCGAGATCGCGGAGACCCTCGGACTGCACGAATCCACCGTGTCCCGGGTCACCACCCAGAAGTTCATGTTTACGCCGCGGGGCATTTTCGAGCTCAAGTATTTCTTCGGCAGTCATGTGGCGACGGAAACCGGAGGCGCCTGTTCCGCCACCGCGATTCGTGCCCTCATCAGGCAACTGGTGGGTGCGGAAGATTCGAAGAAGCCCCTATCCGACAGCCAGATCTCGGAAATCCTCGGCCAGCAGGGCATCGTCGTCGCGCGTCGCACCGTCGCCAAGTACCGCGAGTCGCTCCAGATCCTGCCGGTGAATCTGCGCAAGTCCATCTGAGTCGGCGCCACAACACGGAGACAGTTCATGAATCTCAATCTGACCGGTCATCACATCGACATCACGCCGGCAATTCGCACTTATGTGACCACCAAGATCGAGCGCATCACCCGGCATTTCGACCATGTGATCGACGTCAGCGTCATCCTCTCGGTCGAAAAGCTTCGCCAGAGGGCCGAAGCGAACGTGCACGTGAGCGGCAAGGCCATCTTCTGCGAGACCGACCACGAAGACATGTACGCCGCGATCGACGCCCTAGTCGACAAGCTGGATCGGCAGATTCTCAAACACAAAGGCAGAAACGTCGTCCGCCGCAACGGGCCCGCCCTCAAGCACCAGGCCTGAGCGAACCGCCTGCCGCTCAGGCCGCCTGAACCAAGCGTTCGTCCACGTCACCGCCCCATGAAGAGCCAGGCGCTCACGCTGCTTTCCCGGCTGCTGCCGCTCGCCAATGTGGCGCTCGACCTTGACGTTACGAGCAAAAAGCGGGTCTTCGAACAGGCGGGGCTCACCTTCGAGAACAACCAGCAGATTCCCCGCGTCGATGTGTTCGACAGTCTGTTCGCACGGGAGAAGCTCGGCTCCACCGGCCTCGGGCAGGGCGTGGCGATCCCGCACGGACGCATCAAGGGTATGAAGGATGCCGTCGGCGCTTTCCTGCGCCTGACCGCTCCCGTACCTTTCGACGCTCCGGACGGCAAGCCGGTCAATCTGGTCTTCGTGCTGCTGGTGCCGGAACGGGCCACCGACTTGCATCTGCAGATTTTGTCCGAGCTGGCGCAGCTCTTCAGCGACAAGAGCGTGCGGGAGCATCTGCTGATGGCCGAGAGCGCAGAAGCTGCGCACAAGCTCATCGTCGAATGGGAGCCCCATGCCCCGGGTCAGCGTAGCTCAGCTCTTTGAGGACAACCGAGAGCGCCTTTCGCTCACATGGGGGGCGGGTAAGGAAGGGGCGGGTAGCGAGCTGTCGGGAGACCTGCTCAAGGCCTCTACCAAAGGCCTCATCGGCCACCTGAACTTCATACATCCGAACTGGATTCAAGTCCTCGGCGGCACGGAAACCGATTATCTCGCTCGCCTCGATCCCGTGTTGGCGCGCCAGTCGCTGCAGGAGCTCGCAGCGAGCGGGCCGGTTTGCCTTCTCGTCTCCGATGGCCGCCCGGCACCTGCCGATGTCTGCGCCATGGCCGACGCGCACCGCATACCGGTTTTGCTCACCCCGATCTCCAGCATCCAGCTCATGTGGATGCTGCGGCCGTACCTCGCGCGATCGCTCTCGGAGTTCGTCACCCGCCACGGCGTGTTTCTCGATGTGCTCGGCATGGGCGTGCTGATCACCGGCGACAGCGGTGTCGGCAAGAGCGAGCTCGCGCTCGAGCTCATCAGCCGCGGTAGCGGCCTTGTCGCCGACGATGTGGTCGAGCTTTACCGTATTGGCCCGGACGTTCTGGAAGGTCGGTGCCCGCCTCTGCTGCGGGATTTTCTCGAGGTCCGTGGTCTTGGAATGCTCAACATCCGGACCATCTTCGGAGAGACTGCGGTGCGCGTGCGCAAGAACTTGAAGCTCATCGTCCAGCTCGAAAAGCCCGTGGCAGGGATCATCCCGGGGCTCGAGCGGCTACCACTCAACGCGAGCTCGGAGATCATCCTCGCCAACGAGATCCGCAAGGTGCAGCTACCCGTGGCCGCAGGGCGCAACCTCGCGGTGCTGGTGGAAGCCGCCGTGCGCAACACGGTGCTACAGCTGCGAGGCTACGACAGCACGCGGGAGTTCATTCGCCGTCACGAAGAGCACCTGAACGGTAACAAGTAACCTTTCACGCGCGCGCCGATGCAGCTCGTCCTCGTCAGCGGCCTCTCCGGCTCAGGCAAGAGCATTGCCCTGCACATGCTGGAAGACAGCGGCTTCTACTGCGTGGACAACCTCCCTGCAGTGCTGCTGCCCCAAGTCGTCACGTTTCTCGGTCAGGCGGGCTATTCGAACGTCGCGGTCAGCATCGACATTCGCAGTGGCACCACGCTGCACAAATTCCGCGAATACCTCTCTGCGGTCCGCGACCAGGGGGTCGACGTCCGGGTGCTTTTCCTCGAGGCAAAGACCGAAACGTTGGTCAAGCGCTTCTCGGAGACACGAAGGCGCCATCCGCTGAGCGACGGGGCACTCACCGTGACCGAATGTATCGAGCGCGAGCGCGAGATCCTCACCGAAGTGGCTGCCGGCGCCCACCGGATCGACACGAGCGGTCTCAATCCGAGTGCGCTCCGGACGTGGATCATGAACTTTGTCCAGCTCGATCGCTCCCGCCTCACCTTGCTGTTCGAATCCTTCGGCTTCAAGCAGGGGATCCCGCTCGACGCAGACCTGGTGTTCGACGTGCGCTGCCTGCCGAACCCGAATTACAACCCTGACTTGAAAGACCTGACGGGCAAGGATGCGCCCGTCATCGCGTTCATCGAGGCTGAAAGCCAGGCGCGGGAGATGCTCGAGGACATTCGTGCGTTCGTCGAGCGCTGGCTGCCCGCTTACCAGGCGGACAGCCGCAGCTATCTCACCGTCGCTGTCGGTTGCACCGGCGGCCGGCATCGCTCTGTCTATTTCGCGGAGTCCCTCGCGCGGTACTTCCGCAGCTGTGCCCAAGTTCTCGTTCGGCACCGGGAGCTTGCGTGACGCTGGAGCCGCGCGCGGTCGCCGACAGCGCGGGCGAAAGTCCAGTGACCGTGCCGTCAGCGAGCTTTTCTCCCTTGTGAGCAAGACCATCACCCTCGCGCTCACCGGCGCCTCCGGCATGCCGTACGGCATCCGCCTGTTGGACTGCCTGCTGAGAAGCGGCGCCAACGTCTGGCTGCTCTATTCCCAAGTCGCGCAGATCGTCGCCAGACAGGAGATGGACCTCGCGCTGCCATCGCGCCCGAAGGAGCTCGAGCTCTACCTGCGCGAGCGCTACGCGACCCACACCGAGCAACTGCGCGTGTTCGGGCGTGAGGAGTGGTTCGCGCCGGTGGCCTCCGGTTCGAACCCGCCCGATGCCATGGTGATCTGCCCGTGCACCATGGGTACGCTGGCGGCAGTCGCGGCAGGCCTTGCCGCCAACCTCATCGAGCGCGCAGCGGACGTCGTGCTGAAGGAGCGGCGGCCGCTCATACTTGTGCCGCGCGAGACGCCGCTCTCCCAGGTCCATCTGGAGAACATGCTGAAACTGGCCCGCTGCGGCGCGGTCATATTGCCCGCCAATCCCGGTTTCTATCATCGGCCGGAAAGCGTGCAACAGCTGGTGGACTTCATTGTGGCGCGGGTGCTCGATCATCTGGGCATTGTTCATGACCTGATGCCGCGGTGGGGCGAAACGCCCCTCGCGTAATGGCTGGGCGGCGCACGCTCAATCCTGCGGAGACGTGCGACGCGCGAGGACGTGGTGCAGATACCGATCTTTCCACTGAACACTGTCATGTTTCCGGGTGGCCTGCTTCCGCTGAGGGTCTTCGAGCAGCGCTATCTCGGCATGACCAAGCGCTGCATCCGCGATGGAACACAGTTCGGCGTATGTCTCATTCGCGAGGGCCAGGAGGTGGGAGAGCCCGCTCGTCCCTACGAGACCGGCTGCATTGCCAGCATCCTATCCTGGGACATGCAGCAGCTCGGAATCTTCATACTCGTCACGCAGGGCCAGCAACGCTTTCGCATACTCGAGCAGTGGACGCAACCCGACCGCCTGCGCATGGCCGAGGTCACGCTATTCCCGGAGGAGAAGGATGAGAAGTTGCCGGAAGAGCACGCGGCGTGCGCCGACATCCTGAAGGCGGTGGCGAGCCGCGCGGGCGAATCGAGCTTCCCGGCTCCGCTTCGCTACGACGACGCGGCGTGGGTAAGCTATCGTCTTGCCGAAGTGCTGCCGCTGGAGAATACCCTGCGCCAGCATTTGCTCGAAATGCCGGACGCAATCTCGCGCTTGCGAATGCTCACCACCGTCCTGGCGCAGCAGGGGCGCACAACCTGACCCATCGCGTTGCGCCCAAACAGTAAGGGAATGCTCAACGCGGTCTCCGCCCCTCGTTGAGCGTGCTCATTGAACGTCCAGCGTTTCAACCCAAACCAGCTCGCACGCACCCGCCCCGGTATCCTCTCGCGAGAGCGAGCTACGCCAGCGCCAGCCGTCGGCCCCTTGCGCCTCCACCAGATAGCCGCTTACACGCACCGTGTCGCCCTTCTGAATCGACTTGAGCATTTCGTCGATCGCGGGCGTGGCTGGAATCATGTGCATATTCGCACTGTGGGTCTCGATCTCCCGCCGCGGGATCGGGAATTCGGACGCGCGCCAATAAAACCAGCGCTCGCCTTGGCTCACGCTCAACTTCTCGCTCACAGCAGGGTTCGCCATAGGTCCCCAGCCCAGCGCAAGGTCTACGGGCGCGAGGCTTGACTCCCGGTCGAAGCGGTAACGCATCGACGAGAGCACTTTCGCCTCGATGCTGAACGTCTCGAGTGGCACGATGCGGTAGCCATTCTTCACCATTCCGAATCCTGCCGGTCCCGGCGACAGTGAGATTGCGGCAGCGGGCTGGACCGCCGACTTCGACCCGAGATGGGTGAAGTGATACGCAAGCATTGCCGCGAGCAACAGGAGGAGAAGGCGGAGGAACATGGAGGTGAGACGGCGAGGGGCCCGCGCGGTCCGGGCGCAAGTTCGGTGCCACTGGCCATAGCCCGTACAACTCCGCCACACGTATTGGTAGTATGTCAGGGTGATAAGCCCTGGGGCGTGCCGCGCTGACGGCCAAACCGACCGCGTGGCCTCGTCCGGTCGGCAGGCACTAGCGGAAGAAGAATGAATCGACGTTACGCTAAGTCTGTACGGGTCGTATCGTGCGTGCTCTCGATCTGGCTGCTTGCTCCGGTCTCCGTCAGTCATGCGACGGAAGCGACACCGCCCCAGGACGAGGCGGTGATGAAGCGCGACGACTTGGAGGAATCGGTCGCCCAGCAAGGTCCAGGGCTCGCGCACGAGATCGGCCCGGTGCGTCTGGAAGCCCACGGACAGTC
>JBEVOI010000245.1:0-8273 GCA_040507665.1 Burkholderiales bacterium
TCGCGCACGTTCTTGATCGCCTGCTGGCTCGACCAGAAGGGCCGGTCGCGCCAGCGGTCCCACACCTCGGACAGGAACCAACCGATCGGGTTACCCTGCTGCCGCAAGCGCTTCGCGAGGCGAGCGCTGTCGCCGAAGCCCGGCGTGTCCCACAGGCGCAACAGGTCGCCCTGCGCGTCTTCGATCATGACGTGCGGTTCGGCAACAGCGGTGACGTGAGGCTCGTCGCGCACCTCGCCCACGTCATGGCCGAGGAGGGTGCGTGCGAGCGTGGTCTTGCCCGCGTTGGTGTGGGAGACGAGGCTCAACTCGACGTGCGAGGTGGCTTCGCTCACGGTGCGGCCTCCACGCGGGCGGCGCGGTCGAGCGCCGCCGTCAGCGCGCTGGCGGATGCGGTGGGATTCGGTTGCGCAAGGTCGACGAACACCGGCTCCACACTCTGCATGGCGAGCATCTGCCGCCAAACCTTGCGGCGTTCTTCCAGCCGCGCATCCTGACCGCTGAAGCGCTGGCGGAATCCCGCTTCGTCGACGAGCGCGACAAGCGGCGTCCCGCGCTGGACCTGCTTCGCGACCGCGCCGAGGAACGCACCATGGTTTTCGGCCTCCGGCGTCGCCGTCAGGCTGAAGAGCGCCGCGGCAAGCGCGACCGGCTCGCCTGGCAACAGGCCGGCGGGCAGCGCGTCTTCCTCACCAAATGCAACCGATGGTGCGATCGACACGTCCGCCCTTGGGCCAAACACGCGCGTCACGATCTCCTTCAATCCAAGCACGGACTGCGGCGCGATCTGGAAGCTGTAGGGGAGCACGCGGACCCGCGCCGTCTCGCCTTTGAACCCGCGCAGCAGACGCTGGTAGTACGCGTCGTCGAGCGACAGCGGAAGCCGGCGCTCGCGCCGCCTCTGTGCGAGCCATGCGCCGAGGGCGAGCAACGCGCGCGGAATCACCACCGCGATCCCTATGGTGACGGCGTACAGGTGGATCCACGGTGCGGCGTTCTCGCCCGGGCCAGCGGAGAAGCGGATGGCATCGAGCTGCTGCGCGTCGGGAATCGGAATGCCAGAGAGCCTGGATGCAGGCCCGAGCACGACCGAGAGCAGACGATGCACCTCGAAGGATCCGAGGAAGGTGCTCTCCCAGCCGGCGCGGTACTCGAAGACGAGTCCGCGCAGATAGAGCGCCGCGATCGCACCGAGGGCGAAAGCGAGCGCGGAGAGATGCAGGATGCCGGCGACCCGTGCAGCGGTGAGCGGTGCGGATGCGCGCGCCCAGTCGCGTGCGAAACCGAAGAGAGGCGAATCCGGTGTTGCTGCAACTGCCGCTTCGTGTACGCCGCGCCCGAGCCGGGCGACGAAGCTCGCGAAAGGTCCGAGGGTACGCGCTCGCGAGCTCGTGAGGCCGAGCACACCACGCACCGCGATGAGCGCGTATACAAACAGGTTCCAGGCGATCAGCCCGAGCAATGGAAACGCGAGCACGTTCACCCGTTGCGCGGGACCGATATAGTCCGTGGCGATGCCGAGGGCGAATGCGGCGAGGAGCAGCACCCAACCGATCCACGGTCGCCAGGTGACGGCCCGTACGGTGCGGCTGATCGCGCGGTCACGCTCGCCGAGGCGCTCGACGGCGAGCTCGGCACGGCGGGCAATGAAACGCTCCGGTTCCACGCCGGAGCCGACCACCTCGGCCGCGGCGCGACCAGCCCATGCAGAGTCGGCGTCGTTCCACGTCGCCTCTGGCGCTCCACCGGTTTCGAACGCGCGGACGAGGATCACATTGCGGGCGTCGGCTTCGTTCATGCTGTCGGTCTGAAGGTCGGGATTCCCGTGGCGATGGGGTACGCGGGCGCCAGTGTACTACGACGCGAAGGGACGAAGGCTGGCGGGGGTGACGGGGTGAACGAGAGAAATCAGGCGAAGTAAGAACCGAGGACCAGCAAAGAAAAGACAGGCACGAACCGCCTCGTCGACGTGCGGTGCACGCGGCACCGGGAGGGCGCCAATGATCAGGCTAAGGGGGCGTCTGTTGGGCGAGTCCGATCGCCCAGCTTGCAATGGCATCCAGGACTGCGTCCGCCTCGCCGACCGCGGGTGCCAGCAAGATCGTCACGCCTGGGTGCCGGGCACGCAGCGCGTCGAGTATCAGGGGTACATCCCGCTTCACGTGACCGCCCTGGGCCATGAACACGGGGATGACGTCGATACGCTGCGCGCCCTCGTCGACGAGGGCATCGACGGCGGCGTCGAGAGGGGGGGCCATGAATTCGAGAAACGCGAGCGCGACGCGCACTCCAGGCAATCGCTGCTCGATGCGCGCCTTGATCGCCTCGAACGGCTGCCTCCAATCGGGGTCGCGGGCGCCGTGGGCAATGAGGATGATCGCGGACGAAGCGGTTGTGCTCATGGAGGCACGCACAGAGTTCCCGGCTTCGACGGCCGGCCGATTCGCATCGACGGCTTTGAGGCGGTGTCGGGAGAAACGGTGGATGGTTTCGCGAACCGCGCGCCTGCGCGGCCGGGGGTCAGTCGCAGGAGCCTAGTCCGCGTCCTGTGCGATCGCGGGGCGCAGCGGATGGGCCATCCGGATCGCGGACTCCCAGCCTCGGTAGTACCCGGGAATGAGAGCTGTTTCGCGGTAGCCGAGCCTGCCGTAGAAGCTGCGCGCGCCGTAATTCTTCGAGCGCAGCTCGAGACTGACAGTCGCGATGCCGGCCGTAAGCGCGGACTCTTCCAGCCACTCCACAAGGCGGCGGCCGATGCCTGCGAGCTGGAACTCCGGCTCTACCGCGAGGAGGTTCAGATGCGCGGTCTCGTCCCCGAAATGCATGATGGCAAACGCCACCACCCGGTCCTCTCCGCAACCCACCAGGACCACGCTTTCCGGGGACAATATCTCCCTACCCACGCGGGCCGGGGTCCAGGACCAGCCGAGACCGGTCTCGATCAGCTCCCGCGACATGCGCGAGATGGGGAAAAGGTCCGCCGGCCGGGCCAGTCGGAGGTTCACGTTCTTCAGCATCGTACTCGTCACGCGTTGTTTGGGTCCGATTCCCTCGTCCGCGAATGGTTCAAGCGTCGGCAGCATAGCTTATATATGTCCGTTTGGCAGCATTCGGATGCGGGGGTCGGAAAGCGGGCTGTCGGGTCGCTTCTCCTGCTAGGCGCGACGGCCCTGTAAACTGCTGGGCGCGCATAGGGACGGGGCATTCGCTAGCGCCAGGACGGAATTCCGCCAAGATCGAGCGAGAAGCGCGCCATATTTGGCAAGCGTCAGACTCAGTGCTTGCCGGTGCTGCCAAAACCCCCTTCGCCTCGGTGGCTCTCCGAAAATTCGGCTACGACGTTGAACGCCACCTGCACGACGGGCACCACGACGAGTTGAGCGATGCGCTCCAGCGGGTTGAGGATGAATGGCACGCGGCTGCGGTTCCACAGCGACACGAAAATCTGACCCTGGTAATCGGAATCGATCAAGCCGACCAGGTTGCCGAGCACGATCCCGTGTTTGTGACCGAGCCCGGAGCGCGGGAGGATCATGGCGGCTAGACCGGGGTCGGCGAGATGGATCGCGATCCCGGTCGAAATGAGGTCCGCCTCGCCAGGATTCACGGTGAGCACGTGCTCGATGCAGGCGCGCAGGTCGAGCCCCGCCGCGCCTGGCGTGGCATAGCAGGGAAGGTGCGCCTTCAGCCGCAGGTCGAGCACCCGGACGTCGATCGCCCTCATCCGACGGTTTCGCTGCGCTCGGAGCGACGCGTCGCCGCCCACCCGCGCGGCGTCTTTTCGTAAAGGCGTGCGACGTGTGCGACGAGCTGCCGGGCAAGCTCGAGCTTTGACGCCCGGGGGAGCTCGTGGCGTCCGTCATCGTCGAACAGGATGAGCGCATTGTCCTCCGCCCCGAGCGCGTGTTGCACCAGGTTCGCGGCGAGGAGCGGCACCTTCTTTATGCGCCGTTTCTCGCGCGCGTGATCCTCGAGCTTTTCGCTCTCCGCGGCGAAACCAACACAGAACGGCGCGTCCGGCAGCGCCGCGACGTGGGCGAGAATATCGTCGTTGGGTGTGACCTCGATGCTCATCGGCTGGTTGCGCTTCTTGATCTTCTGCTGCGCCGGGTGGGCGGGGCGGTAGTCGGCTACGGCGGCGACGCTCACGAAGATGTCGATGCGGTCGACATGCGCCGTTACCTGCGTGAACATGTCCCGTGCACTCACCACGTCGATGCGAGCTACGCTGAACGGCGCCGCGAGGCGAGTGGGTCCTGAAATCAGCGTCACCTCCGCGCCCGCGTCGCGAGCCGCACGGGCGATCGCATAGCCCATGTTGCCGGACGAAAGATTGGTGATGCCGCGCACTGGATCGATCGCCTCGAAGGTCGGGCCCGCAGTGACCAGCACCCGTTTCCCGGCTAGAAGCTTCGGCTGCAGGAAACCGAGGATGCCCTCCAGCAACTCTTCCGGTTCCAACAAGCGCCCCATGCCGGTCTCGCCACAGGCCTGGTCGCCCGCGGCGGGGCCGAGCACCGTCACGCCATCCTTCCGGAGTTGGCCCAGGTTGCGCTGGGTGGCGGGGTTCTCCCACATTTGCCGGTTCATGGCGGGCGCCACGAGCAGCGGGCACTCCCGCGCAAGGCAGAGGGTCGAGAGTAGATCATCCGCGAATCCGTGCACGAGCTTGGCGATGAAGTCCGCGGACGCGGGCGCGACGATGATCGCATCGCGGTCGCGCGAGAGCTCGATGTGGGCCATGCCGTTATCCACGCGCGGATCCCATAGATCGGTGAAGACTGGCTTGCCGGTGAGCGCCTGAAACGTCGCAGACCCCACGAAGCGGGCGGCGGAGTCGGTCATCACGACCTGCAGGTCGCAGCCCTCCTGAATCAGCAGGCGCGCGAGCTCCGCCGCCTTGTACGCGGCGATGCCGCCGGTGATGCCGAGTAGAAAGCGCTTGGATTGTTGCGAGCTCATGGCCGGTCGAAGGTTCGCGAGAGGGCGGAGTGTAAACCATCGTGCGGGTGCGAGAAACCGTGCCAGGGTGGCCCGAGCCTTGCAATACGGCATACCTTGCTTTTCACTCGTCTTTTGTCACTTGTTACGCGTCACTCGTCACCCGTCAAGCACCGAATGCCCATCACCGACTGGCCCGAACACGAGCGTCCCCGCGAGCGCCTGCTCAAGCTCGGGGCTTGCGCCCTTACCGACGCGGAATTGCTGGCGATCTTTCTGCGAACCGGTGTCCCGGGAAAGAGCGCCCTCGACCTCGCGCGGGAGCTCCTGATCCGCTTCGACGGAAGCCTGCGCCGGCTGGTGGACGCGACCTTCGACGAACTGTCCGCGTTGTCCGGCGTGGGGAAGGCGAAGGCGACCCTGCTGATGGCGGTGATCGAACTGGCGCGCCGAGGGCTCGCCGAGGAACTACGGCACGGCGTCAGCCTGACCTCGCCCCAGGCGGTGCGCGACTATCTGCGCCTGACGCTCGAAGCGCGTCCCTACGAAGTGTTTATGGTGCTTTACGTCGACGCCCAGAACCGCGTCATCGCCATCGACGAGCTCTTTCGCGGCACGCTTTCGCAGACGAGCGTCTATCCGCGTGAGGTGGTGAAGCTCGCCCTCTCGCATAACGCAGCCGGCGTCATCTTCGCCCACAACCATCCCTCCGGCCTCGCGGAGCCGAGCCGCGCTGACGAACTCCTCACCAGCGCGCTCAAGCAAGCCCTCGCGCTTGTCGATGTGAAGGTGCTCGACCACTTCGTAATCGGGCGGGGCGCGGCCGTTTCGTTTGCCGAACGCGGCCTGCTTTAGTCACCTTGACCGAAGCGTGCGGATTTACCCGCGCCGCGGTTGCACACTATGATGGGCCCCGCGCGGTCAGCGCTTCGACAAACTGTCGCCCATCGCCAGGCTTTCCCATGAGATCCAGATCCGCCGATCCGCCGCGCCCGTCCCGCATGTTCCAGGCCGCGTTCGACAGGCTGCTGGCGTTGCCGGTCGGCAGCACTTCCCGGATGCTCCTGTTCCGGGCATTGCGGCGTTTGTACCGTTCCCTTGCAAAGGGGCGCAATGTACTCGTAACGTATTCGGTCGACGGCTGCGAGATCTATTTTCCAGCGCTGCACGAAACCCCGTTTCACTGGAAATTCATGCCCGACAACTCGAAGTCCCTCGGGCGCATCGCCATGGCCTGCGCGGGCAATTATCCGGAATCGGTCATCGTCGACGTCGGCGCAAATGTCGGCGACAGTGCGGCGATCATACGCTCGCGCGGGGTTCGCAACCGGATCATCTCGGTTGAGGGTGTGGCGGAGTTCCACGACGTGCTCGTGCGCAACGCGGAATTGCTCGGGGACGTGACGCCTGTCCTCGCCTTCGTGGCCGCGTCCGAACATCGGGCTGCCGCCAACTTGCGCGTCGTCCCGGGTGGTAATGCCGTGGTCTACGAGAATCCGGACGACTTCGGCATTCGCGCGGGATCGCTGCCCATGATCGATGGCGAATTCCTCAAGCTCGAACAGGTGGTCGGGCAGCACGCGCCTGGTGCGACAGTCAAGCTGCTCAAGACCGACATAGAAGGGTACGACCTGCCGGTGCTGAACGGCAGCCTGGAATTCATCGCCCGGCACCGACCGCTCGTGTACCTCGAGTTGCACGTCAGCGGACAAGACGAGCAAGTCCGGGGTGTTTCGTGGCGAGACCTGTGGAGCAACCTGCGGGAACTCGGTTATGCGCAGGCGCTGTACTGGTACAACTCCGACGACTTCCTCTGCATGCTCGACCTGAATCGCGACGATCACGTCATCCGGGACATCCACGATTACTTCCGGAACCGTTCGGGCAGGCTGTACCTCGACGTTTGCCTGATTCACGGCGAGGACGCTGCACTCGCAGAGACGGTGTACGCGGGAGAGAAGTTACATGCGCAGGCGCTGCGGGGTTGAGCGACTTACCCTCGGAAACGTGCGGAAGCGTGACTCAGCGGGACATGCTGCCAGGGCACCAGGCCCCCCCCGCACTCAGCCACAGCAGGGTCAGCGCGCGTTCCGTGTCGCCGATCCGTGCTGCGGACGGCTTCACAGTCTTCGGCATCCTCTCCGCTACAAGCTTGAGGAGGGGGGCGACCAGCGGCTTGGCCAAGGCCTCGATGGTCACGGGGATTGGCGCGAGCGGTTTCCCGATCAATGGACAATCGTCAGTCTTCGCGCTTCATGTCACGGCGGAAACGCTTGAAGTTCTCCACGTAATGGTCGGCGGTGCGGCGGATGTCCGCGATCTGCTCATCCGTCAACTGCCGAACTACACGTCCGGGCGCGCCGATGACGAGTGACCCGTCCGGGATGACCTTGCCTTCGGCGATGAAGGCGTGCCCGCCTATCAGGCAGTTCTTTCCGATCACGGTGCCATTCAATATGGTGGCGCCGATACCGATCAGCGAATTCTCGCCGATCGTGCAGCCATGCAGCATGACCATATGGCCGACGCTCACGTTCCTGCCGAGGGTGAGGGGGAAGCCTGGATCGGCGTGCAGCACCGAGGTCTCCTGGATGTTGGAGTTCTCGCCGATGGTGATGAGGTCGCTGTCGCCGCGGATCACCACCTTGAACCAGATGCTCACGTTCTGTTCGAGGACGACCGAGCCGATCACGGTGGCATCCGGTGCGATCCAGTAATCGCCGCGGGTTTCCAAACGTCGTTCGCCGAGGGAGATGATCATCTTCGCTCCGATTTCGATTGCACGAATTCCCCGTGAGCCGGGCCACGTATTATAGGGACCATTCGCCGTTTACCGCGACGGCTCAGCGCAGGATAATCACGGTTTTTTCCCGGGCCGGGCCAGGTCCGGGCCAAGGAGAGAACAGATGACCGCAAGAGATACCGTTACCGATGTTGTCGGATTGCTCGGCAGCGATGCGCAATCGCTGCTCGGCCACGTGTGCAAGGGCATTCCGAGCGAATCCTTGCATCTGCCGGGTCCCGACTTTGTCGACCGCGTGGTGGCCCAGAGCGACCGCCCGGTGCCGGTCCTGCGCAGCCTGCAGGCGCTGCTAGGTCACGGGCGCCTCGCGGGCACCGGTTACGTTTCGATCCTGCCCGTGGACCAAGGCATCGAGCACTCGGCGGGGGCGTCGTTCGCGCCGAACCCGATCTACTTCGACCCCGAGAATATCGTCAAGCTCGCCATCGAAGGGGGCTGCAACGCCGTCGCTTCGACCTTTGGCGTATTGGCGTCGGTCGCCCGCAAGTATGCCCACAAGATTCCGTTTGTCGTGAAAGTCAATCACAAC
>JBEVOI010000280.1:0-4250 GCA_040507665.1 Burkholderiales bacterium
AGCAGATCCCAGCCGTTGCGGTAGGTGAGTCCCGGCTGCGCGCGCCAAAGCCGCAGCGCCATGACAGCCGCGACGATGAAGGCGAGATTCGTGACGGCGTTGAGGGGCTCGCCCCAGAGGCCGGGACCGGTGCGCTCGCAGTAGGCGTCGAGGATGGGAGTCATGGTTCGGAAATAGGAAGCAGCGGTGGCAAGCCTGATCGGGACCAAGCGACCCACCATCCCTGCAAGAATAAACGAACGCCGACAAGGCGTGACCGCGCCGATGCAGATAACGTCAGGTGTTCAAAGGCGGCGCTGGCTTTGGCTCCGTCAGGCGGCTGTGCTAGCATCGAACGCCATGAACTACCGTCGCCTCGGCCGCTCCGGCCTCAAGCTCGGCGAACTGTCCTTCGGCTCCTGGGTCACCTACGCGAATCAGGTTGATACCCGCGCCGCGCGCGAGCTGATGGCTGCGGCCTTCGCGGCTGGTGTCAACTTCTTCGACAATGCCGAAGTCTATGCGAACGGCCGCAGCGAGGAGATCATGGGCGCCGTGCTGAAGGAGCTGCGCTGGCCACGCACGAAATACGCGGTCTCGACCAAGTTCTACTGGGGCCTCGGCGACGGACCCAACGAGAAGAACACGCTCAACCGGAAATACCTGTTGCACGCGATCGACAGCTCGCTCAAGCGCCTGCAGCTCGACTACGTCGACATCGTCTTCTGTCACCGCGCCGACCCCGACACGCCCGTCGAGGAAACCGTGGGAGCGATGCACGACATCATCGCTCGCGGCAAGGCGCTGTACTGGGGGACAAGCGAATGGCCGGCCGAACAGATCCTCGCGGCGTGGCAGATCGCCGATCGTCACCACCTCCACAAGCCGGTAACCGAGCAGCCGCAATACAATCTCTTCCACCGCAGACGGGTAGAGAAGGAGTACGCGTCCCTCTATGCCGAAATCGGCCTCGGGCTCACCACCTGGAGTCCACTGGCGAGCGGTCTGTTAACGGGAAAGTACCGCAACGGCATTCCCAGGGGCTCGCGCGCGACGCTCGAGAACTACGCCTTTCTGCGCGAACGCCTCATCGACCCGGTTCGCAACCGCATCGTCGGCGATCTCGAAACCGTGGCGAGCGATCTCGGCTGCACCCTCGGGCAGCTCGCCATCGCCTGGTGTCTGCGGAATCCGAATGTGAGCAGCGTAATCCTGGGTGCGTCGCGGCCGCAGCAGTTGTCGGAGAACCTCAAGGCGCTCGACGTGGCGCCCAAGCTGACGCCCGAGGTGATCGAGCGCATCGATTCCATTGTGGGCGACGCTTTCGATTGAGGCGCGTCCGTTCCTGAGCCGCGGCGTGCTACCCCTGCGGGGGCTCAAACCCATCCCAACGCACCAAGGATTCCGCCAACTGCAATCATCACCAGCAGGTGTAGGCGCGTGCGCCAGACCAGCACGGCCGCGGCGACGGTGGGCACGATGTGACGCCAACCGGGCACTTCTGTGGCGAGGATCCAGCCGGTCGAGAACATGAGTCCGATCACCAGTGGCGCCATACCGGCCTTGAACGCCCCCACCGCGCGCCAGTCTTGCCGTGCGTGACCCCAGCGTGAAGCCGCAAGCGCGAGCGTCGTGGAAGGCAGCATGATGCCCGCGAGCGTCACGGCTGCGCCTTTTAGCCCTGCCGCCTGGTAGCCCATCACCGCAACGAAGAGAACGTTGGGCCCCGGCAAGGCCTGGGCAAGCGCGATCGATGAATTGAACTGCGCATCCGTCAGCACTCCCATCTCATGGACCATCACGCGGTGCATGTCGGGGGCCACGGCGATGGCGCCGCCAATCGAAAGCAACGACAGCAGCAGGAAGTGCAGGAACAAGGACAGAAAGTCGACGGGAGCCTGCATGGTCTTGATTACCTGCCTTCTGATTCTGGCCGATGATCAGCGCCCACTCGCTTCCACGCATAGACGCACGAAACCGCGCCGAGGCCGAGCAGTATCCACACAAGCGGCCAGCGCAGAAGAGCGACACCCACGAACGCCAGCACAACGAGGCCCACGCAAATGGCCAGGCCCATCGCATTCACGCGCAGCGCCGATGACAGCTTCAGCGCCGTTCCCACGATCAGCCCGGCAGCGACGGCGCCCATGCCCCTGAGCGCGCCGGCCACCGCGGGATGCATCGCATACTCGGCGTAGACGGCGGTAACCACAAGTACAAGAACCAGCGGCACCGTCATAATCCCGGCGAGTGCGGAAAAGGCGCCGCGCCAGCCGAAGAAGCGATCGCCGACCATCAGCGCCACATTGCACACATTGGGACCTGGCAGCACTTGTCCGACCGCCAGCAGTTCCAGGAACTGCTCGCGCGTGAGCCAACGCCTCTGATCACACAGCACGCGCTGTGCGACAGCGAGTACCCCCCCGAAACCCTGCAACGCGAGAAGAGTGAATGCGACGAAGAGCTCCGTCTTCGACGACGGGCGTCTGAGCGCGCTGGATTCCTCGGTCATGCGCGCACGGTATCTGTCCAGGTGCGAGCGCCCGCCCTACCCGTCCGCGAGCCGCTGCCCGTGCTCGCGCGTTGCGTGGAAGCCGATCTTCGGCCAGCGCTCCATTGTCACCTGCAGGTTGTACTTGTTGGTCGCCAGGAACACCTCGTTCTCGTCCACGTCCGTCGCCATGGCTGCGGCCTGCTCCCGCTCGAAGTTCCGCCGCGTGCTGTCGTCAGGAAACGTGAGCCAACGCGCGGTAGAGATGCTGGCAGGGTCGTAGATCGCGTCCACTCTGTACTCGGTCGCGAGCCGCTGGGCCACGATCTCGAACTGCAGCGGACCCACGGCACCGAGCAGCAGCGAATTCCCCACCATCGATTCGAACACCTGGATCGCGCCCTCCTCCCCCAGCTCATGAAGGCCCTTCTGTAGTTGCTTCGCCTTGAACGGATCGCGGGGACGCGCAACGCGGAACAGTTCCGGCGCGAAATATGGAATGCCCTTGAAGCCGAGCGCCTCGCCTTCGCTCAGCGTATCGCCGATCTGCAATTGCCCGTGGTTGTGGATTCCGATGATGTCTCCGGCGACCGCGTCCGCGCTCGACACGCG
Source organism: Burkholderiales bacterium (assembly GCA_040507665.1). Classification (GTDB taxonomy): domain Bacteria; phylum Pseudomonadota; class Gammaproteobacteria; order Burkholderiales; family JAEUMW01; genus JAEUMW01. The sequence continues at coordinate 3,083 of JBEVOI010000280.1, forward strand.
CTGGTTCGCCATGAAGGTAAGTGCGTTGGCGACCTTCATCTCACGCCCCGTGCGCAGATGGCGCACCTTCATGCCTGGCTGGTACCGACCAGAACACACGCGGAAGAATGCGATGCGGTCGCGGTGCTTCGGATCCATGTTCGCTTGGATCTTGAACACGAAGCCGGTGAACCGCGCTTCTGCCGGCTGCACCGTGCGATCGCCGCCATCCCGCGGTTGCGGCGGCGGCGCCCATTCCACCAGCGCTTGCAGGATTTCCCGCACACCGAAATTGTTGATGCCGGATCCGAAAAACACCGGCGTCTGCCGACCCGCGAGGAATTCCCGCAATTCGAACGGATGGCTCGCATCGCGGAGCAGGTCCACATCGTGGCGCAGCCCCGCCATCTCAGCGGGAAAGAGCGCGTCGAGGCGTGGATTCTCGAGGCCTTCGATCAACTCGGCGTCGTCGCTCAGGCGCTCCTCGCCCGGCGTGAAGCGCACCAGCCGATCGCCCTGCAGGTCGAAGACGCCGCGGAAGCGCTTCCCCATACCGATCGGCCAGGTGATCGGCGCGCAGTCGATCTTCAGCACCGATTCGATCTCCTCCAGCAGCGTCACCGGCTCGCGCACCTCACGGTCGAGCTTGTTCACGAACGTGATGATCGGCGTCGCACGCAGCCGGCACACCTCGAGCAGCTTGATCGTCTGCGCCTCCACGCCTTTTGCGGCGTCGATCACCATCACCGCCGCGTCCACGGCCGTGAGCACGCGGTACGTGTCCTCGGAGAAGTCCTCGTGGCCAGGCGTGTCGAGCAGGTTGATGGTGTGGCCGCTGTACTCGAACTGCATCACCGAGCTCGTCACCGAGATGCCGCGCTGCTTTTCCACCTCCATCCAGTCCGAAGTAGCGTGCCGCGCGCTCTTGCGCGACTTCACCGTGCCCGCCATCTGGATCGCGCCGCCGAAGAGCAGCAGCTTTTCCGTGAGCGTCGTCTTGCCCGCGTCCGGGTGCGAGATGATGGCGAAGGTGCGCCGGCGGGACACGTCGCACAAGAGATCGGCAGCGAAGGAAATGTCATTCATCGGTTCGGGTATTTCGAATAGGCCCTCCGCGTGGCGGTGACACAGCAGTGTGTGGACCGCACTTAGCGCTTCGAGCGCTTGGGTCGACCGCGCGGGGGATGGC
>JBEVOI010000256.1:0-16278 GCA_040507665.1 Burkholderiales bacterium
GGCGCGCATCGATGGCATCGGTCTTGGCCGCTTCGCCCTGCGCCTGGGCAAAGGCACGCAGCCGCCGCGGGTTGATCACCACCAGTGGCAGGCGTTGGCGCGCCAGCACCGCCACGGCGAGCTTCTCGTAGCCCCCGCTTGCCTCCAGCACAATGCCCACCGGCGCCACCGCACTGAGCTCGAGCCCAAGGGCTTCGAGCCCCGCCGTCTCATTGCGCAGGCTGCGCAGCTCACCGCACGAGCCCCAGGCTACATCGAGCCGGTCCTTGGCTACGTCGATACCGATCCACACTGCTTCAGTCATGATGGCGCGCTCCCTTGCTTGTCGATGCGGGCTGATGCCCTTCGAACCGTGCGGGCTATAGGGCACCACGGGCGGCGGCGACCCACGCTCTGTGACGGTGTGGGACACCAGGACACAATCGGTCTGCCGCCACCGACGCAGGCACCGCGGCCACGGCACCCACGCCCACGACCGAAGCTGCGACGCAGCACCGGCGTGCAACCGAAAACCGATACCATGAATCGGTGGATAGCGCGTGCGCCACGCATCGCGACGCCCACCCTTTTATCCAACCGCTTCACGGCACCCCTATCATCATTGAAGACCATTCCCGTAAACATACAAGCACTCAGAGACCATAGAGATAGGGCGAAGATACGCGCGGTGGAGATGATCAGGTTGTCGAAGCCCGGGAAGATAACGATGCACTTCACGCGGTGTCTCACGATTTTCTCTGTGATCTCCGTGCGCTCTGTGGTGCAAGGCCTTTCGTCCGATGCTTGAAACACCGGATCTGCCAGCCGAGGCTTCGACCGCTGACGGCGGTGGGCGGGACGCGCGACGGTTCAAGGTCGTGCTCATCAATCCCTACGAGCTGGGTCGCCAGTCGTTCGCCCTCGCGTCGCCCGCCGCGTGGCTCGCTCGCGACGGCTTTAGCGTCGAGTGCATCGACCTGTCACTGGAGAAGCTGGCGCGCGCAAAGCTCACCGATGCGCGCCTCGTCGCCATCCATGTTGGCATGCACACCGCGACGAGGATCGCGATCGAGGCACTGCCGAGAGTGCGGCAGCTCGCACCGCACGCGCATGTCTGTGTGTACGGCCTCTACGCGCCAAGGAACGAGGTGTTCCTGCGCGAGCGCGGCGCGGGCACCATTCTCGGTGGCGAGTTCGAACCGTCGCTGCTCGACCTCGCGCAGCGCCTTCGCACAGGCGACAGCGTCGCGACGCCGTTCGCGCCGGTAGTCAGCCTCGACAAGGTGGCGTTCATCACGCCCGATCGCTCGCGGCTGCCCACGCTCGACCGGTACGCAAGGCTAATCCTGCCGGACGGCACCGAGCACGTGGCAGGGTTCGCGGAGGGCAGCCGCGGCTGCAAGCATCGGTGCCGGCACTGTCCGGTGGTTCCCGTGTACCACGGGCGCTTCCGCGTGGTGCCTGAGACCGTGGTCATGGCCGACATTCGCGCCCAGGTTGCCGCGGGCGCACGCCACATCTCCTTCGGCGACCCGGATTTCCTGAACGGCCCGACCCACGCGATCCGGCTCGCGCGTGCGCTGCACGCCGAATTTCCCGAGATCAGCTTCGACGCGACGATCAAGGTGCAGCACCTCATCGACCATGCTTACCTGCTGCCCGAGCTCGCGGTGCTGGGCTGCCTGTTCGTCACCTCCGCGGTGGAGTCGGTGGACGACCAGGTGCTCGAGCATCTGGACAAGCACCACACCGGCGCCGACTTCGAGCGCGTGACACAGTTGCTGCGGAACGCCGGCATCGGGTTCGCGCCGACCTTCGTGGCCTTTACGCCGTGGACCACCCTCGATGGTTATCTCGCACTGCTGCAGCGGATGGTACAACTCCGCCTGGTGGAAAGCGTGCCTCCAGTGCAGCTCGCGATTCGACTGCTGGTTCCTGAAGGCTCCTACCTGCTCGGTCTGTCTGGCTTCCGGGGGCGGCTCGACCCGTTCGATCAGGCGATCCTGGGCTATCCTTGGCGGCACGCGGATGCGCGCGTAGACTCGCTCCAGAAGGCGGTGATGGATGGCGTGGCGGCCTCCGAGCAGTCAGGCCGATCCAGACGTGAGATTTTCCTCGCGATTTGGAACCTCGCTCACGATGCGGTCGGTCGTCCAGCCCCCGCGCTCGATCCCGCCGATTTCGGCGCGCCGATACCAAGACTGTCCGAGCCTTGGTACTGCTGCGCGGAGCCCACATCGCAACAGCTCGAAGGCTTCTGACCCGCCGCCATGACCTGTTTCGCACGCCTCCTCGCGCCCCTTGCGCCGCTGCTCGCCCTTGTCGGCTGCGCTGGGTCCGGTGGGGGCTGGGGCATCCCTCAGTGCGCGCCCGACCGCGGCTCTGTAGCGGCGCCTGTCGTAAGGCGGGGCGACGTCTGGACCTACGGCCAGCTCGACGATTACACCAAGATTCACCGGGGCGTCTTCAGCCTCGAGGCGACGGGCATTACAGCGGATTCCATCGAGGCGCAGCTGACGTTGCCGACCGGTCCCACCGTTGCCGAGACCTATGATCGGACATGGGCGTGGAAGACGGTTTCGAATCGCGGCTGGGACTGGCTCTCGCGGCTCGCGTATGGATCGCAGACAGTTGCGTTCTCGCCACCGTTCGACACAATGCCGTTTCCACTGCGCGTCGGACAGAGCTGGAGCGACAACGTGGTCGCCATCAATCCGGCGACCGGTGTGCGCATCCCCATCCAGATAAGCAGCACCGCGCGCTGCTGGGAAAGCATCACCGTTCCGGCGGGTGGCTTCGTCGCGCTGCGCATCGAGCGCATGGTGTACCTCCAGGATCTGGAGTGGTACAAGTCGCAGACGACCTTGCGGCAGGTCGACTGGTATCTGCCCGAGATCAATCGATTCGTGATGACGTGGCACGACTCCTATTACTACGACTACCGGCAGGGTCGCCGGAACCAGCTCACTAGAGGCGACCGCCTGCGCTGGGAGCTCATCGAATACAAGGCAGGCGGGAAGTAGTGCCATGATCCGCCTCCACCGCCTCTCTCCATATATCGTTGGCCTTCTTGTGCTCACGGCATGCGCCGGTCCGGGCGGCGGATTGGGCGTCCCCGATTGCGGGTCCGACCGGGGTGCGGTGGAAGCGCCGGTCGTAAAGCCGGGCGACGTATGGAAATACCGCCAGATCAATGATTACACGAAGATCGACCAGGGCGTCTTCCAGTTGCAGGTGACTGATAGCTCGCCGGCTGGTATTCAGGCGCGGCTGACTTTGCCGGGAGGCTCGACCGCCGCCGAAACCTACGACCGGACGTGGGGGTGGAAGACGGTTTCGAATCGCGGCTGGGACTGGCTATCGCCGCTCGCGTACGGATCGCCGACGGTCGAGTTCTCCCCGCCGTTCGACTCCACGCCATTCCCGCTTCGGGTCGGACAAACCTGGAGCAACAACGTGGTAGCCGTCGATCCCTCCACAGGCGGCCGGACCGCGATTCAGATCAGCAGCAGCGCGCGGTGCTGGGAGAAAATCACAGTTCCGGCGGGTGCGTTCGTCGCGCTGCGCATCGAGCGCAGGTCTTACGTGCAAGACATCCAGTGGTGGAAGTCGCAGACGACGCTAAGGCAGGTCGACTGGTATTTACCAGAGGTGAACCGGGTCGTGATGACATGGCACGATACCCATTACGACGATTACCGGCAGCGGCCCGAGAGCATGCAAATCAGAGGAGACCGCCTGCGCTGGGAGCTCCTCGAATACAAGCCCGGCAAGTGAGATACCCCCGCGTGCGTGCCGATTGGCGCGGCTCCGGACTAACTGCCGTCGCGGTGGCGCTGGTTGCGGTGCTTGCGTCGACCGTCGCTCTCGCGCAGGACGCCATCCCTGCACCCGCTTTCAAACCGGGAATGGCCTGGACCTACCAGCAGCGGGAAGACATCACAGGCCGCGCGGTCGGCGCGGTCCGCGTGGAAATCATCGCGGTCGCAACAGACCGCGTCACGGCGAACTTCACTACCGAAGGCGGCCCAACCGTGAGCGAGCGGTGGGACGCCGCTGGCAACTGGGAACAGGTCGGCACCCGCGGCTGGCCCTGGCTCGCGCGGCTCGGAGGCAAATCGAAGCGGGTGGAGTTCGTCCCGGCCCTCGCGCTCTACAGGTTTCCGCTCCAGCCGGGCGCGAGCTGGGTGGAAACCGTTCGCGCCGTGGATCCAGACAGCGGCAGGAAAACCGAGGTGAAGCTCTTTGCCAAGGCACTCAAGTGGGAGGAAGTGAACGTGCCAGCGGGTAAGTTCATGGCGCTCAAGGTGCGCCGGATCTTCACACCGGAAGACTTCGACGAGCTCCGCTCCCGGACCACGGTAACGCTGCTCGACTGGTACTCACCCCAGGTCGTCGCCTCGGTCAGGAGCATCTGGGACTGGGAGCACCAGGATTATCGGCGCCCACCGGGCGACCAGCTCGCAAAGGGCGTGCGTACGCTTTGGGAGCTCACCGCCTACACGTCGGCAAAGTAAGCGGTCCCGCCTCGTGAGCCGGGTCCTGCTCCTCCTTCCCACGTCGTCCTACCGCAACGAGGATTTTCTGGCGGCGGGCCGCGATCTCCGGGTGGAGATCCTCACCGCTGCCGATTACTGTCACAAGCTCGCGCCCCTGTGGGGGATGGACCCGGTGCTGGCGCTTCCCTTCGGCGAGCCACAGAAAGCTGCGGAAAAGGCGCTCGCCTATCTCGATGCTGAGGTGGATGCGGTACTCGCCGTCGACGATCACGGATTGGAGGTCGCGGCGCTCCTTGCCGAGCAGCTGGGACTGAAAGGGAATTCCGCTGTTGCCGTGCGCATGCTGCGGGACAAGCTCGCGTTTCGCCAACTCCAGCGCAGCCTCGGCCTGCAGCATCCGGAATTCCGGCACCTGCCTGAGGATGACGACGCCTGCGCATTGGCGCGGAGCATCCGGTACCCCGTCGTGGTAAAGGCGCGCCGTCTTTCCGCGAGTCGCGGGGTCGTCCGTGCCGATGATCCAGAGTCCTTCGTCCATGTCGTGGAGCGTGTGCGCGCGATCCAGCGCCGCGCAGACCGGGATGCGGCGTCGCTCGGCCTGGTCGTGGAGGCCTTTGTCCCCGGTCCCGAGTTTGCCCTTGAAGGCTTGCTCACGGACGGCAGGCTCGAGGTGCTTGCGCTTTTCGATAAACCCGACCCGCTGGACGGGCCGTACTTCGAGGAAACGATCTACGTTACGCCGTCGCGCCTGGCTGAATCCACGCAGCGCGCGATCGCCCGTGACATCGAGCAAGCATGCAGGGGCGCAGGTATCCTCACCGGGCCCGTCCACGCCGAGATGCGCGTGAACGATCAAGGGATAGTTCTGCTGGAAGTCGCACCGCGCTCGATTGGTGGGCTTTGCGGGCGGGTGTTACGACACAGCCTTGGCATGAGCCTCGAGCAGGTGATCCTGCGCCACGCGCTCGGACGGCCCGTCCCAAAGGCCGATCGGCCTGCGGCATCGGGCGTCATGATGATCCCGATACCGGAGCGGGGCATCCTTGAGGGCGTCGCTGGTCTCGACGCTGCGCGGCGGGTAGCGGGGATCGAGGACGTGGTGATTTCCGTGGCGCGCGGCGAGCTCGTCGTACCGCCGCCCGAAGGCGCCGCTTACCTCGGATTCATCTTCGCACGCGGCGGCGCGCCGGCTGCCCCGGAATCGGCGTTGCGCGCGGCCCATGGCGCGCTCCAATTCGACATCCGGCCCGAGATTCCGCTCGCCGAGCGCGCGTGACGCGCGCGGACTCAGCTGACCGCGTGAACGCTGCGCAGCACCGTGTGGGTCTCGGGCACCGGGTAGCCCGCGGCCCCGAACACCTCGCGGATGACGCGGTTGGTGTCGAAGTAAACCTGCCAGTAATGGTCGTTGTGGCAGTAGGGGCGCACCGCCAGGACTGGACCGTAGGTGTTGAAGTCGAGGATCTCGATATCCGGCGCCGGCTTTTCGAGCACGTTCGGAATCGTCGATACGGCGGCCTTCAATCGCGCGACCGCGTCCGCCGTGTCCACCGTGTGCGCGAGCTGGGCCATGCGATCGACACGGCGGAACGCGTTGTTGGTGAAGTTCTGGATCGTGTCTCCGAAGATCTTGTTGTTGCCCACAACGGTGTGAACGTTGTCCGGCGTGTTGATGGCGGTCGCGAACAGGCCGATCTGCTCGATCGTACCGGTGACCCCGGCGGCGGTGACAAAGTCCCCAACCTTGAAGGGACGCAGCACGATCAGGAACGCACCGGCAGCGAAGTTGGCGAGCAGCCCGCCCCAAGCGGCGCCGATCGCGATGCCCATGCCGGCGATGAGGGCAGCGAAGGAAGTGGTTTCGACCCCGAAATAACCGAGGATCGCGACCACCAGGACGACGTTCAACGCGATCGTCACGATCGAGCCGAGATACCGGATCAGGGTTGGATCGACCTTCTGACGGTTGAGAGCGGCCGTAATCATGCGCACCGCCAGCGCGATTAGCCAGCGACCGGCGATGAACAGTACGATCGCCGCAAGGATTTGCATGCCGACGCGGACTGCGATGTCGGAGCCGGTTTGCATCATCTGGTTCAGGTCCATGGGAATTCCTTCATCTGACAGGGTATCGAGATCGCGAAAATGGAGTCGTCGGCGCGAGCACGCGAACTTCCGGCTGCGTTCGCCCTCTCACGCCAGACACTCAAGCGCCGGTATGATACGGGTCTCGGGTGGAAAACGTACAGGAGGACATGATGCACAGGCTAATGGCGGTTTTCTCTGCAGTAATGCTCGGCTTTGCGCTCGGCGTCACCGATGCCGAGGCAGCGCGGCGCCTGGGTGGCGGCAAGAACCTCGGCCAGCAGCGCGAATCGATCCAGCGCGAGCAGGTGGCGCCGAAGCCCCCGGCGCAGGCTCCCGCTGCCGCGCCGCAATCCGCGCCGGGCGCGCGACCGGGTTTCGGCATGCTGGGCGGGTTGCTCGCCGGCGGGCTGATCGGTGCGCTGCTCTTCGGTGGCGCCTTCGAAGGGATCAAGATGGCCGACGTGGCCATGTTCGCCCTGGTCGCGCTCGGTGCTTGGCTTCTGTTCCGCAGCCTCGCGCGGTCGCGGGCGCCCGCATCCGGAAGCTTGCAGCCGGCGGGCGGCGGTGGACCGTTGCGCGTGGAGCCGCAAGGGCCGATCGCGCGACGCGAAGTCGCCGCCCCGGTTCCTGCTTCTTCAGCCACACCGGCGGCGAGAGCGCGAAATATTCCCGCAGATTTCGACGCAGACGGATTCCTGAAGCACGCGCGGCGCGCTTTCGTCCAGCTCCAGGCCGCCAATGACGCGCGCGACCTGGCGGCAATCCGGGATTTCACCACGCCCGAGTTGTACGCAGCGCTGGAGTCCGAGATCGGCAGTCGCGGAGCAGCGCCGCAGCATGTCATCGCCGTGACACTCAATGCGGAGTTACTAGTCGTGACTACCGAGAACAATGCGGCTGTGGCGAGCGTGCTCTTCAGCGGCTACTTGCGCGAGGACGGTGACGGACTCCCCCAGGAATTCGAGGAGATCTGGCACGTGACCAAGGACCTCGGCGATCCGAAATCGGTCTGGTTGCTCGCCGGGATCCAACAGGTGGCGTAGGTGCTTTCCGCCTTCGCGGCGATCGGCATCAATCAGTTGTTGCAGCGCGAGTCGTGGGCGCGTGAGAAGCTTCTGCCCTTCGCAGGCAAGACAGCGCGCCTCGCGGTGCCACCGGCAGCGTTCACCCTGTCGATTCAGGCCGACGGATATGTGAGAGGTGGCGACGGAGCTGCGCCGGACGTGACCATCATCGTCCCGGCGGGTTCCCTGCCTGAAGTCCTGCGCGATCCCGCGGGCGCGACATCCCGCGCCGAAGTGACCGGCGATCCCGAGTTCGCCAAGGCGATCTCCTATCTCTTCGCCCATCTGCGGTGGGACGTGGAAGAGGATCTGAGCAAAGTCGTGGGCGATGTCGCAGCCCACCGCATCGCCCGCTTCGGGCGCGAAGCGGCTCAAGTACCGGGGCGTGTCGTCGAGAGTTTGTCGCGGTCGATGGCCGCGTATCTGCAGGAAGAGCGGGGTACGGTGCCCACCCCCCAGGAGGTGGAGTCGTTCAACCGGGAGGTCGACGTCCTGCGCGACGACGTTGGGCGTCTGGAGAAGCGGCTGAACCGGCTGGAGCCTCGAAGCGAAGCACACGGCGGCTAGTCAGCCTCGCCTTTCTGTGTCAGAAGCGGGGTGCGGAGCGTGCGTCCTGCCTTTTCGGGCAACGGCCGCGTCGGCGTCCGTGGCCCGGTAGAGCCTATATACTGCGGGGCTTTAGTCGATCTCCCAAGTCCGCATGCAGCGGCTCCTGCGCCTCCTCAAGATACTCTGGGTCAGTTTCCGCTACGGTCTGGACGAGCTCTTTCTCGGCCATGAGCGCGTGCGTGCCCTGCGTGGCCTCATCAAGTTCCTGCTGTTCTGGCGTACCCTCGAGACGCCCCGGGCGGTGCGCCTGCGGATGGCGCTCGAGGACCTCGGCCCCATTTTCGTGAAGTTCGGGCAAGTGCTTTCCACGCGCCGCGACCTGCTGCCCCAGGACATCGCGGACGAACTCGCCAAGCTGCAGGACCAGGTCCCACCGTTTCCCTCGGCGCAGGCGATTGCGACCCTGGAGAAGGTCTACGGCAAGCCGGTGTCGAAGGTCTTCGTGGAGTTCGACCCCGAGCCGGTGGCAAGCGCATCGATTGCGCAGGTCCACTTCGCGAAACTGCCGGACGGGCGGGAGGTCGCGGTCAAGATCCTGCGCCCCGAAATCGAGAAAGTGATCGCCAAGGATCTCGCGCTGCTCAACGTGGCCGCCGGCCTCGTCGAGACCCTGTGGGCCGAGGGCAAGCGCCTCAAGCCGCGCGAGATCGTAGCCCAGTTCGATCAGGTCCTCCACGACGAGCTCGACCTGATGCGGGAGGCGGCGAACGCGAACCAGCTCCGGCGCAACTTTCTCGATTCGCCGCTGCTGGTGGTGCCAGAGGTTTACTGGGACTGGTGCGCGACCGAAGTGATGGTGATGGAGCGCATGCACGGCATCCCCATCAGCCAGTCCGATGCGATCCGCGCCCAGGGGACCGAGATCAAGCAGATCGCCCGCGCGGGCGTCGAGATCTTTTTCACGCAGGTGTTCCGCGACGGCTTCTTTCACGCCGACATGCACCCAGGCAACATCCTCGTCGGGCCCGACAGCCGCTACATCGCGCTCGACTTCGGCATCGTCGGCACCCTGAGCGACTTCGACAAGGATTATCTCGCGCAGAACTTCCTCGCCTTTTTTCGCCGCGACTACCGTCGCGTCGCCGAAGCGCATGTCGAATCGGGCTGGGCGCCCAAGGACACGCCGCTCGACCAGTTCGAAAGCGCCATCCGCGTGGTGTGTGAGCCCATCTTCGACAAGCCGCTGAAGGAGATCTCGTTTTCGAAGGTGCTGCTGCGCCTGTTCCAGGCCTCGCGGCGCTTCAATATCGAGATCCAGCCGCAGCTCGTATTGCTGCAGAAGACGCTGCTCAACGTCGAGGGGCTCGGGCGCCAGCTCGATCCCGATCTCGACCTGTGGAAGACCGCGCTCCCTTTTCTCGAACGCTGGATGAGCGAGCAGGTGGGCTGGCGCGCCGTCGTGCGCGGGGTGAAGGAAGAAGCGCCGCGCTGGGCCGCTCTTCTGCCGCAACTGCCGCGCCTCCTCCACGAGAACCTGGCTACGGATCGCGCCGCACCGGTGGAGGCGCACCTGGCGAAGCTGGTGGCCGAACAGCGAGCACAAAATCGATGGCTCTGCGCCATCGCCGTCCTCCTTGCCCTCATCCTCGGATGGCAGGTATATCGCGTGCTCGCCTGAGCGCCAAGCTTCGTCCACACGCAGTCGGCGTGGACCGCTCATTTCGCCTCGCACCAGCCCGTAGCTTGCTAAAATGTGGGCCGTTTCCTGAACCGCTGCGGCAGCAAACCGTGGCGGCGACGCGCACCGGCAGGACCGGCACCAGCCCATCAATCATGAGGCGTGACCGTCGTCAGGTAACGGGGAGCGTTCCCGGCGGAGGCTAACCGCCGGCCACGAGCGGCCGGCCACCCAGGGGATCTCAAGTGCTGCTTTGGTTCGTCGTGCTCTACCTGCTGGTGTCGATCGGCATCGGTCTCTTAGCTGCCAGCCGCGTTCACAATTCCAAGGACTTCGCGGTCGCCGGGCGCAGGCTGCCACTCCCGGTCGTCACCGCGACCGTGTTCGCCACCTGGTTCGGTGCCGAGACGGTGCTCGGCATTTCCGCCACCTTCGTGAACGAAGGTTTGCGTGGCGTGGTAGCCGATCCGTTCGGCTCCAGCCTGTGCCTGATTCTCGCGGGGCTCTTCTTCGCGAGCAAGCTCTACAAACTGAACCTCCTCACCATCGGCGACTACTACCGGCTGCGCTACAACCGCCCGGTGGAGGTGGCGACCACGCTTTGCATCGTCGCTTCCTATCTCGGCTGGGTGTCGGCGCAGATCAAGGCACTCGGCTTGGTTTTCTTCGTCGTCACCGACGGTGCAGTCAGCCAGGAGCTGGGGATGATCATCGGCGCCGCGATTGTGCTGACCTACACTTCGTTCGGCGGCATGTTCTCGGTGGCGATCCTGGATTTCGTGCAGATCACCGTGATCATGGGCGGCATGCTCTACATAGCCTCGGTGATCGCAGGTCTCACCGGTGGCGTCGAGAACGTGATCGAGCATGCGCGCGCGGCGGGGAAGCTCGACTTCTTTCCCGCCGCGAAAGCCAGCGAGTGGATTCCCTTCATCGGTGCATGGGTGACGATGATGCTCGGCTCCATTCCGCAGCAGGACGTCTTCCAGCGCATTACTTCGGCCAAGGACGAGAAGACCGCGGTGCGCGGTTCGGTGCTCGGCGGCTCGCTCTACTTCGCGTTCGCGTTCGTGCCGATGTTTCTGGCGTACTCCGCGACCCTGGTGGACCCGAAGATGTTCGGCGAGCTGCTCGAGTCGGATTCACAGCTCGTGCTGCCGAAGCTGATTCTCGAACACACGCCCGTGTTCGCGCAGATCATCTTCTTCGGTGCGCTGCTGTCCGCGATCATGAGCTGTTCGTCGGCAACGCTGCTCGCGCCCTCGGTGGCGTTCTCGGAGAACATCGTGCGCGGCTTCTATCCGCACATGAGCGACAAGACGTTCCTGCGCATCATGCGCACGGTGCTCGTGTGCTTCGCAGGCGTGGTATTGCTCTTCGCGCTCAACACCGAGTCCACGATCTTCCAGATGGTCGAGAACGCCTACAAGATCACGCTGGTCGCGGCGTTCATTCCGCTGTTCGCCGGGCTCTACTGGAAGCGCGCGAATACACAGGGAGCGTATTTCGCAGTCTCGGCGGGGCTCGTCACGTGGGTGGTGCTCGAGGTCTTTATCGGCGATGAAGGCATATGGCCGCCCCAGCTCGTCGGCCTGCTCGCGAGCGCCGCCGGCATGTTGGCCGGCTCACTGCTGCCGCACTGGGTCGGAAGGCCGACGCCGCAGCCGGTGACCCATGAGCATCGTGCGGTTCATTCGCATCCGATCTCGCCCGAGTTGGCCGAGCATCCGCACCATGCGGCAAGCCTCACGCACCACACGCCTGGAACTCACCATGCGGTGCCTCCGCCTAGGACGGGCAAGCCCGGGGCGTAGGCGGTCCAAAGCGTGTTTGGCCGCCGATCAACTCGCGGCGCAGGAGGGGATGGGCTCTTACCCCAGTTTGAGCCGTCAATGCGGAAAGAGCAGCAGTGTCACGCCGTGGATGGCGAGCCCGGCGAGCCCACCGATGATGGTGCCGTTCAGGCGGATGTACTGCAGATCGTTGCCGACCTGCTGCTCGATCTTTTCGGTGAGGGTACGCGCGTCCCAGCGCCGCACGGTCTCGGTGATGAGCAGGCCGGCCTCGTGCCGGCGCGAGGTGACGGTGCGGACGACCGCTCCCTTGGCCCAGCCGTTCGCCTTCGCGCGCAGCGCGTCGTCCGCAAGCAGCGCATCCGCAGAGCCGAGGACTGCGGCTGCGAGCCGCTCTTTGAGCTTCGAGTCGGGCCGCGCAGCGTCGCGCCGGACCGCGCCCTTGATCTCACCCCATAGCCCGGCAACGTAAGCGCGCACTGCCGGGTGCTGCAGGAGCTCTTCCTTGAGTCGCTCACCGCGTTCCCGATACTCGGGGGAAGTCTTCAGGCGTACTACGAAGTCCCGCACCGCCTCGTCGAAGCGGGTCCGCCACGGGTGCTCGGGATCTCTGCTCACTTCCTCGAGTTGTTGCTCCGCGGCGGAGAGGAGCGTCTTCGCGACCACCGCATCGAGAGCGAATCTGCGAAAGAGCCAGGCGGTATTCTCGCTGATCTTCTGCCGGATCGTGCCGTCGTACTCCTGGAGGAGCTGCGACGCCGTCTGCAGCAACGCGTCCATGATCTCCTGGTGGCGGCCATCCTGCGTGAGCAGTCCCAGGACCTCGCCGGCCAGCGGCGCGACCTCGATCTCGCCAACGCGCGCGACGACCTGCTCGGACACGAAGCGTGAGACATCCTCGTCCTCCACAGCGTCCAGGATTTGCGGCAACAGGTCGGCCGCGTTCGCCGCGATCGCTGCGCTGCGCCCTTCCTGCTTCAGCCAGTCCGCGACATAGCGCATGAGATCCACATCTCCAAGCTTCGCGTGAAGGATCTCGGGTTCGAGAAAATTCTCCTCCACGAAGCGCCCAAGGCTTGCTCCGATGCGGTCCTTGTTGCGAGGGATAATGGCCGTGTGCGGGATCGGCAGCCCGAGCGGGTGCCGGAACAGGGCGACCACCGCGAACCAGTCGGCGAGCGCCCCGACTACAGCGGCTTCGGCGAAGGCACGCACGAAGCCGAGCCAGGGATAGATCGGCGCGTACAACGTGGCAAAACCGTACAGCACGAGCATCGCCACGAGCAGCCCGGTGGCGACGTGGTGCAGCGGTCGCGGAGCGAAAGGCCGGTGCGGCTCCGCACCGGTGACGGCAGACTCCATCAGCGCTCTCTCGATGCGCAGCTCAGCGCGGTTTTTCGGACACCTCGACCTTGATGATCTTGATGGTCGCCATGTCGCATTTCAGTTCCCAGCGCGTGCCGTCGTTGCCGAGAATGTCGACTTCGTATACCTGCCTTCCATCTTCGGTCTCCTGCTCCACCTCGAGCACCTGACCCGGCTTCACGGCGAGCGCAGCATTGACGCAGCGATGGAACGGCGAAGAGCGGGTACTGTCGCCCGCCTGGGCAGGGGTCGCCGCGAAACCGGCCATAGCGCCCACGGCGACAACGAGGAGGATCGTCGGTTTGCTCATGTGCGGTCTCCTTGCTTGCGGCGGTGCCGAATCCCCCGGCAGATGCGGGAAAAGCATAGCACGGGGGGCAGCGCGGCCGCTCCGTGCGGAAAGCGCGGTCGGCTTCAGCAGGATCACGCAGCAGGCGATCAGAAACCATCCATGAATTCCCTGATGAAACGGTCGAGGTCTACCTGGCGCAGCAGATTGATACCGGCGGCAGCGGCGCGACCCCCTCCGCCTGCGAATCGACGACACAATGCATCGGCACCAGTCGGGCGCTCGCGCGGCGCGCGCACGCTCACCGAGTATCCGCCGGGCTTCGCCACCAACACGGCGTGTGCGCGCCCGCGGCGCGATCGGGCGAGGTCGTTGGCGAGCGTACCGACCACGCGCCGGCTCCACGCCTCATCGGGCAGAACGTACACCGCCCCGGCCTCCGTTTCGGCGACCGGCGTCAGGCCCGCGGCTCGCGCGATGTCGTTGGCCCGGCCGTCGCGCAGCACACCGAACGCAGCCTCGTGCTCGATGAAATCGAACGGATCGCGATGGCGGCTCACCATGCGGTACAGCTCCGCCGGGGGGAAGTAGAGATCCTCGATGCGCTCACCGTATCCGTTGTAGTTGAGGCAGCGCCCCAGTTCTGCAAGCCGTTCGAGCTGCTTCGGTACGAGCTGCAACGATGCGCCCAAGGTGTGCGCTGTCTCGTCGAGATTGTCGCCAAAGGCCGCTACGGCGGCCCACGGCCGCATGCGGCCGTCAAGATGACGGTCCACGAGCAGGCTCGTGCACGATCCGGAGCTGGTGTCGATGAACGCACGCAGGTTCTCGTGCACAGGGATGTTGCCGGAGGAGTGGTGATCGAAGTAAAGGCAACGCACGCCGCGCGCGAGCAGTGGGATGAGCGCCGCGGCGTTTTCCTCCATCGACACATCCAGCACGGTGAGCTCGTCGCCGCGTTGGGCATCGACCTTCTCCACGAGGCGCACGTCGCGTTTCACGCCGGTGACGAGAACCGCGTCGCGTGGCTCCACGAGACGAAGCTGATGCAAGGCGCAGAGGCCGTCCGCGTCGCCGTTGAAGATATCGTAATATGTCACGCGTGATGATCGAACCGGATTGCCCCGGACTCCGCGCATGAGCAGCGCGCCGGCGGGTGAGATCCAGGCGAGCGGCGCCCGTCTCGCGTGGTTCCTCGCGCTAGCTTATCTGCTGCTCCTCGCGTATGCCAGCCTGTCGCCGTTCACCGGTTGGCGCGCGCCGCCCGGTGAGGCGACCGCGTTCCTCACCGCCCCCTGGCCGCGCTACTGGACATGGTTCGACCTCGCCATCAACGTTGCCGCCTACCTTCCCCTCGGGCTGCTGACTACGTTGGCCACGATGTCTTACGTGCGGCGCGACGTCGCCCTGCTGGGCGCCGTCGTCCTCGGCGGCCTGATCAGCTTCGGATTCGAGTTCGCGCAGGCGTTCCTCCCGGGGCGCAAGAGTTCCAACCTCGATCTCGCCATGAATATTGCCGGCACGTTCGCGGGCTCGATGATCGCGGTGCGAACCGGCAGCCTTGACTTCGCGTGGCGCCGCTTCGAGTCCGTGCGCAACCGCTTCCATCCCGGAGCGCACGCCGATCTGGGCCTCGCGCTGCTCGCGCTCTGGTTCTTCTCGCAGCTCAATCCGTCGCTGCCGCTCCTCGGTAACGTCGCATCGCCCGAAGCCATTGGTGCCGCGCTCAATCAGGATCTCCTGCCGCCGCGGTTCAGCTTTCTCGAGATGGGTGCGGCGATTTTCACGCTGCTTGCAGTGGGGCTCGTGCTCACCTTCGTCGTGCGCAAGCCCTGGCACGCGCTCGTTGGAACCGCTGCCCTCGCGATCACTGCAGGGCTGATCAAACTCGTGGCGGGGCTGGTGCTGCTGAAGCCGGAGGTGCGATTCGAGTGGCTATCGCGCGAGGTTTGGATCGGTGCCGGTTACGCGCTTGCGCTGCTCGCGTTGTGCCTGCTGGCTTCGGAGCGGCGGCGCCGGCTTGCATGCGCGCTGTCGTTGCTGACGGTAATCTGCCTTACGCAGATCTTCTCGCCCAAGTCGAGCGATCCCGCTCTCCTGCGGCTATTCAGCTGGCACTATGGGCAGCTGCTCAACTTCACCGGCCTCGCGCGCACCGTTGCGCAGGTTTGGCCGTTTCTTGCGCTGGGTTGGCTCTATCTCGGGCGGAAACGAACGCGGGTGGTGTGAACTCCCGGGTCTGGTGTCCGCGGCGAAGGCGTCCTCCTATCCGTCATACGGTCACTTCGCAAGGGGAACCTTCTTGAAGCGGTCGACCCGGATCACGGCGTCGCGCAGACTTTCGAGCTGGTAGAGCCGCAGTACTTTCGTGGCAGGAATTACCCGACCGAATTCACCGATATAAGACTGGCGAAGCTCTTCCAGATCGTGCCGCGCGCTCATCCACTCGTTCAGGAGCTGCCCCGCCTTTCGTCGCAAAGCTGCTCGCAGCTCAGCTTGTAGTCCTGCATACGGTGTCGAGCCGATCGTCGATCTTCGCGCGCTGCGCCTCATAGCGCTCGTAAACCGGCCAGAAGGCCCTGGCCTGCGGCTTGGTCAGCTTGAGGTGCTCCGCGATCAGCGTCTTGGCATCCTTCTGCTGGACAGCGCGCATGATCGCCGCGTTCTCTTCGATGTTGCTCTGCGCGTGGACCGCGGTTGCGGCGAGGGCCAGGACTGCAAGGATGAGGGATTGCACCAACTTCATGGGATTCTCCGTTCCTTCGACCGCCAGGGTCGCGTTGTCAACTCTGCCGCGGGCCGCACGAGCCCGCCTGTTAGCGAGGCCTCGCGCATTATATGCGCGTTCGCGCTGCGCTCCCGAAGGCGACGAGATCCAAGGAGGGGGGCGACGTCGATTGTGTGCGACGCGGGTTCGCAGCCAAGGTGGCTGTGAGTTCAGCGGTGGCGGACTGTGTCGGCGACTCCGGCATCC
>JBEVOI010000336.1:0-15720 GCA_040507665.1 Burkholderiales bacterium
CCAACTGCCGGGCAACCTTCCCCATAAAACATAGCAAAATTCATGGGGTAATGAAAGATTCTTGAGACTTATTTCAGAAGAACGCGTTGGCGCAGCGAGCAAAAGCACGAAATTTGCCCGATTCTGGGACTACGGACGGCCCCGCCGCTAAAGGCACGGGCTCAGGACACCGCCGGGGTAGCCTTGTCCTGCCCCTGGAAGCCCTCCGCTTCCTTACAGAAGAAGGGATACAGCACGGGGAGCAACAGCAATGTGAACAACGTCGCCGACACCATCCCGCCCACGATCACTACCGCAAAGGGGCGCTGGGTTTCGGATCCGATCCCGTGTGAGAGTGCCGCCGGGAGCAGCCCGAGACCCGCCATCAGCGCCGTCATGACGATGGGCCGAAACCGTAGCTGCGCCCCCTCCATGACGGCTTCGGCCAAGGATTTGCCCTCCACATCGATGATCTCGACGAACTGCTCGACCATGATCACGCCGTTCTGCACCGATATGCCCGCCACCGCAATGAAGCCAACCGCGGCGGAGATCGACAAGTGCAGGTCGGCGAAAGCGAGGCCTGCAAGCCCGCCGATAAGGGTGAACGGAACCATCAGCAGTATCAGGAGCGCCTTCATCATGGAGCCGAAAGCCCAGAACAGCAGCACGAAAATCCCGAGTATCGACAGCGGAACGATGATCTTGAGGCGCTCCAGCGCTCGCTGCTGGTTCTCGAACTGCCCGCCCCAGGTCATCGTGTAGCCGGGCGGCAGCTTGACCCGGCTCTTTACCTTCTCCATCGCCTCCTCAACGAAGCTCCCCTGGTCGCGGCCGAGCAGATTGGCCTTGATCGCCACATTGCGCCCGCCCTGCTCACGTGAAATACGCGCGGCACCCTGTCTCACCTCGACGTTTGCGATTGCATCCAAGGGTATGGTGCCCCCGTTGGGCAATGCGACCGGCAGCGCAGGGATGTCGTCGATCGAATCGCGAAACTGCCGGTCCAGCCGGAGGGTCACGTCGAAGCGGCGGTCGCCCTCGTAGAAAACGTTCACGGCGGTGCCGGCAAGGGCCGTCCTGATCGTCTGCGCCACATCGTCTACCGTCATGCCGTAACGAGCGAGGCGGGGACGGTCGACCACAATGTCGACTTCGGTCTGGCCACCGACCTTGAGCGCGGCGACGTCCGAGGAACCCCGAATGCTCCGGAGCACGTTCGCGACCTGTTCCGACTTGTCTTCCAGGAGATCCAGATCGGGGCCGAAGATCTTCACCGAGATTTCGCCCTTCACGCCGGAGAGCGCTTCTTCCACGTTGTCCTGGATCACCTGCGAGAAGTTGGTCGGCAAGCCGGGGATAACCTTGAGCTTGGTCGTCATGTCCGCGATCAGGGCCTCCTTGTCCGGGAACCGCCAAGTATCCCGAGGCTTCATATCGGCGAGGATCTCGATGTTGTTCAGACCCTTGGGATCGGTGCCGTCGTCGGGACGCCCAACCTGCACGACTACATTATTCACCTCGGGATAGGCCTTGAGCTCAGTGCGCACAAAGCGCGCAAGCTCCTCCGATTTGTCGATGCCGGTCGCAGGAGGGAGCGTAATCGTGAGCCAGATGTTCCCCTCGTCGAGCTTCGGGAGGAACTCGCTACCGAGACGAGGCGCGAGGAGAACGGAAATTACCACCATGAGGACCGAGACGATGACGACGAGCCTCCACCGCTTCTGTGCCCATTCGATCAGCGCCAGGTAGCGCGCCGTCGCGGCCTCCATGAGGGCGCTGTGCTTCTCGGTGAGATCGCTCGTCTTGATCGCATAGCTGATCAGCGCCGGAACGAGGGTAAGGGTCAACAGGATCGCCCCCAGCAGCGCGAAAGTCAGCGTGTAGGCCATGGGCGAGAAGATCTTCCCCTCCACCCGCTGAAACGTGAAGATCGGCAGGAAGGCGAGGATGATGATCGCCTTCGAGAAGATGATCGGCTTGCCCATCGCGAGCGCGGTGGTGCGCAGCGTATGCATGCGCCAGGCGTAGGTCTGATGGCGGGCCGTTCCGTCCAGCGCACCGACCGTGAGCCGGACCATCACCGCCTCGACGAGAACGACCGCGCTGTCGATGATGATCCCGAAGTCGACCGCGCCAAGCGAGATCAGGTTCGCCGAAACTCCAAGGGCGTCCATCAGGATGAACGCGAAAAGTAAGGACAGCGGAATCACCACCGCCACCGCGAGGGCGGCCTGCCACCTGCGCAAGAAGATGAGCAGAATCCCGACGACGAGCACCGCACCAAGCGCGAGGTTGTGGGTGACGGTATGCACCGTGTGACTCACAAGCTCGGTCCGGTCGTAGTACGGCCGGATGGTCACGCCTTTCGGGAGCTGGTGGCTGACGCGCTCGATTGCCGCCTTGACTCCGGCGACCACCTCCACGGCGTTGCGGCCCTTTACCATCTGCACAATGCCCTGGACCACGTTGTCCTTCTCGTTGAACATCACCACGCCGGAGCGCGGTCGACTTCCGACTATTACTTCGCCCAGGTCACCCGCCACGATCGGGCGGCCCTCGCGGGTTGCGACCACCACCTGCGCCAGATCCTCGAGATTGCGGAAGATGCCAATGCCGCGAACCACCATCGCCTCGTCACCGCGAGTCAGGATTCCGCCGCCCGCATTGGCGCTGTTCTTTCCGAGCGCGTCGGCGACCTGGTCGATGGTGATCTGGTGTTTGCGCAGCGCGAACGGGTCGACGCGCAGCTGGTATTCCTTCACGCTGCCGCCGAAGCTCACGACATCAGCCACGTCGGGCACCCGGCGGATCGCCGGACGGATTACCCAGTCCTGAATCGCGCGCACCTCGTTGCTGTCCATTTCCGGAGGCGCCTCGACCACATAGCGGAAGACCTCGCCGACAGCGTTGGTAAGCGGCCCCAGAGTCGGCTGCACGCCCGGCGGCAGATCGACCGTCTGCAACTTCTCCATCACCTGCTGCCGCGCGAAATAGTCCTGGGTGCGCTCAGCGAAAGTCAGGGTAACGACGGAAAGGCCTGTGATCGAGACGGAGCGGATTTGCGTGAGCCGCGGCAAACCGCTCATCTCGCGCTCGATCGGCAGCGTCACGGCGCGCTCGACTTCCTGCGGCGCCTGTCCTCCGACCTGGGTCACGACGAGGACCTGCACATCCTGCACATCGGGAAAAGCTTCGACCGGGAGTTTCTGCCATGCCTGGACCCCCGCGATCGCGATAACCAGAGAGGCCGCGATGACGAAGACGCGCTGCTGAAGCGCGAACGTGATGAGCTTTTCCAACCGGGAAGCCTCCTAAGCCCCGCTTGCGAGCTCGTTGGCGAGCAGCACCGCGCCGGTGGTCACGATTCGGTCCCCCGGCTTGAGCCCTTCGGATATGTAGCTTTCCTCGCGGCCCCGGATGGCCAAAGTCACGGGTCGTTGTTCGAGCACGCCGGGCTCTTTCTCGACGAAGACGAAGCTGTAGAGCCCCTCGGTCGACAGCGCCGAGTTCGGAATACGCACCATCTCACGGCCCTCCGCGGCGAGCGGGAGGGCGCGCGCGTACATTTCCGGCTTTAGCATTTGCTTCGGGTTTGCCACCAGCGCCCGCACCGGCACGCGCCGCGTCTCCGGGTCGAGGACCGCACCGATGTAGTCGACGAGGCCGATGAAGCGCTCGCCGTAGCGCTCGGCGGGATACGCATCGACCTCGATCGCGACCGTCTGCCCACGCTCGATGCGTGCAATCAGCCGCTCCGGCACGTCGATGACGATCCACAGGTGGTCCGGATCGCTGATCACGAATAACGGATCGGCGAGATCGGGGCGCACCTCATTGCCCTGATTGGTCTTGCGCTCAGTGATGATGCCCGCGATCGGGGCGCGCAGCACGAACCGATCGCCACCGCCTGTCTGACCGAGATTCAGGATGCGCAGCCGCTCGCGCGCTCGGCTGAGCTCCGCCTCGGCCTGCTTCAACTCGGATTGGGCCGCCTCCAGATCCTTGCGCGGTGCTACCTCGCCCTCGACCAGGGTGCGGCTGCGCGCGAGCGCTGTGCGCTTCTGCGCGGCCTCGGCCTCGGCCCGGCGCAGGTCCGACTGGGCCGTAGCGTAGTCGGGCGCATCGATCTCGGCCAGGGCGTCACCAGCTTTCACGGCATCGCCAGGCTGTTTCAGAAGCTTCGTAACCCGACCCGCGATAGGAGAGCTCACCCTTGCGGTCAGGTTTTCGTCGTACGCAATGCGGCCGTTCAGCATCTCCGTGACCGGCTCTGGATAGGCAGAAACGGGCTGGATGCGGAGGAACGAGAGCTGTGGCGCCCCGGGCGGATAACGCAGGGTGCCGGGTCCTAGCTGCGCTGGCGCCTGGGTCTCCGGCTTCGCCTGTGGCACCTCCCGCGTCGCAAACCAATACACGCCGAACGCACCTGCGGTAAGCAGCGCGAGAGCCAGCAGACCGAAAAGCACGCGGCGCCGATTCATCGTGGGGGTTCCCGGGAAGAGGGCTCGGTGGCCTCTGCGTTGAACACATTCTCGCCGAGGGCTGCGCGCCAGAATGCGAGAGCCCGGGCATAGTCGGCCCGCGCCGCTACCGCTTCGACGCGCGACCCGAACAGCGTGCGGCGCGCGTCGAGCAGCTCGAGGACTCCGGCTGCGCCTTTCTCATAGGCAAACTCGGCCCCCTTGGCCGCCCGCTCCGCGTCCCTAAGCAACGCGTCGTCGTAGCGCCGCACCCGATCCGCCGCCGCGTCCAGTTCGGCACGGGCGCGCTGGATGTCCCCCAGGGCCACCGCACGCACTCGCTCGACGTTTTCCTGGGCCGCGGTGTACTCGACCTCGGCGCGTGCGATCTCCCCCTCGTAGAAGTAATTCGTGAAGAGCGGCACCGCCACCGTGAAGCCGAGCGTATTGTTCTTGATGTCGTCAGGAAAGCTCTCGTACTGGACGCCGACGGTCAAGTCCCGGGTGCGCAGCGACCTGGCGAGGTCGCGGCGCTTCTCGGCGGCCCTCAGACGCGCACTCGCCGCGCGTACGTCCGTACGCCGCCCAAGGATCTGCTCGATGTCCGGCTCGGTTTGAGAGGTAATGGCCGGCCATGCATCGTCGGCCACGATCCGCCGCGCCTCCGGCTCGGCGCCGATCAAGTAGCCAAGCGTAGACTGCGCCCTCTCCACCTCGGCGCGAGCAACACGCGCCTCGTTCTCCGCTCGCAGGGCGTCGACCCGAATGCGGGCGACCTCGCTGGCGGCCAGGTCGCCGGCCTTGAGCCGAAGCTCGACTGCAGACACGGTACGGCGGAAGAGTTGCGAGGATTCCTCGGCGATGCGGGCGCGTGACTGGGCGAAGAGCAGATCGTAGTAGGTCGAGGCGAGCACCACTTCCTGCACCCGCAACGCATCGGCAAGGTCCTCGCGGGACGCGTCGATGCCGAGCTGGGCGGCATCCATGCGCAGCTCGCGCTTGTTGCCGCGCTCGAAAAGCTGGGTCAGGGACACGATGGTGTCAGGATTGCGGGTCATGGATACGCCGTTGATGGTCGCGCGCCGCGGCCCAAGATTGCTGACGTTCGCGGCCACCACGGGATTCGGCCGCGCTGCGGCCGCAAGCCTGTCGGCCTCCGCAACCTCCACACCGCGGCGGGCAACCTGCAGCTCCCGATTGCGCTTCAGAAAGAGCGTCTCCGCCTGCTGCAGGGTGAGCCGCGACAGGTCGGGATATAATTCGGTGGCGGGCGGAGCCCCCTCCTGCGCCGCACCGGCGGAGCAGCAGCACATAAGCGCCACGGAGGCGAAGAATCGGTTGCGCATCATTGTTCTGGGCAGCGCAGCGGCCTTGCCCGAACATCCGTGCCGCTGCGCCGGCTTCAAACTCTAGCAACGCACCCTTACAGCAGGCTTACTTCCCAACAGCCGTGCGCATCCTGATTGTAGAGGACGACCCTGTGCTGGGCGACGGCATCGAGCGCTCCCTCGCCCAGGGCGGCTACCGCGTGGACCGGGTATCCACGGGTACCGCAGCCGATTCCGCGCTGGCCGGGCAGGACTACGATCTTGTGATCCTCGACCTCGGGCTGCCTGGGATGGACGGCCTGGAGGTTCTGTGCCGACTGCGGCACCGGGGCGGCCGGGCGCCCGTGTTGATCCTGACCGCGCGCGATGCCGTCGGAGACCGCGTGACGGGCCTCGACCTGGGCGCCGACGACTACCTCGTGAAGCCGTTCGACCTGGCGGAGCTCGAGGCACGGGCGCGGGCACTGCTGCGCCGGGGGCAGTTCGGGGCAAGCCCGCAGATCGTCCTCGGCCCGCTCGTGTTCGACAGTCTGGGACGACGTGCGCTGGTCAACGGCGCCGCGCTCGAGCTGTCGGCAAGGGAGATCGGCGTGCTGGAGGTGCTTCTGACCCGCACTGGACGTGTGGTCGGGAAGGAGCATCTGGCCGAACGGCTGTCGCGCTGGGGCGAGGAGATTGGCGCCAATGCCATCGAAGTCTACGTCCACCGCCTGCGCCGGAAGCTCGAGCCATCGGGCCTCGTGATTCGAACCATCCGTGGACTGGGGTACCTGATTGACAAACCCCTCTGAACCGCGAGCCGGCTCGTTGCGCGGCACCCTCCTCGCGTGGGTGCTATTCCCGCTTACGCTACTTTTCGCAGCAGATGCGGTCTTCTGCTACGGCCTCGCGTTCCAGTTCGCGGACCTCGCTTATGACCGGGCGCTCGCGAGCGAGGCGATTGCGCTCGCCGGGCGCGTCCGGCTGGAGGGCGGGCTGGTGCGCGTCGACGTGCCGGCAGCCGCGCTGCAGGTCTTCGAGGTGGACGAGCTCGATCGGCGTTTCTATCGGGTGAGCGACGATCGCGGTGATTTCGTGTTCGGTCATCGCGAGCTCGCATCGCCACCGTCCGATCCCCTCCGCGGCGGCAAGCCGATGTTCTACGATTCGCGATTTCTCGGCGAACCACTCCGGCTGGCGGCGGTAGCGGTCCCGCTTGCCGGCAGCGAAGCGAGCAGCCGCGCGATTGTAGCGGTGGGCGAAACGCTGGTGAAGCGCCGCATCCTCGCCCGCGAAATCCTCGTCGGCATGCTCCTGCCGCAGGTGATCCTGCTCGCGCTCGCGGCAGTCCTCGTCTGGTTTGGAGTCGCACGCGGGCTGCGACCCCTGGAAGCACTCGCCGACGCGATCCGGCGCCGGTCGCACCGGGACCTGAGCCCGCTGGAGGAGCGGACCGCGCCGCAGGAAGTGCGGCCGATGGTGGGTGCGATCAACGGGTTGCTCGAGCGGCTCGGCGCCACGCTCGCGGCGCAGCGGCGCTTCGTTGCCGACGCCGCGCACCAGCTGCGTACCCCGCTCGCAGGCCTCAAGACCCAGACCGAGCTTGCGTTGCGAGAGCGCGATCCGGCGGCGGTGTTGCACTCGCTTGCCCAGATCCAGTCCGCGTCCGAGCGTAGCGCGCATCTTGTGAACCAGCTGCTCGCACTCGCCCGCGCCGAGCCGGGGGCGGACCGGCCCGACCGGTTCCAATCGGTGGACGTCAATCAACTTGCAAAGGAAACCACTTCCGACTGGGTCGCGGCGGCGCTGAAGAAATCCATCGACCTCGGCTTCGAAGGTGCCGCCCGCGCGGCGAACGTGACGGGCGACGCGGTGCTGCTGCGGGAGCTCATCTCGAACCTGCTCGACAACGCAGTCCGCTACACGCCCGGTGGGGGGCGGGTGACGGTCCGCGTGAAGGGCGAAGCACTAGCCATCAGCCTGAGCGTGGAGGACGATGGCCCGGGCATCGCGGTTGCGGAGCGCGAGCGCGTCTTCGAGCGCTTTCACCGCATTCTCGGGACCGGTCAGGAGGGCTGCGGACTCGGCCTCGCCATCGTGCGCGAAATCGTGGAGCGCCACCACGCGGATGTCTCGGTGAACTCCGGCGCGGATGGGCGCGGCACACTGGTTGCGGTGTGCTTTCGTCCGGGTTGAAGATCACCTTGCCGGCTGCAGCTGCGGAGCGAACCTGGGTCGCACAGGCTGATCGAAGTCTGATGCGAACGAGAGAGGGGATTACGTCCGTCCGAATGTTTGCCGCGATTGCATCACTCGTCGCTGCCGCCTGTACGGCTGCGCCATACGGCAAAGGCGAACTGCATACGGTGCCCAAGGTGGATCTCAAGCGCTATACAGGAAAGTGGTACGAGATCGCCACCATTCCCTCATGGTTCCAGAAGGGCTGCGTCGGTACGACGGCCGAATATTCCATGCGCGAGGACGGCGCTATCCGGGTCGAGAACACCTGCCGCGAGAAGGCGCTGGACGGCGCGCCGCGTAGCATCGTCGGCAAAGCCTGGGTGACCGACTCCGCCACCAACGCAAAGCTCGACGTGCAGTTCTTCTGGCCGTTCTCTGGCGCCTACTGGATTATCGAGCTCGACCCCGACTATCAATACGCCGTCGTGGGCCACCCGTCGCGAGATTACCTGTGGGTGCTGGCGCGCACGCCGCAGATAAGCGACCCGCTCTACAGAGAACTGCTCCGGAAGGCGCAGCAGCAGGGCTACGACATCGGGCGCGTCAAGCGCACGCTGCAGCCCGTAAGTCAGCCGGCCACGACGCGCTCGGGAATGGACGGGCTCTCCGTTTCCCCCTCGATCGACTCCAAACCGGCGCGCTCGTGCTGCTGAAGTGCCCACATATGGGCGTACGCACCGCCCGCCGCGAGCAACTCCCTGTGGGTGCCACGCTCGACGATGCGGCCGTGGTCTATGACGAGGATCTGGCCGGCATCCATCACCGTCGATAATCGATGCGCGATGACGAGCGTAGTGCGCCCGGTCGCCACTCGCTCGAGCTCCGACTGGATCGCTTGCTCGGACTTCGAGTCCAACGCCGAGGTCGCCTCGTCGAAGATCATGATGCGTGGGTTCTTGAGCAGCGCCCGGGCGATCGCGACTCGTTGCTTCTCGCCGCCCGAGAGTTTCAACCCGCGCTCTCCCACCCGCGCTTCGTACTTGTCCGGCAGACTTTCGATGAAGTCGTGGATGTGGGCTGCACGCGCGGCCTCGATCACCTCCTCGCGTGGGGCGTCCGGCCGGCCGTACTGGATGTTGTAGTAGATCGTGTCGTTGAAGAGCACCGTGTCCTGGGGAACGATGCCGATCGCCGCGCGCAGGCTCGACTGCCTCACCTCGCGGATATCGCGGCCGTTCACCGTAATGCGGCCGCCGTTTGCCTCGTAGAATCGGAACATGAGGCGCGCGAGGGTCGACTTGCCGGAGCCCGAATGGCCCACCACAGCCACTTTGCTGCCGGCCGGCACCTCGAAGCTCACGTCGTGCAGGATCGTGCGCTTCGGATCGTAACTGAAGTCCACGTGCTCGAAGCGGATGGTGGCCGGCCCTTCGGGGAGCGGAACCGCACCTGGCGCGTCCTGGATCTCCTTGTTCTGCTCCAGCAGGGAAAACATGCGATCCATGTCGGTGAGCGCCTGCTTGATCTCGCGATAGACCATGCCGAGAAAATTGAGCGGGATGTAGAGCTGGATCAGCAGCCCGTTGATGAGCACGAGATCACCCAGCGTCAGCTCGTGCGCGACGACGCCCTGCGCGGCGAAGATCATGAGCAGCGTCACCGCGATTGCAATGATGAAGCTTTGCCCGATGTTGAGCAGCCCGAGGGACGCCTCGTTCGTGACCGCAGCTGCTTCGTACTTCTGCAGGTTCTCGTCGTAGCGGCGCGCCTCGTACTCCTCGTTGTTGAAGTATTTGACCGTCTCGTAGTTAAGCAGGCTGTCGATCGCGCGCGTATTCGCTTTCGAGTCGAGCTCGTTTGCACGGCGGCGGATGTCCATGCGCCATTCAGTGACTGTAATCGTGAAGGCGATGTAAATGGTAACCGCGGCGAACGTGACGGCCGCGAACCGCCAGTCGAACTTCGTGAGCAGCACCGCCGCCACGAGGGAGAACTCCAGGATCACCGGGATGATCGAGAAGAGCATGTACGAGAGCAGCGTCGAGACCCCACGCGACCCGCGCTCGATATCGCGGGAGACGCCCCCGGTCTGCCGCTCGAGGTGGAACCGGAGCGAGAGACCGTGCAGGTGCCGGAAGACGTTGAGCGCGATGCGGCGGATCGCCCGCTGTGTCACGCGCACGAAAACGACGTCGCGCAGCTCCGCGAAGAGCGTAGTGGAAAGCCGCAGCGCCCCGTAGGCAACCAGCAGCGCGAGTGGAACCGCAATCACCGCCTGCTGCGGACTCAGCCCATCGACGATGTTCTTGAGCACCAGCGGCACGCCGACGTTCGCCACCTTGGCCGCGGACAGGAACGCCAGCGCGAGCAGCACACGCCACTTGAACTCCCACAGATAGGGCAGCAGCAGGCGCGCCGCGTGCCATTCACTGCGGTGGCGATGTCCGCCGGCAGACTGGGCGATCGAACGCGAGTCGGGATCGTATGGGGCGCGTCTCAAGCGGTTCTCGGCGTGGATGCAGGAACAGCCGCATTGTAGGCGGCAGGGGAGCAGTCCGAAATCAAGGTGGGCCTTCGTTGGATTTCGTACGCCACAGCACAAGCGCAGCAACGAGCCAGAGCGTTGCGGGTAGCCAAAGTGCGACGACCACGAACGGATGGGCTGCCGGAAGCTGCATGTTCGCGATTCCGATGCGGACCACTGCTGCCACGGCCAGCAGCGCCGATAGCCGCCCCGCCATTTGGCCCTCGCTTCCCGGCTTGCCCAGGGCAAGCGCGTGGGCAAAGAGCACCGCCATGATCGCGCCCCAGGCGCCACCGGCGAGGAACTGCGAAACCGCGAGCCAGCCGAGACCAGGTGCAACGGCTGCGAACGCGGTAGACGCCGCGCCCACCAGCACGGCACCGGTCAGTGTCGTGAAAGCGCCGTGCCGCCTTGCGAGCCACGCTCCGACCAGCGCGAACAGGTTGACGCCGATCCAGAATACCGGCAACAGCCACGGTAGTTCGGACGCGGGAGCGAACTTCCGGTACAGGACCGCCGCGTTGAGATTGTTGTGAATCTGAAATCCGACGGCGAGGAGAGCGGCGGCAGCGAAGAATCCAGCCACCGCCTCGCGGCTGGGAGGGGCCGACGGCTTTTTCTCTTCTTCGGGCGCAGATCGGTTTTCGGTTAGCGATAGACCTTTCCGCTCCGCGGCGGCGAGGCCCGCCACCGCAGCAACCAGCGTAACCGTGGAGAGCAGAAATGCCCACACCGGATCGTGGTCCTTCGCCGCGAGGGCGAGGTACGGGGCAGCGGCCGCCGCGAGGGCGTTGCCAATCGCCACGAGCGCGGCCAGCCCCGGCAGCGATGGCCTCGGGGTGCGCTTCGCCACTAGCGCGAGGGCGGGTGCCCGGAGCGCCGACGAGGTCACCGCCCAGACCAGAAGGAGCAGGAAGAACAGCGTCTTCCAGCCGGGCCCGGAGGCGCCAGCAGCATCGGCGATGGCTGGGAGCGCAACGAGCACAGCTCCAGACGCCACGGTAACCCCGGCGAGGAGCGGCCCGATCCTCCCGATTGTGCGCAGCGCGTGGTCGGCCGCCCGGCCCAGGTAGAGGTCGGCGGCAGCAAACACCAGCTGGTCGGCGAACAGAATCCAGCCGACAGCAGCGACCGGCAAGCCCGCGGACGCCGCCATCCGCGGCAGGTAAACGACATAGGCGATCCAGCTCAGGGCCGCGAGAAACTGAACGGCACAAAGGTGGAAGGCGAGGCCACGGGGCAACGCAGCAGAGCTCATGGCCGAGGGGCGGCACCCATGAAGGACGATGCCGAGGATGTTAGCGCAGCGGGGTCGCGCCTTGGGGACGTTCGCGTTTCCGTGCGGCGCGCGTACAGGAGATGGTAAGGCAAAAAAAGGGCACCGAAAATCGGTGCCCCAATTACCAAAGGAGGAGGATGAAAACAAAGAGCGGAATTGCCTCAATGTCTTCAACCAGTTCTTTAGCCATTAACGTGCCAAGGCAATGGGAGTCTTATGGAACATGACGTTAGGCGCTTTGTCCTTAACTCGGCAAGCGCGGCGCGCATCGGAATGGTGCAGAATGGATGCTGCAATGCACCACACTCGTAGGCGCCGGCCGATTACTCGTTCGATTTGCATCGTCAATTCTTGAGAAGCGTGGCCGTGAGTGCGGCATGGTCGGACAACCGCGACCAGAAGTGCCCCTGATGGACCCGTGCCTGCTTCACCTTAAATCCACGCACGTAGATGCGATCCAGGCTGAACATCGGCAGCGCCGCCGGAAAACTTCGCGCTGGGCGGCCGCGGTAGGCCTCGAATGCTTCCTGGACCTCGAGCGCCGCGATCAGCTCGTTGCTTGCGTGCCGGCGCCAGTCGTTGAAGTCTCCGGCGATAACGAGCGGCGCGTCATCCGGCACGAGGCGCTCGATCCGCTTGCGCAGCGCCTCGAGCTGCCGCCAGCGCCAGCGGGCGGCGAGCCCGAGATGCACATTCACGCAGTGGAGCGGCTGCTCCCACCCCGGCACTTCGATCTCGCAGTGGAGCAGCCCGCGGTGCTCCAACCGGTGCGCGGAGATGTCCTCGTTGTCCCAACGCGAGATGGGAAACCGCGAAAGGATGGCATTGCCGTGATGGCCCCCGTTGTAGCTCGCGTTCTTGCCGTAGGCAAACTCACCCCATTCGCCGCCAGCGATGAACTCGTGCTGGGGCTTTACCGGCCAGTTGTCGAAGCGCCGCGCGTGCTGCTCATGCTCGCCCTGCACCTCCTGCAGGAACAGGACATCCGCACCTACGGACGCGAGGCGTTCCCGCACCTCGTGCACCACCATGCGGCGGTTGAACGAGGACAGCCCCTTGTGCATGTTGTAGGTAGTGACGCGAAGGGTCTCGATCATGACGCAGCGGGAAGGTGGAGGCCTGCTCCTTCCAGCGGAAGTGTAGCCGATGCGAAGCTCAGGAGGCGTGCTCGGGTAGCAGAAACTGGGGTCTGCGCTGTGCCGAGTCGCGTTTGAGCATTTCCTGCGCGACCCGCTCCAGTTTCGCGCGCACGTCCCGACGGATCAGCACGGTGCCGAGGATCGGCGGTACCCAGAAGTCCGGCGTGCACTCGACCCGATAGGTGATGGTAACGCCCCCGCCCTGTTCAGCAATGCTCCACTCACCATTCTCGACCCGCACGTTGCCGCTCACGGAGTGGAAACGGACGCTGTGCATGGGCTGTTCGTCGATCTGTGCGACGATCTGCACAGGCACGCGATAGCCCAGCAAGTTCCACGCGCCCGACTGACGCACCAGCGTCGGCTCGCCCGGTCGGCTCACGATCCGGCTCTCGTCCATGTCGGGCACGAAATTGCGCAGCCGATCATAGTCGGTGATGACCTCCCATGCGATAGAGCGGTCGACGTCGACCGCGAGTCGGGCGGAGACTGCGTAGGCGTCACCGCGCCGCTCGATTCGCACCTCCGGATCGGGCGCAGCCGCAGCGCGGGCAACGGTTAGCCCGGCCACAAGCACCAGGCACCATCTTGCGACATTCAGCATCAGCGCCCTGGCCCGCCTGGACAAAGGATCGAACTCAGGACACCGCGAGCATGCGGTCCAGGGAGAGCTTCGCCGGCATCGCCTCGTCCGCAGGAACGCTGATCCGGTTCACGACCCTGCCCTCGACCAGGTTCTCGAGGCACCACGCCAAGTGCTGCGGATCGATGCGCGCCATGGTCGAGCACATGCACACGGTCGGCGCCATGAACTGGACGATCTTGCCCTGCGGCTTGAACTCCTCGGCGATCCGGTTCACCAGATTGAGCTCCGTGCCCACCAGCCAGCGGGTATTCGCGGGCGCCTCCGCGATGGTCTTGATGATGTATTCGGTGGAGCCGACGTAATCGGAGAGCTTGCATACCTCGAAGCTCGCCTCCGGATGGGAGATCACGATGCCGTCGGGATGCTGATTCTTCCAGCGTAGGACATGTTGCGGCTGGAACATCTGATGCACCGAGCAGTGGCCCTTCCAGAGCAGGATCTTCGCGCGCTGGATCTGCTCCACCGTGAGCCCGCCGAGGGGCTCATCGGGGTCCCACACGAGCATCTCTTCCAGCGGGATGCCCATCTTGAATCCGCTCCAGCGTCCCAAGTGCTGGTCGGGAAAGAAGAGCACCTTCTCGCGGCGGCCGAACGACCATTCGAGAATCTTCGGCGCGTTGCTGGAAGTGCAGACGATGCCGCCGTGCTCGCCGCAGAACGCCTTCAGGTCGGCGGCGGAATTGATGTACGTGACTGGCGTGATGGTCTCGTCGGGGTTCAGCACCTCGGCGAGCTCGCGCCACGCGCGGTCCACTTTCGCGAGATTCGCCATGTCCGCCATTGAGCAGCCGGCATTCAAGTCCGGGAGGATCGCGATCTGATGGGGCTTCGACAGGATGTCCGCGACTTCGGCCATGAAGTGCACGCCGCAAAATACGATGAACTCCGCTTCTGTCTGCGCAGCCAGCCGAGAGAGCTTGAGCGAGTCACCCGTGAGATGCGCGTGCCGGTATACGTCGGCGCGCTGGTAATGGTGCCCGAGGATGACCGCGCGCTGTCCAAGTGCTGCCTTCGCCGCGAGGATGCGATCCTGACAAGCGTCGTCCTGCAGCTTCTCGAAGCGATCAAAGGCGATGGCGGCGGTTTGCATGCGTGGCTCCTTCTGCTCCACCCGTCAATTCGACGGGACCCGCAATGGTATGCGTGTAAGACAGACTTTCAAGTGCTTTGTTGCCGGCGCCCTGGTAGCCGTCACACCCCCTGCGGGAAGCGTCGGGGCATCTTGGGAAGCAGGCGGATCGCGTCCCGGTTGGTCCACGAGAAGCACTTCTCCGCCGCCGCGCGCCATGGTAGCCACAGATAGCGGGAGTGTTCCTCGGGGGCGAGCCGGACGGGCGTCGGCTTGGGGACGGCCAGGCCGAACACGTGCTCGGTGTTCCGGCTGACACCCGGCGCGTATTTCCAGCGCCACTCGGCGTAGATCTCGTATTCGTTCTGAATGCTCCAGTCGACCAGCGGATAGCGCGCGGCGTCGATACCCGTCTCCTCGGCAACCTCCCGAAGGGCCGCGTCGCGCAGTGGTTCTTCCTCCGTATCGAGGCTGCCGGTTACCGACTGCCAGTAGTCCGGCCACGGTGCGCGCTCCAGCAGCAGCACCTCGAGCTCCGGGGTATGGATGATCACGAGGACCGAGACCGGAATCTTGTGCGGCATTGCGGGCGGCGCTGCGGCGCCCCGAAGGTCATGGAAACCGAGGCAGCGTCGGGTCTGGCTGCACATCGAGGAAGAATGCCCAGAACGGGCGTTCCTGCCCGCGCCAGTAATCGGCAGCGCTCTTCAGCACGTCGACCAGCGTGTCGAACAGCGGCTTCTGCTCCCGACGCAGTGCGCCGCCGCCCCGGATCAGCAACGCATAGCCCACGTGGTCGCTCCAGGACATGTCCGTCAGGCAGTCCTCGAGCGCATCCCAGTTACGTCCGAACCACTCGGGAAAGTGCAGCGCGCTTTGCAGGCGTTCCATCAGCGTCGCCTTGTCCGCGATTCCGGCAAGGTCGATGGCGTAGACGCCGTAGCCCTTCAACCCTGCGGAGACGGCCAGCGCCGCCGCCGCCTGCCGGGTCGCGCACGGTCCGCTCAAAGTG
The DNA here is from genome assembly GCA_040507665.1 of Burkholderiales bacterium. Classification (GTDB taxonomy): domain Bacteria; phylum Pseudomonadota; class Gammaproteobacteria; order Burkholderiales; family JAEUMW01; genus JAEUMW01. The sequence continues at coordinate 15,600 of JBEVOI010000336.1, forward strand.
AGACTCGAGAGGAGTTGATCGAGGTTGTTCATTCGATGATGCGCCGGAAGCTGCGATAGTGATCGTCGGAGTAGTAGAGCTCACCGCTGTCGCCAGCGATGATGCGCCGCGCCCCGCGGTC
>JBEVOI010000359.1:0-5513 GCA_040507665.1 Burkholderiales bacterium
CCGAGGACGCGAAGTTTGCCGACCACGAGGGCTTCGACTGGGACGCGATCGAGAAGGCCTACGAGAAGAACCTGAGGAAGGGGCGGGTCGTCGCCGGCGGCTCCACCATCTCCCAGCAGCTCGCAAAGAATCTGTTTCTGTCGGGGGACCGCAGCCCGTGGCGCAAGGTCCAGGAGGCGATCATCACGCTCATGCTCGAAGGCGTCATGAGCAAGCGCCGCATCCTCGAGATCTACCTGAACGTGATCGAGTGGGGCAACGGCATCTTCGGCGCGGAAGCCGCCGCCCAGCATTACTACCGCACCAGCGCGGCGAAGCTCGGGCCCGAGCAGGCCGCTTGGCTTGCGGCCATCGTGCCCAACCCGCGCTTCTACGACCGCAGCCGTGGCACTCGCTGGATTGAACGCAAGACGCAGATCATCCTTTCGCGCATGGGCACGGCCGAGGTTCCCTGAACGCCAATCCGAGCCCTTGGCCGTAGTGAAGCCGCGCGGCAAATCCTCACGCAGCAGCAAGACGGATTCCCTAGAATGTCGGCTTTGTCGACATTCCGCGCCATCCTAGTCGCGCCATGGCAGAAGTCGGAGAGCAGGCGGGCAACGTCCAGGACCTTCTGCAGCAGGTCGTCACCCTGCTGAACAAGCAGAAGGTCGTGGAGGACATCGTCCACCGTCAGACAGGGCCGCGACACGACCTCGTCGAAAGCCTCGTTCACAAACAGCATTTGGTCGAGCTCGAAAGGAAGCTCAACCAAATGCACCCGGCGGACGTGGCCTACATCCTGGAGGCGCTGCCGCTCGCCCAGCGGCTGCAGGTCTGGGACCTGATCAAGGCGGAGCGGGACGGCGAGATCCTGCTCGAGGTTTCGGAACCGGTGCGCGAAACCCTCATCGCGCATATGGACCGCGACGAGCTTGTGGCGGCGGCCGAGCAGCTCGAGAGCGACCAGATCGCGGACATCGCGCCCGACCTTCCCCGCGAAGTCATCGCCGACGTGTTCAACCTGCTCCCGGTGGAGGAACGCGAGCACCTCCGGGCCGCGCTCTCCTATCCCCAGAACACGGTCGGCGCGCTGATGGACTTCGGCATGGTGACCATTCGCGAGGACGTGACCCTCGAGGTCGTGCTGCGTTACCTGCGCCGCATCGGAGAGCTGCCGAGCCACACCGACACGCTGTTCGTAGTGGACCGCCAGAACACGCTGCGCGGCATCCTGCCGCTCAACCAGCTGTTGCTGAACGAGCCCGAGGTGAGCGTAGGCGCGCTCGTGCAGCGGGACGTGGTGACGTTCCTCCCCGACGACGATGGCCATCAGGCAGCGGAGGCGTTTGAGCGCTACAACCTGATCTCGGCCCCGGTCGTCGATCCCGGTGGCAAACTGATCGGGCGCGTCACGGTCGAGGCGGTCATGGACTACATCCGCGAGACGACTGACACCGAAATGCTGAAGCTGGGCGGCCTGAAGGAAGAAGAGGACATCTTCGCGCCGGTCTGGAACAGCCTGCGCAACCGGTGGACGTGGCTTGCAATCAACATGGTTACGGCTTTCATCGCTTCGCGCGTGATCGGCGCATTCGAGGGGTCGATCGAGAAGATCGTGGCGCTCGCGGCGCTCATGCCGATCGTAGCGGGGATTGGCGGGAACTCCGGCAACCAGACCATCACCATGATCGTCCGCGCGCTCGCTCTCGGGCAGATCACCGCCGGCAACGCGCGCAAGCTGCTCGGCAAGGAGCTGCTCATCGCGCTCATCAACGGGCTGCTGTGGGGAACGATCCTCGGCGTGGTGGCGTTCCTGCTCTACAACAAGTTCGCGCTGGGCATGGTGATGATGGCTGCGATGACGCTCAATCTGCTCCTCGCCGCGTTCGCCGGCGTGATCATTCCGTTTGTGATGTACAAGTTCGGCCGCGATCCAGCGGTCGGATCGAGCGTGATGATCACGGCGTTGACGGACAGCGGCGGTTTCTTCATCTTCCTGGGGCTGGCCACGCTTTTCCTTCTGAAGTGACACGACTCTTTCTCTCCGGCGGCGCGAAACCGGCCTTCGGCACGGTGCACGGCATGGCTCGGGGCGAGCGACGTTGTTCCCTCTCCGAGTGGCCGAGGTGACCGTTTCCGGCGGCGTAACGATGCGTCCCCGCTTCCCGATTTGGCTCGCCGGAGTGCTCCTCGCGGTGCTCGCGGCAGGCTGCTCGCCGCTCGCCGCCCTCAACGCGACGATTCCCGACGACGGCTACACGGCGAGCCGGAACCATGCCTTCGGCGCCCATACGCGCCAGAAGCTGGACGTGTACGTCCCGAAAATCCACCGCAGTCCGGCCCCAGTGGTAGTGTTCTTCTACGGCGGCTCTTGGCAGCGGGGCAATCGTGGGGACTACAAGTTCGTGGCCGAGGCCCTGACCTCGAAAGGCTTCGTCGTCGTCATTCCGGATTACCGGCTTTACCCGGAGGTGAAATTTCCAACCTTCCTCGACGATGGTGCGGCGGCGGTGACGTGGGTGCAGAACCGCATCGCAGTCTTCGGCGGCGACCCGCGGCGAGTCTTCGTGATGGGACACTCGGCCGGTGCCTACAACGCCGCGATGCTTGCCTTCGACTGCCGCTACATCGAGGCTGCGGGGGGCAAGCACGCCGACCTGGCTGGTTTCATCGGAATGGCCGGCCCCTATGATTTCCTGCCGTTCACGAGTAGTACACTGGAGAAGGTGTTTGGCGACGCGCCCGATCTGCCCGCAACGCAGCCGGTGAACCTCGTCGCCGTCAACTCGCCGCGCGCGCTGGTCCTATATGGTGAGCAGGACAAGACGGTACTGCCCGGAAACTCGAAGCGGCTTGCCCAGCGCATCCGCGCCGTCGGCGGGCCGGTGACCGAAGTGGGCTACCCCGACCTCGGCCACATCGAGGTCCTAGGGGTGCTAGCGAAGCCCTATCGGGATCGGGCGCCCGTGCTTGAGGAGGTGACCAGCTTCATCGAAGCAGGCGATACGCAGTTTGCTTCGTCCCCAGCCCCTGCCCCGAGATGAGTCGCGGCTTCGCCTCCCTGGTGATCAGAACAGGCGCGCCACCATCACGGTCTTGTCCAGCACACGCACGCTGAACGGGGCTTTTGCGAGATCGATGCCCACAGTAGTAATCTACATTTCGGCTCACGCTCTTTGACCAGGAAGCATTTTGCTCGCAGCGCAGCACATTCGATGGTGGTCAAGGAAAGGAAGCCCATGCCTTCCATTCGGTCTCAAGACTGGGCCAGGAGAATGAAATGGATACCAACCGCAGTCCGCTAGCCCGGATATTTGGGGACGCGCACCATCGCCGGCCACTCATGACTGCGTACGAGCGCTTCGAGCAAATTGTCGCGCTCGCGTTGAGCCTGATCATCGCCGTGGTCATCGTAATCGCGCTCTTCCAGCTGCTCAAGCGACTCTTGCCGCTCGTGCTCGGCGGCGCGCTCGACCCCCTGGATCACGAGGTGTTCCAGGCCCTGTTCGGCATGATCATGACGCTGCTGATAGCGATGGAGTTCAAGCACTCGATCATCCGCGTGGCGCTCAGGCACGAGAGCATCATCCAGGTCAAGACGGTGATTCTGATCGCCCTGCTTGCACTCAGTCGCAAGTTCGTGATTCTGGATATCACTGCGACCGGCGCTGCGACAATCGCAGCGCTCGCGAGCGCCACACTCGTTCTCGGAGTCGTGTATTGGCTGCTGCGCGAGCGAGATGACCGCTTTGCACGGCTCGACGTCGCGCAGCCCAGCAATAGTGAGACAGCAGCTCCTCGGTAAGGCACCCTCGCAGCTCCATCGCTTCCATTCCGCCACCGCGGACAATCAGAGGCAGCATGTGCTTATGCGGCAGCGAGCGTCGGCCGGCATTCCGATGGATTGATGATGCGCGTCTTCCAGGTTGAAGATGCGTGGTCGATGGAAAATGTGCGCCTCGGCACCCGGCCGGAGCCGACGCCGGGCCCAGGCCAGGTGCGGCTCAGGATGCAGGCGTCGGCCCTCAACTACCGCGATTTGGTGGTTCCAGTGCGAGGCTACGGCTCGAGGCAGGGATCGCTTCCCCTCATCCTGCTCGGCGACGGTGTCGGGATCGTCGAATCGGTCGGAGAATCTGTATCGCGAGTCAGGATTGGCGATCGCGTTTGCCCAGTCATGTTGCAGACCTGGGTGAGCGGTGAGCCTGACGCGGAGAGGCTGTCGCTCAGCCTCGGTTGCGAGCTCGACGGCACCATGGCGGAGTACATGGTTGTTTCCGAGCAGGGTGTGGCGCAGGTGCCGGCGCATCTCAGCGACATCGAGGCTGCGACCCTCCCCTGTGCCGCCGTGACCGCGTGGCGCGCCCTGGTGACCGAAGGGCGAGTGAAGGCTGGCGACAAGGTCCTGGTGCAGGGTACCGGAGGTGTCTCGCTCTTCGCGCTGCAGTTCGCCAGAATTCTCGGGGCGCACGTAATCGTCACGTCTTCGAGCGATGAAAAGCTCGCGCGGGCTCACGCCATGGGCGCCGACGAATGCATCAACTATCGCACGACCCCTGAGTGGGGCAAACGAGCGCGCGAGCTGGCGGGGGGCGAGGGCGTCGATCATATCGTCGAGGTCGGCGGGCAGGCGACGCTGCCGCAATCGCTGCGTGCGATTCGCGTAGGCGGTACGATCAGCATGATCGGGGTGCTCTCCGGGGGCGCGCTGGACGCAAGGCTCGGTCTCATCGTCACGCGGCACGTCCGGTTGCAGGGGATCACGGTCGGCAACCGCGATGACTTCAACGACATGGCTCGCGCAATCTCCCAACACCAACTGCGCCCCACGATCGACCGTGTGTTCAGATTCGAAGAGTTGCGCGAGGCGCTCGACCACTTGGCGAGCGGCAAGCAGTTCGGCAAGATTTGTGTTCGTCACTGACAGCGCGATGGTTGCCAACGGCATCTCGCGCCTCGATCGGGCGGATCGGCCGATACCTGCGACATCGGCCCTGTGTATATCACGCTGCCACACTCGCACTAGAATGTCGGGCCTTTGCATGTTGTCCGGTTTTGCCGCCGCTCGGCTCCCATCACGTTCCTGAAGCAATATGGCCAAGCTGTTCCGCAAGCTGTTCCGCAAGCGCGTCACGGACCCCGTTCTCAAGCAGGGTGCGATGTCGGACGAGATGGCCCGCGTGCGCGAGCAGGTTCGCCGCGACATGCCGGACAACCTGCTGCTTCGGGGATACAAGGTCTACTCCCAGACCGACGAGGACGGCATCATCGCGGCCATCTTCGACCGCATCGGCGGCGGGCGTACCTTCATCGAGATCGGTTCGGGGAACGGCACCGAGAACAATACGCACGCGCTGCTGCTCGCGGGCTGGCGGGGGGTCTGGGTCGACGGCCGGGGAGACCGGATCGCATTCATCCGCGCGGAGGTCGGCGCCACGCCGGATCTGCTTGCCGAGCAGGCGTTCGTTACCCGGGAGAACGTACCCCCGCTCGCCGAAGAGTGGTTGCGACGGCTGGGCGTCCGGGAAATC
>JBEVOI010000003.1:0-11337 GCA_040507665.1 Burkholderiales bacterium
GTCAAAAACAACGAAGACCGGGTGGTGGTGTTGAATCGCGTCGCCTTGTCGGTCGTCGAGCAATGCCGGGGGATGCACCCGGAGTTCGTATTCGTCTACCGCCCGAACATCGATCGCTTTCACAGCAAGGGCACGCACCGGCCCAACCATGTCCCCAAGCCGCCGGTGCCGGTCGGGTACATGAACAACAATGCTTGGGACAAGGCGTGTCTGCGGGCAGCACAGAAGCTCTCCGCTGACACCGGCAAGCCTATGGTCGGGGAGTTCGCCGCACTTCGGGTCCACGACATCAAGCACACCTTCGGCCGACGGCTGCGGGCGGCCGGTGTGCCGGAAGAAACCCGTAAGGTTCTGCTCGGGCACCGCAATGGCGACATCACCGTTCACTACTCGGCAGCCGAACTGAACGAACTTCTTGAGGCAGCGAACAAGGTGTGCGACGTATCCCGCTCGGCTCCGACTCTGACCCTGCTCAAGCGCACCGCGGTCTAGGAAAAAATGGCAACGATTTACCGGGAATTTACCGGGAGCCCTATGGACCAAAAAGAGGCCAGCTATGGGGCTGGCCTAAGTTCCTGAGCTTACGCAGGAATTTGGCGCGCCCGGCAGGATTCGAACCCACGACCCCCTGGTTCGTAGCCAGGTACTCTATCCAACTGAGCTACGGGCGCGAAGGCGGCAATGGTAACAAAACACACACGTTTGGAGAACCCCGAAGGACGCGTTCGCCGCGCTCTCTATCGCGGTCAGCAGCGTCCGCGCAGCAGCCAGCCGACCGGCCGCCCCGACTCGTCCTGCACCTGCTCGCGATCGAAACACTCCCCGCGGTACGGGTCGCTGCCAGTCGGAAAGAACAGCGCCCCATCGGCGGGAAGCTGCTGCGAGGAATCGACGGCGGCAAAGGAAGCCATGGCGCTCCCGTCCTTCGCTGCGTAGCAGAGGTAGCCGTTGCGGGCGGCGTCCCGCACCTTCAGCCCGACGTTGCCTTGCGCCGTAATCCATGCGCTGCTCACCGCGACCCATTGCACCGGTGCGCTGCGCTGGCACGCCTCGATCGCACGGAAATACGTCGCAAGGGAGTCGGCCCACTGCGGACCGCTGGCGGCATCGGACGCTGGCGGGCGCTGCGCGGCAAGGCGATCCTGAAGAGCGCGCAGGCGATCCGAATAGGCGGTGCGCAGGCACGCGGCTGCGTCGGCTGCATGGCGACACTCATTGCGGCGATTCAGAAACTCGCGCTGCTGGGAAACCAGCCGCTCCCGGTCGGTACCGCTCAACGTAGAACGTAGTTGGGAATACGCAGCCGCCAGATCGAGATCGAGTCGAGAGACTTCCACGCTGGAGCAAACTGCCTTGTCCGCCCAAAGCGTCGCGTCCTTGCACATGAAGCTGGGCGCCGCGATCGCGGGGAATACGCTCGCTGCGGTGGCGGAAACGACAAGCCATCGAAGAGACGCGAAACCAGCTATCGAGTACGGCCTCAATTGCAAGGATACTTCCTCTGAAGTCCCTTCAGCAGCAAGAGCTCGATCGGATAATCCGGTTCCACGTAGGGTTGCTTCGCTTCGCCATCGACAACCTGAAGATAGTCCGCGGTGGTCAGCGTCGCCTCGTCGGGATCGCAGAAGAAGGGCTTGCCCTTGTCGGCCTTGAGCTGCGCATTCGCCCACATCAAGCCTTCGCCGACCCCGGTCAGATAGGGCTTGACGAGGCGGTCGAAGGCGGACTTGCTCGTCGCGTCGCGGTCCGCGATGTATTGCCTGACGGTCATTTCAGCAGACGCGTTCGCGGCGGCGAGCACCAGCCAGAGTGCGAGCAATGTCCTGTTCATTGATGAATCTCCTCCGGCGGTATCACGGATTGGAGGGAAGGATCGAGCACCGCATGGGTGGACACGACCGCGGCGTGATGCACCCAACCGTCGTGTCGATGCAGTGGTTGGCGGAGACAGAGGGATTCGAACCCTCGATACGAGTTTTGCCCGTATACTCCCTTAGCAGGGGAGCGCCTTCGACCTCTCGGCCATGTCTCCGGTAATCGCGCGAGAGTATAGCGGCTCGCGCGGGGGTGCTCAAACCCGCGCCGGCTCCTGATCGAGGTCGAAAGCCTTGTGCAGCACGCGCACGGCGAGCTCCATGTACTTCTCGTCGACCACCACCGAGATCTTGATCTCGGAGGTCGAGATCATCTGGATGTTGATGCCCTCTTCGGCGAGCGCGCGGAAGGTCTTGCTCGCAATGCCCACATGGGAGCGCATGCCGACGCCCACCACGGACACCTTCGCGATCTTGTCGCCGCCGATCACCTCGCGTGCCTTGATGTGCTCCTTCACCGGTCCCAAAATCTGCAAGGCCTTCGCATAGTCGTTGCGGTGGACGGTGAACGAGAAGTCGGTGCTGCCATCCACGCCGACATTCTGGATGATCATGTCGACGTCGATGTTCGCGTCGGCGATGGGGCCGAGGATCTGGTATGCGATGCCGGGGCGGTCCGGCACGCCGATGACTGTGATCTTGGCCTCGTCGCGGTTGAACGCGATGCCAGAGATGACGGCGGATTCCATCCTTTCGTCCTCCTCGAAAGTGATCAGCGTGCCCTCGCCTTCCTCCTCGAAGCTGGAGAGCACGCGCAGTCTGACTTTGTATTTACCCGCGAACTCGACCGAGCGGATCTGGAGCACCTTCGAGCCGAGGCTCGCCATTTCGAGCATTTCCTCGAAGGTGATGGTCTTGAGCCGCCGGGCGTCGGGCTCGATGCGCGGGTCGGTGGTGTAGACCCCGTCCACGTCGGTGTAGATGTGGCACTCGTCCGCTTTCAGCGCCGCCGCCACGGCCACGGCCGTCGTATCGGAGCCGCCGCGGCCGAGGGTGGTGATGTGTCCGTGCTCGTCCTCCCCCTGGAAACCGGCCACCACCACCACGTAGTCGTCGGCGAGGTCGTTGCGCAGGTTGGCCTCGTCGATATTGAGTATGCGCGCCTTAGTGTGGGCGTTGTCGGTGAGGACCTTGACCTGTCCACCGGTGTAGCTGCGCGCCTTGACGCCGAGTTCCATCAGCGCCATCGAGGTGAGCGCAATGGTCACCTGTTCGCCAGTAGACACCATGACATCGAGCTCCCGGGGGTCCGGGTGGGACTGGACGTCTCGCGCCAAGGCGATCAGCCGGTTGGTTTCCCCGGCCATCGCAGACACGACGACCACAATCTTATGACCTTGGGCTTTCCACCTCGCCACGCGGCGCGCGACGTTCTTGATGCGCTCCGGGCTGCCGACAGAGGTGCCGCCATATTTCTGCACGATCAAAGCCATGCCATACTCTCAGCGGTAGGCCAAAACGCGCGATTCTACCCGAACCCACCCGGCAAGACGATGCGCCGAAAGGGGCATGCCTTCGGCGAGACTTCGGTCCGCCAAGCATCGGGAAGCGGGTCCGCGAGCACCGATGGTAGTCGAGCGAAAGCGATCTGAACCCACCCCCGATTCCACTGTCAATGGCTATGCGTTTGTCGTTTCACAGGAAACCCCATGAAGACCATTGAAAAGCTTCCAAACCCCCGGGAAATTCGGCTCAAGCTGGGCCTCAACCAGCAGGAGTTCTGGACCAAGATTGGCGTCACCCAGAGCGGCGGCTCACGGTACGAGAGCGGGCGCACCATGCCGAAGCCGGTGCAGGAGTTGCTGCGCCTGGTGCATGTCGAGAGAATCGACATCGGCAAGGCCAAGGGCGAGGACTTCGCGCTGGTGAGCTTTCTGAAGTCCGCCAACCCGAACCTGTACAAGGATCTGAAAAAAGCGATGCGGGTACGGCCCGGCGGCAACGGCAAGATTCATCGCCGCGCCGCCCGGCACTGACGATCGCTCCGGATGTCTTGAGCGGTTCCTTGTCGTTACGGGCTTACCGTGACCGGTAGGCCTAATGTTTTTATGCGCTCCGAAAAGGACGCCAGCCAGGTCTCGCTCAACTGCGAAATGCGCGGTGCCTCCGGCTGGTATGACTGGCGCGCCACGCCATACAGCAGCACCCCCCGAAGCGGCACCCCTTCCCGCTGCAGCGCGGCGAGGCAGTCGAGATAAGCCTGAAGCTCCAATTCCGGCGGCGGGTTGCCGTCGAGTGCGAACAGGCAGGTCTGAACCCAGGTCGGACACAGGGCCGCCGCGGTGCGCAGATTCCGCAGCACCTTCTCCATCGTCGTGCGCGTGCTGTTGACGGCCCGAATGCCCGCCTCGGTCGCCCGGTCCAGCTTGAACCACACCTCCCCGTTCAGGTTCGCCATCTGGGCGAGACCGGCCTGGACCCGCGCCTGATGCACGAGGCTGCCGTTGGTGATGAGCACCAGCTTGATCCTGCCGACCAGATCGAAGTCGGCCATCGCGCGTCCGATGGACCCGACCACCGCCGCAAACTCGCGCGCGGAAGTGGGCTCGCCGTTGCCGGACAGGGCAATGTCGTTTAGCCGCCGGGCCTCGGGTGGCACCCGCAGCGCCATGAAGTCGCCCTCGACGACCTCGCGCAGAAATCCGCGCAGTTCCCGCTCCAGCAGGGATAGATCGACCGGCGGCGCGCTGCCGCGGCTGAGCCCGGGTACCTGGCAGTAAATGCAACGCCAGTTGCAAGCATCATTGGTATTCAGGTTGATGCCGATCGACACACCTCGGGCGCGCCGAGACACCACGGGATAGACGTAGGTCAGGCCCGCGGAATCCCGCTCGTGGTCGCGAACGGTGAGCCTGTAGCCGGTTTGAGCCATGGAGTGGATGTTGGGGCCGCGATGGGCGGGGCGGCGGCGGAAACCGGGGTGCTATAATCGCGGCCGCCTCCACCGCCCCCGCTCCCATGCAGATCACCTGCCGGCTGGAGTTCGATTCCGGCCACCGCATCCCCTATCACCAGAGCCAGTGCCAGCACCTGCACGGCCATCGTTACGGGATAGAGGTTACGCTGTCAGGAGACATTATCGCGACCGAGGGCTCGCCACGGCAAGGCATGGTGATGGACTTCTCCGACGTGAAGACGATCGCCCGCCGTGAGCTCATCGATGCCTGGGACCACGCCTTCCTTGTCTACCAGGGCGATCGGGTGGTGCTCGACTTCCTCAACTCGATCCCAGGCCACAAGACGGTGGTGTTGCCGACGGTGCCGACCGCCGAGAACCTGGCCGTCGCGGCGTTCGCGATCCTCGACCAGGCGTACCAGGACTTCTACGGGAATCACCTGCGGCTCGAGCGCGTGCGCTTGTTCGAAACGCCCAACAGCTGGGCTGACGCGCTGCGCACTGGGAACGCAGGCATCTGAGCCGAGGGCGGGTGCTACCGCCAATAGCTCCTACGCCGCGGCAGGGTAAGGGGACGGCCGTCGAGCGTGCCGGTCAGACTCTGGGGCGTGACCTTGCCCTTGAACTGCATCAGATCTCCGCTCGCCGATGGAATGGGAAATGAGACGCGCATGCCGTCGACCTCCACCGGGACCACCACAGGCGAGCCGGGCAGTCCGTCCGCAGTCTGGACGACAGCCTGGAGACCGTCCCGGGTGCCGACGATCATCACCTCGACGCCAATCAGGTCTCCCCCTTCCCCGAAGCTCTGGAGCGTCGAGAAGGTGCCGGTTACTTTGCTGGAGGACCGGCTGTCAGGGTTTGCCGTTGACTCAGGTTGCGGTGCAGCTGCCTCGTCATCGGAGACCTCCGGGTTGTCGGGGAGAGGCTCCTTTGTGGGGGTCTTCTTCGCTCCAAGCGCCGGAAAACTGAGGCAGGATGCGAGAACGACGACCAGTAGCACCGCGCGAAGCATGAAATTCCTGTGGCGGAGGGTGTGAGATTCGAACTCACGAGGGGCTTGCACCCCTGCCGGTTTTCAAGACCGGTGCATTCAACCGCTCTGCCAACCCTCCCTGGTGATCCTGCCGGTTTTCGCTCCGACATGAGGTGACGGTCGATCTTCGTTGCCGCGGGAGTATCTCGCGCGAAAGCGATCTGCAGCGCGCTATCCCGAGTACCTACCGTAACGCAAGGCGGCCATAATACTGATTCGACCCCCACGGTGCCAGCTTAGGGCGCGGCTACCCTTGGCCGATAAGCCTTGAAACTTTGAGCCCCGTTGGATAGTCTTAGCAATCACCTGTTTTACTAGGAGGTAAATCCATGGCTCGGGAACTTCAGCTTCCTTCATCAATCCCCAGTTCCGTCTCGCTGACCCAGAACCGGGTCCTGCGCAACACGTACTGGCTGCTCGGCCTTTCGATGATTCCAACGGTCATCGGGGCTTATCTGGGCGCGAACACCAACTTCAGCTTCCTGGCCCAGTATCCCATCATGGGTCCGCTCGTCATGTTCGGCGTAATGATGGCGATGCTGTTCGGGGTCAGCGCGCTGCGAAACAGCTCGATGGGCGTGGTGATGCTGCTCGGCTTCACGTTCGTCGCCGGATTCTTTCTCGGCCCCATCCTGCAGGTGGCGCTTTCGCTGCGGAACGGATCGCAGATCGTCGGCCTAGCTGGCGGCGGGACTGGGCTTATCTTCATGGCCATGGCGACCTATGCCACAGTCACCAAGCGGGATTTCAGCTTCATGGGGAAATTCCTCTTTGTGGGCCTGATCCTTCTGGTGGTAGCTTCACTCGCCAATCTCTTCTTCCAGATCCCGGCACTGGCGCTGACCATTTCTGCCATCGCAGTACTGCTCTTCTCCGCCTATTTGCTCTATGACATCAGCCGGATCGTGAATGGCGGGGAAACCAACTACGTCATGGCCACGATGTCGGTCTACCTCGACCTGTACAACATTTTCGTCAACCTGCTGAATTTGCTGATGGCCTTCACGGGTCAGCGCGAATGACGTTTGGCGGATAGCTGAGAATTTGCCCAAGGGCGGCTTCGGCCGCCCTTTGTTTTTGCTGTTGATGGCTGCTCAGGCGGCGATCTCGAAGAGCGCGATCGACTCGACGTGCGACGTGTGGGGGAACATGTTCACAACCCCTATCGCCTTTAGCCGATAACCCTGCACGTTGACCAGAATACCGGCATCGCGCGCCAGTGTTGCGGGACTGCACGAGACGTATACGATCCGCGACGGGAAGGGCGCCTCGAGCGATTGCGCGACCGCGATGGCGCCATCCCGCGGAGGGTCGATCAGCAGCTTGTCGAACGCGCCGAATGCCCGCAGTTTCTTCGCATCGACTTCGAACAGGTTCGCCTCGACGAAGCGCACGCAACCGGCAAGGCCATTCCGATCCGCGTTGGTTGAGGCCCGCGCCAGCATCTCGGTGCTCCCTTCGATGCCGGTCACCTGCGCACCCCGACGGGCGATCGGGAGCGTGAAATTGCCGAGGCCGCAGAACAGGTCGCCGATCCGTTCGGCCGGCTGGGGGTCGAGGAGCGCGATCGCACGCCGGATCAGCACCCGGTTGATGGCGAGGTTCACTTGGGTGAAATCGGTCGGCCTGAAGCGGATCTCGACCCCGAACTCGTGCAGGCGGTAGCCGAGCGCCGGCGCGTCGGCGGGATGGAAGGGGAAGGCGCTTTCGGGCCCTTTCGGCTGCAACCAGAGATGGACCCCATGGGCGTCGGCGAACGTACGCAGCAGCGTTTCATCCGCCGGGCTCGGCGCGCGCAGCACCCGCAGCACCAGGATGTCCACATCGTCGCCCACGGCGAGCTCGATCTGTGGCAATTCACGCTTGATGGAGAGACTCCCGACCAGCGCCCGCAGCGGCACCAGCAAGCGGGAAATGCGCGCCGGGACCACCTCGCACGAATCCATGTCAGCGACAAATGAGCTGCGCTTTTCGTGGAAGCCGACGAGCACGCCACCCTTCTTCGGGACGTCGCGGACCGTGAAGCGGGCCCGGTGTCGGTAACCCCAGAACGGGCCGTACACGGGTGGCAACATCGCCTCCGCCTCGACCCGTCCGATATGCCAGAGGTCGTCCTCCAGCTTGCGCTGCTTCATTGCGACCTGGGCGAGCGGATCGAGGTGCTGAAGGCTGCACCCGCCGCACACTCCGAAGTGGCGGCAGCGCGGCGCAACTCGCTGCGAACTCGCATGCAGGATGCTTCCGGCTTTCGCGACCTCGAACTTCGGCTTGCGCCGGAAGGAGGAATACGTGACGACCTCGCCCGGCAGGGCACCGTCGACGAAGATCACCTTGCCATCGGCGCGTGCGACGCCGCGGCCTTCCTGATCCAGGGATTCGATGGTGACCATGGGGAACCGTTGCGGATCAGTCGGCCCGCAACGCTCTACCTGTTCCACCCACGCAGAAACTGCTGCCAGTGAGGTGCTGTGGAGCGGCCGAGAATGGTGCGCACGACCGCACAGTCCTCGCCGTACTGCTCTTCCGTCAGCAGGCCGCGCATGAGCTGGAAGCGGAGAAAGACGAGAAAGGTGTTCACGACGTCGGTCTCGCAGTAGTTGCGAATCGAAGCGAGATCGCCGCGCCGGTACGCACCCCACACCTGCGAGCCATCCATGCCAAGCTTGCCTGGAAAGCCAAAGAGCCGGGCAAGCTCGTCGAGCGGTGCATTCGCCCGCGGTTGGTAAAGCGCGAGCAAATCCATCATGTCGAGATGGCGCGCGTGGTAGCGGCTGATGTAGTTGTTCCACTTGAAGTCGCGGTCGTCCTCGCCCAGGTCCCAGTAGCGCGCGGCGCGCACACCGTGGATCATTCCACGATAGTGCAGCACCGGCAGGTCGAAGCCCCCACCGTTCCACGAAACGATCTGCGGTGTGTATTTCTCGATGCCGTCGAAGAAGCGCTGGATGATCGAGCCTTCGCTGTCCTCCGGCTCACCTAGTGACCAGACGCGGAAGCTCTCGCGGTCGCGCAGCGCACAGGCGATCGTGACCACTCGATGCAAGTGCAGCTGCAGAAAATCCCCACCCGTGGACTGGCGGCGCCGCTGGAAAGCGAGCTCCGCTACGTCGTCGTCGGACATATCGGACCCGAGCCCGTAGAGCAGCCTTAGGCCCTCGATGTCGGGGACGGTTTCGATGTCGAAGACGAGCACGGGAGTCATGACAGTGGTAAGCGGGTAGGCGGGAGGGGAGAAGGGGAGGGGCGAAGCATTGACTGGGGAAATATCACCTCTTCGCCGCCGTAGCCATAGAGGAAAGAGCGCGGGTGGGGCCTCAGTGGGGTCTGTGCCGCATCACGCCTTTTTCTTCAAGCATTCACTCCTTCAGTCCGTCCGTCCTTCGAGGACGGCGCTACTTCTTCTTCCACCCGCCCCCGGCGTCCTGGTACCACCACCCCGGCTGCGCCCTCGCGATCCAGCGCTGGGCGAAGGTGCTGCGGATATCGCCCTCCCACTCGGGGTGTCCATTCGCCCGTGCAATCTCGCGGTAGAGCGCCCCGCGGTCCTGGTTCTCCTGCGCGATGAGCGCGTTCACGGCGGCGCGTTGGTTGAGCGGTACCGCGTTCGCATCGCGCATTGCCACCATCCCGTCGCGCGTGAGCCCCACCGCCCCGCTGGCAAACAGCGGTTCCATCTGTGGGTAGCGCGCCTGCATGGAATTCCGGATGCCGTTGATGGCCGGCGTGTTGATCTCGAGATTCGCCTGGGCGGCAGCAAACTGCGGCACCAGCGCCGCCATCAAGAAGGCGATGAAGCCAAGGATTCGTGAAAGTTTGCTCACGCTCATGCTGTCTCCGAACAAAGGGGATCGCTTTGCCCCGGGTCAGGGCTTGCTTGCGGGTGCTGCGGGCGCCGTGTCGCCGGGCGGAGAGGTCGGGGGCTTTTGCGTTCTCCAGACTTCGTCGATGATCTTGTCCGCTGCTTTTTCGGCCGCCGCCGCCGGGAAATAGATGTTGATGGTGACGCAGCCGGAAAGAAGCGCCGCTGCTGCCATCCCGACCGCCCAGCCCACAACGCACCCGCCGCCCATGCACGCTCCCGTCATTCGATTACCGGCGCGCTGCCGTTTTTCGTGACGCGGGCGAGGCGCGCGATCAATTCTTCCCAATCAACGGCCCGATTGTAGCCCATGACAGTGATGGCCGGCACGCCGCCGCCCTCGACGATCACGTAGCCGCCGGTCCCCGGCCCGACGCCTCCCATTTCGCACACGCCGTTGCGCAGCTTGCAGCTCCAACCGATTCTGCTGTAGCCGAACTCGTCGAAGAAGCGCAGTGCGGTGCGCTGAATCGCAGCTGACGCGCTGCTGCCCCCGAGGGACGTAATGTTCTCGACCGCGCGCTGACTGATGCGCTTCCGGTAGTTGCCTGGGCTGCTTTCGACCCGGGCATCGAACTTCACCGGAAGCCAGTTCGCAAGCTCGAGACCATTCACCTGCGCGTCGATGCGACCGGTGATGCTGCCGAAGGAGAACGCGCGGGTTACGAGATCCAGGTCGAGGCTACGCATGTCGACGTCGGCGTGGAGCCGCGGGACCCGACCGAGCGGGTCGAGCAGGGAAAGCTGATTTATCACCACCGTGCCGTCGAAGACCTGGAACAGCAACGCACCGTCGACGCGGACCTTTGACTCGCGATACTCCACCTTGGGTACCACCGCCGACAAGGTCCCGTGCATCACCTGAACGCCGAGGGTGCGAGTGAGCGCTTCGACCGAGAGCGGCGTGACGCCGCCGGCAAACTCCCATTCCCATGCTTCTCCGGGTCGGCGCGCGACAAAGTCGGCCACGCGCAGCGTGCCATCGAGCAGGGGCACCTCCAGCTGCGGAATGCGCGCGACAAAGCCTTCCAGCTCGATCGGAACGTCGACACGACCGACCGGCAACCGCAGCAGCTCTGCGCCTTCCAGAGTGACCTGCGCGCGCGTGGCGCTGGCGCGGTCCCACGGAATCGCTGCATTCAGGTCGAAAATGCCGAAGCGCCGATTGCGATCCTCGAACGAGGCGCGATGAAGGTTAAGGTACCACGCCTGCAACGCACCGCCCTCGAAGCGCCAGCCAAAGTCCGCCTTGCCCTCGGTGCGCATGTCCGCCGTAGCCGTATGCGCGAGGAACGGTTTCGCAACCTCCTCGTAGACACCGGCGATGTCGAGCGCAGCCCCACCTCCGGCCGAGGTGACGAGTGCACCGGTCCTGCGGTCCCAACTCCCGGAAAAAGCCACCTCCCCCACCCGCTTGATGCGCGCGCTGCCGGAATCGATCGCGATCCGGCCTTCGTCCAGCGTGCCCTCGGCATGGAGGAAATGGCCACCCTTCAGGTAGAGCGGCTGCCAGAAAAGCTCGCCCTCGTTCCAGTCGAAGGCAGCGCGATAGCGAACCGTCCCGCTGCGGGCGGTGATCACCAGTCTTACCACCCCGCCGAGCTTCTCCGCTGCATGCAGCCCAGTCGCGTCGCTGAAAGCCACGCTCGAAAAGCTGAAGCCACCGTCGGCA
>JBEVOI010000050.1:0-6713 GCA_040507665.1 Burkholderiales bacterium
CCCGCGACGCGAGCGCATCCTCCGTGTCGTGCACGAGCACCGGTACCGCGGCCTGGATGAGGATGGGGCCGTGGCCGAGACGCGGTGTGACGAAGTGCACCGTGCACCCATGCAGCTTGACACCTTCCGCGAGGGCGCGGGCGTGGGTGCGCACGCCTGGAAATGCAGGCAGCAGCGACGGATGAATATTGACCAGCCGCCCCTGGTAGCGGTTCACGAAGGCCTCGCCGAGAATGCGCATGAAGCCCGCCAGCAGCAGGTAGTCCGGACCAAACTCGTCGATCACGCGGGCGAGCGCGGTGTCGAAATCCTCGCGGCTCGCGAACTGACGGTGCTCGACCACACGCGTGGGGACGCCGAGCCGTGCAGCGATGTCGAGGCCCGCGGCGTCGTGCCGATTGCTGATGACCGCGGCGATGCGTGCGGGAAGCGAAGCGTTCAGCAACGCCTGCATGTTGCTGCCGCGGCCGGAGATAAGGATGACGAGCTTGCGCACTGCTTGGTCAGACAATCAGAGTCTGTGGCTCGTCCCCACGGCGGGCGCGGATGCATCCGATGCGCCGCCCCGATTCGCCTGACTCGGCGAGCTTCGCGATGGCTGCGTTCTCATGCCTGGGATCGACGACGAGGACGAAGCCGATGCCGCAATTGAACGTGCGGTACATCTCCGCCGGTTGCACGCTACCCTCGCCCTTCAGCCAGTGGAATAGCGCGGGCATGTTCCACGCATCCGCGGTGATCTCGGCTGTCAATCGTTCCGGCAGGATGCGCGGCACGTTCTCGGTGAGCCCGCCCCCCGTAATATGCGCCATACCCTTGATCGGAACGGAGCGCAGCAGCGCTAGCACCGGCTTCACGTAGATCCGCGTCGGTGCCATGATCGCGTCCGCGAGCGAGCGGCCGTCGAAGTCTGCGGCGAGGTCGGGCTGGCTGCATTCGAGAATGCGGCGGATCAGCGAATAGCCGTTCGAGTGGGCGCCGCTGGACGATAGCCCGAGCACTGCGTCCCCCGCCTCGATCGTACGTCCGTCGATGATGCGGTTTTTCTCTACCACCCCGACCGCGAATCCCGCGAGGTCGTATTCGCCCGGTGGATACATCCCCGGCATTTCAGCCGTCTCGCCGCCGATCAGCGCGCAACCCGCCTGTTCGCAGCCGGCGGCGATGCCCTTGATGACCTCGGCAGCGATCTCCACGTCGAGCTTCCCGCAGGCGAAGTAGTCGAGAAAGAACAGTGGCTCCGCGCCCTGCACCAGAACGTCGTTTACGCTCATCGCCACCAGGTCGATGCCGACCGTATCGTGACGGTCGAGCTGAAACGCGAGCTTGAGCTTGGTGCCGACGCCGTCGGTCCCGGAAACGAGGACCGGCTCGCGGTACTGCAGGGAGAGCTCGAACAATGCGCCGAATCCGCCTATCCCCGCGAGCACCTCGGGGCGCATGGTGCGCTTCGCGTAGGGCTTGATGCGCTCGACGAGTGCGTCCCCGGCATCGATGTCCACGCCGGCGTCCCGATAGGAGAGTGGGGTCTCGTTCTTCACGTTCGACTCCGGGTTGAGCGCGTGTGCTGCAAGGGACTAAAGTACGCGGCGTCGGTCGCCCCGCGCCCGCGTTCTCCAAGTGCGCGGATTTTAGCCGAAATGCGCTGGCCTCGTTTCCCATGGGGCCTGGTTTGCCTACCGCCCATTGTGAAGCAGCTCATTCTCGACCTTTCCCTCCGCGCCGAACCTAACCTGGACAACTTTGTCGCGGGCCGCAACGCGGAAGCGCTGCAGGCTCTGCGCGAACTTGTGACTGGCGGGCTTCGAGAGCCCGTCGTATACCTCTTCGGCGCGCCGGGCAGCGGGCGCACGCATCTTCTGCGGGCAGTCGTCGGCAGTTATGCGCAGGGGCGGGCGAGATACGTCGCAGCCGATCCCGGCAACTCGCTGCCCGACCCGCTCCCCGAGCTGGTGGCGTGGGACGACGTGAATCAGCTCGACGAGGCTGGCCAGGCGCACCTCTTCGGTCTGCAGATCCGCCTGCGGGAGTCGGGCGGCGTGCTTCTCTGTTCGGGCGACGTGGCGCCCGCGCGGCTCGCCTTGCGTGCGGATGTGGTCACCCGGCTGGCCGCGGGGGTGGCGTATCCGCTCCACGTGCTCGCCGACGAGGACAAGGCCGAGGCGGTGGCACGTCACGCCGAGTTGCGCGGATTCCGGCTTGGCCGCGACGTGATCGGCTATCTACTGCGGCGGCATGCCCGCGATTTGCCTGCGCTGATCGGAATGCTCGCTGCGCTCGACCGGTACTCGCTCGAGACGAAGCGGCCCATCACACTGCCACTTCTGCGCGAGTTGCTCGCAGAGCCCGACAGCTGACTCTCTGCTTGTTTCGCACGTGGCGCCCGTCGTCGGCGGGCAAAACAGATTCCGGAGTCAGCGGAGCCAACCTCTCCCGCCTGACAGGGGTCAGAAGAAGGGGTCACACAAGAAGGGTCACAAGAAGGGGTCACAAGAAGGGGTCAGGTCTTGCGTTTTGCATCCAATCCCCTACACTCCGCGCATGTCCCGCCCCCTACGCGTCGAGTTCCCTGGCGCTGTCTACCACGTAACCGGCCGGGGGGACCGGCGCGAGCCTATCTATCGCGACGACGAGGACAGAATCGTCCAGCTGGATATCATCGGCGTGGCGATGGATCGTTTCGATGCCGAGGTCCTGGCCTACTGCCAGATGGGCAATCACTACCACCTGGTGCTGCATACCCGCCAACCCAACCTCTCGCGCCTGATGCGGCACATCAATGGCGTGTACACGCAGGCCTTCAACCGCCGCCACGGCCTCGCGGGGCACTTGTTCCAAGGTCGGTTCAAGGCCATCCTCGTCGACCGCGACGCTTATCTTCTGGCGTTGTGCCGCTACGTGGAGCGCAACCCCGTGGCCGCCGGCCTGGTGGACGCCGCACAGGATTGGCCTTGGTCCAGTTACCGAGCGCACGTGCGCTCGGCGGCGACGCCGCCGTGGCTGGACTCGGACGGTTTGCACGGATACGTGCTGGGCCGGCCGATTGCGAGCCCCCGAGATCGCCAACGCGCAGCGCAGCGGTATACCGCCCTCGTTGCAGACATGCAGCGCGGCGAGGCGTCCATCTGGACGGAGGGATTGCGTCGCCAGGTCTTCCTGGGCGATGACGAGTTCGTGTCCCGCATGCAAGTGCTTGCTGGCACACAGCAGCGTGCTTCCGTGGAGGTGCCCAAGGCTCAACGCAAGCGTCCGCGTACGTTGCAGCACTGTCTGAACGAGAATGCTGACCGCGCACACGCGCTGCGGCTGGCATACCGGGAGTGCGGCATCACCATGTCCTCGATGGCCCGGGAACTCGGGCTCTCTGTATCCCGCGTGAGCCGTCTAATTGCCGCCGCCGAGCGATCACTGGACGAAAAAGGCAAGACCTGCCCCCGCGTTTGCTCGCGTTTGCTGACCCTGGACGAAAAAGGCAAGACCTGACCCGCGTTTGCTGTGACCCCGCGTTTGCTGACCCCTGACCCCCTGACCCCCTGACCCCGCATTTGCCGTGACCCCGCGTTTGCCCGTGTTTGCCTGTTTGCGCGTGTATTGTGAGACCTGACCCCGTGTTTGCGTCGACTGACAGCAGGGGACCGTCGCGCTCAAGGCGGACGAAGTCTCGCCACCGGGACGTCCTGGGGCTGCCGGCGGCCAGGGGTAAACTCAACTCACTCCTCATGAGCGCGATGTCTGCACAAAACGCCGCACGTGCCCGTACTATGCGCCAACCACGGGGCCTAAGCGTGACGCCCGCCTTGCGCTGTGTCGTGTCCGCCTGCCTGTCGGCTTCACTGTTTGCCGCCGGCGGCAGCTGGGCGGACCCGGTGGCGGAGGTCGTGGTGGACGTGGATTCGGCCAAGCGCGAGTTGCGCGTACTGCGCGGCGACAAGGTTCTGGCGGTGTTCACCCCGGTTTGGGTGGGTGGTTGGGGGATAAGCGCAGAGAAGCGACTCGGTGACGGCAAGACCCCGCTGGGCCAGTATCGCATTGCTTGGGTGAAGCCCACGGGACACTTCGGTCCCTTCATGGGTTTCGACTACCCCTCGCTTGCACGGGCCGAGAAGGGTCTTGCGGCGGGCGAGATCAGCCGAACCCAGTTCGATGCCATCAAGAAGGCGCACGTCGAAGGGCAGGTTCCGCCGCAGAACACCAAGCTCGGGGGCTACATTGGCATTCACGGTCTGGGTCCCGCCGATCCCGGGATTCACCATGACCTCAACTGGACCAAGGGCTGCATCGCCGTGACCAACGCCCAGATGAGCCAGCTTATTCGTTTGGTCGGAAAGGGCACCCTCGTTAGAATACGCTAGTGCGGTGCGTCATTTTCCGCTCCTCGGCGGCGAGAACCCGTCGCCAAGTCATTCATTCACGGAGATAAAGAGTCATGAAGAAAATCGTCACTCCCCTGTTGCTTGCCCTTGGCCTCGTGCTTGGTGGGTGTGCCAGCACGAAAGACTTGGAAGCCGTGCGTGCGGCCGCCGATAAAGCCGCCGCCGAGGCTGCGGTCGCCAAGAGCACCGCCGACAAGGCGGCTGCCGCTGCGGCGAAGGCACAAGCATCTGCCGATGCCGCCAAGGCTTCTGCCGATGCCGCCAAGACTTCATCCGATGCGGCCAATGCGTGCTGCCAGGATACGCAGACCAAGATCGACCGCATGTTCAAGAAGTCGATGTACAAATAAGCGGTCCGTCCGTCTTTCCCCGAGGAGGACGGCGTTCCCTGATCGTGCCTAATTCGATGGCGTGGTACGGCGACCGCCGGAGCTGGACGTTTTCCGGCCTTCGCCAGGGCGTATCGGCTTGGCGACCAGGGGCTGCTCCTCAGCACGAGTTATGGACCGCGGGCTCTCCTGCCACGTAATCGGAACAGGGAGCCCGGATTTCTCGATGATGGCCATGGCAACCATCGCTTCATCCAGGGCGAGGTCTGGTCGCCCGGCGAGCCCTTGCCGGGCCTGGGCCAGGGTTTCGGCGATGAGGTCTTCGAGTTCCCGGTCGTCCTCCTCAAGCGGGGGATGTACCTCGAGATAAAGCGCGTCCGGCCCCCAACCCAGCTTGATCGGCTGATTCGTGAGGCGCACCGGCGTGCCCACTGGCGCAAGCCGGAACAGCGCCTCGATGTGCTCCGGCAGCAGCCGCATGCAGCCGTGGGTGACGCGCATGCCGACGCCGAACTCCTTGTCGGTGCCGTGGATCAGGTATCCGGGGATGCCCAGGCGCAGCGCGTAGGCTCCGAGAGGATTGTCCGGACCCGGCGGCACGACCGGTGGCAACATGTCACCGTCGGCCTCGTGCTCGGCGCGAATCGACGCCGGCGGTATCCAGGCGGGGTTCTTCTGCTTGCTGGTGATGCGCGTGAGCCCGAGCGGCGTCTTCCAATCCATGCGGCCGACGGAGATCGGAACGGTGACGACTTCGCGCGGACCGTTTTTCTTTGTCGGCTCCGGAAAGTAGTAGAGCCGGTATTCCGGCAGGTTGATTACGATGCCCTTGCGCGCGGCCTCCGGGAGAAGCCTGCGACCTGGGATGACGACTTCGGTCCCGGGTGGCGGCAGCCAGCGGTCCACGCCGGGATTCGCGTTCAGGATTTCCTCCTGGCCGATGCCCTGTTCGCGGGCGATGTCCAGCAGCGTCTCTTCGTCCCGCACGGTCGCGGAACGGATGCTGCCGACGAGGTCCGATCCCGGTTTGGGCAGCCCGTGCCGTTCTATCGGCGCGGGCTCGCCATTGGCGGTCGGTAGGGCGCCCGAGAATGACGCGGCGACAGACAGGAGAAGCACGAAACGAAGTCGGCGAGGATTCATGCTGATCGTGGCTGCGAGTGAACAGAGCCACTCGGTGGAAGGGAACAACGCTGCACTACTTGTTGCGCAGATAGCGCCGGTCGTCGAACGTTGCGACCCACTCGGGTTTGTACACGACGAACAGCGTCATGGCCATGCCGGTGAGGACTGCTTCCGACCACGCGAGCAACAGATAATACGGCAGGTAAAAGTCGAACAGCTGGCCGGCCGGATAGGTTCCGGCGCTCGCGAGCAGGGTGACGGTCACGACGCCGACCGTCGCAACGGCCGCAGCGGCGCCCGCGAAAGCGGTCAGGAAGATGTAGACAAACAGGTGATTCGGCAGCCGGTCCTCGATCAGTCGATACAGGGAGTAACTGACGGCGACGGGAATCGCCGCCATCGTGAGTCCGTTCAAACCGAAGCCCTGCCAGTCTCCTGCGCCCCAAAGGGAGGTCGCGGCCACTACGAGGGTGAGGCCAACGAGCGCGAGCCGCGGACCGAACATCAGCGTGAGAATGGTCGCGCCGAGAAAATGGAACGTGATGCCCGGCTTGATCGCGGCCTGGATCTGCCACAGCACCAGCAGACTTACGACCGCGCCGAGCCAGCAGTTGAGCTGCGCCGGATCGCGCAGCCTTCCCCACGGCGCACGCCAGGCTTCGCGTGCAAGCAGCGGCACGAAAGCGAGGTAGCCGGCCCAGTACCAGATCTGTGGAAACAACTGGTCAGGAAGATTCACGGCAAAATTCTACGCTATACTGCGCGGCCCCTTAGCGGCGGTCCAAGGGGCGCAAGATCATGATTGCCAGACCGCGTTTTCTCCCCTTCGTTCGTGCAGTTATCCTCTGAAATTCATGCGCCTCGCCCTGTTCGACCTCGACAATAC
>JBEVOI010000104.1:0-3325 GCA_040507665.1 Burkholderiales bacterium
TGGTGATGAACCTGCTCGGGATCAACGCGAACATCATGAGCCTGGGCGGTCTCGCGCTCGCCGTCGGCGTGATGGTCGATTCGGCGGTCGTGATGATCGAGAACGCGCACAAGCACCTCGAGGCCGAGGCGGAGCGCGTCGCCCGCGTCGCGCTCGGACCCGATGAGCGACGCGGTATCACCGAGCTGAACGGAGAGGGCGAAGTCGTCTCCGGAATCGTCATGGCGCGCTATGGCGCGAATGCTCTCGATGTGATTCGCAGCGTGAAAGCGAAGATCGACGAGATCGCGAGCGGTCTTCCGGAAGGCGTCCGGATTGAGACCGTGTACGATCGATCGGAACTCATCCACCGCGCCATCGACAACCTCAGCTGGACGCTCGTTGAAGAAACCGCGATCGTCGCATTGGTCTGCATCGTGTTCCTGGTCCACGTGCGCAGCGCGCTGGTGGCGATCCTCGTGCTGCCGGTCGGCGTGCTGATCGCCTTCATCGCCATGCGCCTGCTCGGCATCAACGCCAACATCATGAGCCTCGGTGGCATTGCGATCGCCATCGGCGCCATGGTCGACGCCGCGATCGTGATGATCGAGAACGCGCACAAGCACCTCGAGCGGAACCCCGGCGCGCCAAGGCTGCAGGTGATCATCGATGCATGCCGGGAGGTCGGTCCGGCGCTCTTCTTCAGCCTGCTTGTGATCACCGTCTCGTTCCTGCCCGTGTTCTCGCTGGAAGCGCAGGAAGGGCGACTGTTCAAACCGCTTGCCTACACCAAGACCTTCGCCATGGCGGGCGCAGCGCTGCTTTCGCTCACCCTGGTCCCCGCGTTGATGTTGCTCTTCATCCGCGGCCGCATCACTCCCGAGGCGAAAAATCCTCTCAATCGCTTCCTCATCTGGGCCTACCGTCCCGTGATCCACGCCGTGTTGCGCGCCAAGCTGCTCACCATCGCCCTGGCAGGATTGGTGCTGGGACTGTCGGTGATCCCGATGAGCCGCATCGGCACCGAGTTCATGCCGACACTGAATGAGGGCACGCTCTTCTATATGCCGACCACCCTGCCGGGCCTTTCGGTGACCAAGGCCGCCGAGCTGCTGCAGGTGCAGAACCGGATCATCAAGCGCTTTCCCGAAGTATTCTCCGTTTATGGCAAGGCGGGACGCGCGGAGACTGCAACCGACCCGGCCCCGGTCGAGATGATCGAGACCGTCATCAATCTCAAGCCCGAGCAGGAGTGGCGCCCGGGCATGACCATCGACAAGCTGATCGCCGAGATGGACACCGCGCTCCAGTTTCCGGGGGTCGCGAATTCCTGGACGATGCCGATCAAGGCGCGCATTGACATGCTGTCCACCGGCATCCGGACGCCCGTCGGCATCAAGGTTTTCGGCAAGAACCTGACCGAAATGGAGCGCTTGGCGAAGGAGATCGAGGCAGTGGTGAAGCGGGTCCCCGGCACCACCAGCGCCTACGCCGAGCGCATCACCGGTGGCTTCTATCTGAACATCGAGCCCGACCGCTGGGCGCTCATGCGGTACGGGGTGACCGTTGGCCAGGTGCAGGACGTGATCGCCACCGCGCTCGGCGGCGAGGCCGTCACCATAACGGTGGAAGGACGCGAGCGCTTCGGCGTCGCGGTACGTTACCCGCGGGAGCTGCGCAGCGATCCCCAGTCGATCGCAGGTCAGGTACTGGTTGCGACCGATACCGGAAACATGGTCCCGCTGGGGCAGCTCGCGCGGATCACCCTCGGCCAGGGACCGCCTTCGATTCGCACCGAGAATGCGCTGCTCTCGGCATACATCTTCGTGGATATCCGCGGACGCGACATTGGAGGCTACGTCGCGGATGCGCGCCGCGCAGTGCAAGAGGGTGTGAAGTTTCCGCCCGGCTACTATGCCACCTGGAGTGGCCAGTTCGAATATCTGGAGCGCGCCCAGCAGAAGTTGAAAGTGGTGGTGCCACTCACGCTAGGCATCATCTTCCTGCTTCTTTACCTCAACTTCGGCCGCCTTGCGGAGGCGCTGATCGTGATGCTGTCCCTGCCCTTCGCGCTGGTCGGCGGACTATGGCTGATGTACCTGCTCGGCTACAACTTCAGTGTCGCCGTCGCGATCGGATTCATCGCGCTCGCCGGCGTCGCGGCCGAGACCGGAGTAGTGATGATCCTCTATCTCGACCATGCACTCGCGAGAATCCGCGCCCAGCGCGAAGCCCGAAAAGAGGAAATCACGAAGGAGGACATCCACGCCGCCGTAATGGAAGGGGCCGTAGAGCGCGTGCGCCCGAAAATGATGACGGTGGTCGCCATCATGGCCGGCCTGCTGCCCATCATGTGGAGCACGGGAACCGGCTCGGAGGTGATGCGCCGCATCGCCGCGCCCATGATCGGCGGCATGGTTTCCTCCACGCTGCTCACGCTGATCGTTATTCCCGCTATCTATGCGATGGTTAAGGGCACCGGCATAAGGCCTGGCAACGCGACGGCGCCTTTGGGCTACAATCCGCTCTCCCCCGATCGTACTGACCTTAGCGCATGAACCTCCATCGCCTGCTGCAGGAACGCGAAGCCGCGGGCACACCCGTGCGGATCGCGCTGATCGGCGCCGGCAAGTTCGGCTCGATGTTCCTGTCGCAGGCGCCGCGCACGCCCGGGCTGCACGTTGCCGGCATCGCCGACCTCTCGCCCGCGCGAGTAACGGCGTCACTGCTGCGGGTCGGTTGGCCAGCGGCCGTCTGCGAGGCGAAGTCGCTCGGCGAAGCGGTTCAACGCCGCACCACGTTCATCACGGACGACGCACTATCACTCATCGCCGCGGACGGGATCGACGTCGTAATCGACGCTACCGGGTCACCCGTAGCGGGCATCCGCCACGTGCTCGCCTGCTGCGAGCACCGCAAACACGTCGTGATGGTGAACGTCGAAGCGGACGCGCTCGCCGGCCCGCTGCTCGCGCGCCGCGCCGCGCAGGCAGGTGTCGTCTATTCCCTCGCCTACGGTGACCAGCCGGCGCTCATCTGCGAACTCGTGGATTGGGCGCGCACAGCGGGATTCGAGGTCACCGCAGCGGGCAAGGGCACCAAGTATCTCCCTGCCTACCACGCCTCGACGCCGGACACGGTATGGGGCCACTACGGTTTCACGCCCGAGATGGTGGCGCAGGGCGACTTCAACGCACAGGTATTCAACTCCTTCCTCGACGGGACCAAGTCGGCAATCGAGATGGCCGCGGTGTCGAATGCGAGCGGCCTCACGCCCGCACCCGACGGGCTCGCGTTCCTACCCTGCGGCGTGGACGATCTGCCGCGCGTGTTGCGCCCCCGCTCC
>JBEVOI010000278.1:0-2999 GCA_040507665.1 Burkholderiales bacterium
GAATACCGGGGTCGTGAATGAGCGCGCGGCAGATCGACACACGCTGACGCATCCCACCAGACAATTGCCGCGGCAGGTGATGAGCGAAGTCGGCGATCTTGGCCATGGCCAGCAGATCCATCGCGCGTTTCTCGTATTGTGCGCGCGGCAACTTGAGCAGCTCGATCGGGAACAGCACGTTGTCGAGCACCTTGCGCCACGGCAGCAGCACCGGCTGCTGGAACACCACGCCGATCTCGCGTCGCGGACCCGACACCGCCTTCCCGTTGATCGAGATCTCGCCCTCGGTGGCATCGATCAATCCCGCAACCATCATGAGCAGGGTGCTCTTGCCGCAACCGCTGGGGCCGAGCAGGCTCAGGAATTCGCCGCCGGCGACATCGAACGATACGTTTCGTATCGCTTCGAGTTCGTCATAAAATTTGCGCACCGCCTTAATGTGCAGCGCCGCCGAAGGCGGACTATCGGTGGCCCGCTCGGCAGGACCGGGGGACGCCTCGGACAAGGCTGCTGTTCGCATTCAGGTCGCCGTTCGGACCACGCCAGACGCGTCATGCTATGATGCTAAAGACCATACCACAATGGCTGCGCGCAGTGAGGCTGACAAGGCTGAAGGCGCGTGGCGATGCGGAAATTGTGCACACGCGTGCGCAATCTTGGCGCGAGGCACGCGCGCAGGCCGATGTCGTACACGCCCGCGGTGCGCAGGACACTGCGGCGCTTCACCGAGAGTGTCGCTGCGTTCGACATGCACCCGCCATCGATAACTCGAGGTCAAACATTGGCGCGGGGAGGTCGCGATCTCTGCTCTGTTCAGTGTTGCTATCGTACTGAAAATAGCCTCACAATATTTTCCTCTGTTTGAGCCCTGGCCTGCGGAGCCGTACTGATGGCGAAATACGGAATCGGAGCGTCTGTTCTTCGGAAGGAAGACGATCGATTCCTCCATGGCCGCGGACAGTATGTCGCGGATCTTCGCCTCGCGGGAACGCGCGAGGTCGCTTTCGTGCGAAGCCCGGTCGCTCACGCGCGGCTGCGCGCAATCCATATTCCTGAAGATGTCCGCCCTGTCGTCTTCACCGCGAAGGATCTGGTCGGGGTGAAGCCGATCATCTCGTCGCCGCCGCTCAAGGGGTTCAAGCGTTCGGCGCAACCGATCCTGGCGACGGACAAGGTCCGCTACGTCGGTGAGCTCGTGGCGATGTGTCTCGCCGCGACGCGGGCGGAGGCGGAGGACATCGCTGCTTCAGTCGATCTGGATTTCGAGGAACTACCTGCGGTCACCGATATGCTGGCTGCCCTGGAACCCGATGCGCCACTGGTGCACGAGGAGTGGGGCGACAATGTCTTCATCGCGTTCTCGGAAGACGGCCCGGTGGATGAGATTGCCAAGACGGCTGCGATCAAGGTAACGCGGGAAATCCGTACCTCCCGGCACTGCATGTTTCCGATGGAAGGACGAGGCGTCGTTGCCTATCGCGATCAACGCCTGCGCTATCTTACGCTTGTCACCTCGACGCAATTCCCTCATTCCGTTCAAACCGGGCTTTGCGAGTGCCTTGGGCTCGACGATGGCGCGGTGCGGATCATCTCACCGGATGTAGGCGGAGGGTTCGGATACAAGGGGTTGCTCTGCAGAGAGGAAGTGGCGCTGGGATGGCTGGCCTTGCAGGTGAACCATCCCGTCCGCTGGCTGGAGGATTGCCGCGAGCATCTGAGCGCGAATGCGAACTGCCGCGAGCATCACTACAACATCACCGGATACGCTTCACGCGAGGGCAAGCTGCTCGCAATCGACTGCGTCGGTTACGTCGATGCCGGCGCATATTCGGACTATCCGATTTCTTCCGCTCCCGAGGCAGCGCAAATTGCCAACCTGCTGCCGGGTCCTTACGTTTTCTCGACCTACCGGTGCCGTTCCGCCGCCGTGGCCACGAACAAATGCCCCATCATCCCGTACCGCGGGGTGGCGCGCTCGGGCATTTGCTTGGCGATCGAAGTGATCATGGATGCGATTGCCCGTGAAGCGGGGCTCGAACCGTACGAGTGTCGGCTGCGCAACATGGTCCGGCCGGACCAGATGCCGTTCGACAATGTGCTGGGCAAGCATTTCGACAGCGGTGATCATCCGGAATGTCTGCGCCGCGCCGTCGAGGCGATTCGCCTGTCCGAGGTGCGCGCCCGCCAGAAGCAATCCGAGCCCGACGGGCGGCTGATCGGCGTAGGCCTCTCCTTCTTCGTCGAGCAAGGCGCGCACGGAACGTCGGTGCTTGCGTCCTGGGGTCGTCCCATCGTTCCCGGCTACGAGCAGGCCAACGTCCGGCTCACGGCGGATGGCGACATCGAGATTCGTGTCGGGACCCATTCCCACGGCCAGGGACACGAAACCACCTTTGCCCAGGTCGCGCACGAGGTTCTCGGGGTGGAGTTCGATCGCATCAAGGTCCTGCAGGGAGACACGCTGTACACGCCTTACTCGACGGCTACCTGGGGATCCCGATCGATGGTGATGGGGGGCGGCGCGGTGGCGCGGGCCTCGCGCATGGTGGCGGCGCGTGCGGCGCGAATCGGAGCATGGCTGTTGCAGGCCGACGCAGCGGACGCCAAGGTGGTCGAGGGTCGGGTGGTTGCCGGAAAGGGCAGCGTTACGCTGCGTGAGGTCGCCCGCGCCTGGTACCTGCAGCCGCAGAATCTGCCATCCGATGTCGATACCGGAGGTCTCGAGGTCACCGCCGGATACCGCGCCGACCGCGACAGCGGCTCATTCAGCTATGCCACCCATGCCGCCGTCGTCGCGGTCGATCCGCAGACCGGACTGATCGAGATCCTGGACTACGTGGTGGTCGAGGACGGCGGCATTTTGGTCAATCCGATGATCGTGGACGGCCAGGTGTGCGGCGGCACCGCGCAGGGCATCGGCACCTGTCTGTACGAGGCCATGCCGTTCGACGCGCAGGGGCAACCGCTCGCCTCCACGATGCTCGACTACATGCTGCCGG
>JBEVOI010000127.1:0-3062 GCA_040507665.1 Burkholderiales bacterium
AGGATCGTGGGGGTCTTCACTCTGACGGGCATAACCTCGTCCGTTTCAGGCCGGCGCACTAGGAAGCCGAGGTTAGTCGA
Organism: Burkholderiales bacterium; assembly: GCA_040507665.1. Lineage (GTDB taxonomy): Bacteria > Pseudomonadota > Gammaproteobacteria > Burkholderiales > JAEUMW01 > JAEUMW01. The sequence continues at coordinate 81 of JBEVOI010000127.1, forward strand.
CAGGTTCGACATGAAAGGAAAAGGCTGCGCAGGATCGACACCGAGAGGCGTCAACGCTGGCGAAACATTGGCATCAAAATAGGCACCGGCCTCCTCCCGCTGCGTCGTGCTCAGTTGTTCCCAAAGCGCGAGAATGATTCCGTGGCCCGCCAGGGCCGGCACCAGCACCTCCGAAAAACACTCGGCTTGCTGCCGCTGCATGGCGATCACCCGCTCGCGGATCCGCTTAAGCCGTTGGCGCACGTCACCCGCTCGCGCCACCGGATCGGCTTCGTCCTCCACCTGCGCATTGCCCCGAAGCAGGCCTACGCGCTTCATGTAGAACTCGTCCAGATTGGAGCTGAAGATGGCGAGGAACTTCACGCGCTCGAGCAGCGGCGTGCGCTCGTCCAGCGCCTCGTGCAGAACGCGGCGGTTGAACTCGAGCCAGCTCAGGTCGCGGTCGATCCAGGCGTGTTCCAGCAGGTCTTCCTTTGCGGGCAGCGCAGGGAACTCCAGGTGCTCTGCTTTCATCGGCGGCTCCTTTGCTGAATGTCCGTGGCTCGGTGATAGCGGCGTACCGAAGATAGTGCTACCGAAACATTACAACTTTTCGCTGCGCGGCGCCTCTGGTAGTTTCGCTCTGGCGGGTGACCCGGTGCCCGATTGCCCCAACCCTCTCGCTAACTCAGTGCCAGAGAGATCGCGGGGTAACTTCATGCGCTTCGTCGATCGTTGAGCCCATATCGCCGCAGACGATGACCGCCGAGCTCATGCAGGTGCACGCGCCCGTACGCCTGCGTAAAGAAACTCCGGTGCGAGGTCGAAACCGTTTGCCCAGACCACCGTGTCCATTTCCACGCGGCTCGCGGCGAATACATCCGGATCCCGCAGTTCCGAGACGATGGATACGGTCCTAATAATGTCCTGAGTCGCTAATTCGCTGCAGGAAAGATGTCGAGAATCGACCCCATACGGCGTTGCCATGCTCGCAAGGTGTCCAACCTTGCTGCGCTGGGCGCCCTGTCTGGCACCGATTTCGCCACTTTTCGAGACGTATCGCGAGGACAAGAGTGATTTCCGCGAACTAACGACTCTAGGGAGCCGCCTTATGGGGCAGGGCTATGTATTTGGCCGGGCTGTCGTGCTCAGCGCCCTCCGGATGCTCTCCCGCGGTTGCCTGACCTTACCCCAGAAGAGGACTGGCAGCAGGAGGAACGATCCAGGCAGGACCAAGAGCCCGAGCCACAGTGCCCAGCGTGCGATCGATCTCGCGGTTGAAGGCATGCGGAAGGCACTGCCGTCGGGCGCGTGCGAGACCGCTTGCTCCCGTGCGGGAAGCAGCAGCGACGCGGTCGCAAGATCCGTCAGACGTTGCAGTAGAGAGTCCACGCTCTGGTCTCTTTCGGTCGACTCCGAGGCACTGCCCCGGATCCACGCTCGAATTACGTGCTTCGCGGCGCACTGGATGCACGCCGAGCGTGATGTCACTGTACGGGGCGCTTGTTCGCATTTCCATCGGGCAGAGGCACTAGGCCGAGGGGATTAGGATCCCGGTTTTCACGGCCAGGGACGCGCGGTGCGGTACCTGCACCGTGAACTGGACGCGAAGTGCGGTGGTGCTCTCCGACCCTCGTCGTGCGCATCGAACGCACACATTTGACAACGTCAAAGTTTGCTCGAGCCCTATGCATTAGCCTTCGCTCTTTCAATGGCGGCCCCCAGCCGCGTTCACAGCCAACCGGGCCGGGGAAGCTCAAGCGGTCACCGAGCGCCGGGCCGAATACCTTTGGAGGACGACCCATGGCAAACATCATCCGCCACGACCCGTTCACCGCTATTTCGAGTCTGTTCGACGACCTGTCCCGGGGAGGTTTTCCTGCACCCGGAAAAGACCCCGGAGCTGCCGACGCGGATCAAGATCGACGTAAAGAGGACGATAAAGGCTACACTGTCCATGCCGCGATCCCGGGCGAGAAGAAGGAAGACATTCGGACGCGTCGCCCGCTACTTCATGCTCGGCTACGAGGTCGACGAGACCCAGGCCTCTGCGGAGTATGCGGACGGTGTGCTGGAGCTCACGCTGCCGAAGAACGGCGCGACAGGTGCGCAGAAGCTGACGATCCAGTAGTTCCCAGCCTCAAGGACCTGCCCGTCCCGGACGTCGAGGTCGATCGTCTCGGAAACGGGATTTGCGAGGCGTTCCCTTTAGCTCTCGTAGCCGGCGACGGGAGCTCAATCCCATTCGCCGGCGATAGAGGAGAAATATTATGCGACTCCAAAGACTCTTCACTCTCGGGCTCTTGGCCTTTTCGTTCACTGCCACATCCGCGTTTGCCGACACCAGCGACAAAGCCAAGAAGCAGGCCGAGATTCGCGGCAAGGTGAACAGTTCGCTGGACGCCTTCTACAAGGCCGATCCGAAGCTCAAGGCCGAAGTGGCCAAGGCGGCCGGTTACGGCGTCTTCGGCGCCTACGGCTTGTCGTTCCTGATAGGGGGCGCCGGAGGCTCGGGCGTGGTCCACGACAACAAGACGAAGAAGGAAACGTTCATGGACATGGCACAGGCCAGCGCCGGCTTGCAGATCGGCGCCTCCGAGACGAACTATCTTTTCGTCTTCCATGACGCCGCAGCGATGCAGCGGTTCATCGACTCGGGTTGGGAAGCGGGCGCGTCGGCCTCTGCCGGTGCCGGGGCTGGTGACAAGACAGTTGAGGCGGGTGCGGGAGCCGGCACATTCACCGGCGGCAAGGTCTACACCCTGACGAAGACTGGCTTGCAGGCTGGCGGCGCGGTGGCCGGCACCAAGTTCTGGAAGGACAAAGACCTAAACTGACCGACTCAGCCACGTCGGGCTCACCCGAACGCCGCAAGTCGTGCGCTGCGAAGAACGCCCCGTCCGGTTCAGGGGCGTTCCTTTCGGTGGCGACTTCGCGACCTGTGCGTGTGGCATCGCACCTGTGCGTGCTCGCGCTTCTCACCACGAGGTTCCCCCAACAGGA
>JBEVOI010000132.1:0-3788 GCA_040507665.1 Burkholderiales bacterium
GCAACGCCGTATGGCGTCGATTCTCGACATCTTTTCTGCAGCGAATTAGCGACTCAGGACACTAGCGCCGCAGCATCAGCGTTTCGCCGATCAGGAGGACGATCGAGACGAAGTTGGCCAACAAAGCTCCGCCTGCGAGCGAAACGACTCGCGCTATAGCCGCGGCGGTCATGCCTTCGCCTGACATGTGGGCCGCGTAGGCCCATGCGATTGCGGCGGCGATAAGTTGGAAATCCGCGACGAGGCTCGTCGCTAGATGGAGCGCGCCGATCTGCGTTCGGTCGCCGAACTTGAGAACGGTGGCGATCAGATTGACAGCGATTGCCGCAAACAGTCCCCAGACTTCATGGTGTACGGGATTGTCGATGTCGCCGATGAAGAACCCGAAATTCAACGTCGCCGCCAAGACGATAAAAAATCCGAACACGACCTTTTCGAGGTTCATTCAGTGTCTCCGTACACGACGGTGCTGCGTGTGTGACCAGGGCGGGCGGTCTCCTCTGCCACGGTGATGAAATCGGCCGCATACGCCAGCCCGTGGGGTAGCGGCTTCGCCGCTTCGGGCGTGCGGCCCTGAGTATTGGCGCCCGGAAGTTCCTCAACGAACCCGATGTATCCCTCATGAGAGCAAAGTTTGCTGCAGCAAGTATAGCTGGCTTGCCAAGCGGCACGCGATCCTGACTCGAGGATGGTCGCGGCCGCCGGGCCTCGAAGAATGAGAGCGCGACGCGGGAAGTGATCGAGGCAACCGGGCGTCAAGCCTATCCCTGCCGGTGGATCTGACCGACGCGAAGGCGGCGGTGCGGCGCCGGACGAAGTCGCGCCGTGCTACGTACTTCTCGCCGGTGCCGGCTGCCTCCATGACCAGCCAAGTGCTGCGTCCGAACGGCGGCGAAATCATCAACGGATAGTCAGATGGAGTGGCAAGCATTACCGGGTTTGTGTAACCGCTACCTGTCTCCTGACGCTCATCTCACAAGCATCTGCGAGATGCCCGCCAGCGTGAATGTCCCATGTCTGCTGGAGACGCTGCGGGAAATGGGAGTGACCTCATCGGCAGGGCACAGCGGTTGCTGCTTTTGTCGCGCGGCTCCCGGCTATCCGATTTGACGGTGAGAGCGGGAATGTCAAAGCTGGATCGCCTGGAGAGTTTGCTCTGGCTCCTCGCTCCACAACAGATCGCTCAAGACGGCATGGGGGCCGTTTTCTTTCGCGCCGTGGATTGCGAAGGTCGTCGCGAAACCCTTAACCGTAGCCACTGAGCGGAACTATCATGAAAGTATTCGATGTGGATTGCGAGCTCGTTTATGCCGTGAACGGAGAGCCGGCGGATTTCATCTTCAACATCGAAGCGGCGCATCATCCGGATCAACGCATTCTCGAGGAGCGGCTCACCAGCGAGCCGAAATATGACTTCGAGCATCATGTCGATGCGGGAACGGGTATGCGGCTGGCGCGTCTCGTCGCCAAGCCAGGGCAGCTCACGATACGTTATCGCGCGCTGGTCGAAACGCGGTACCACCGGCCAACGGGCCATGAGGAAGAAGTGCCGGTTCGGCTGTTACCGCTCGAAGTCACACGCTATCTGTGGCCGAGTCGGTATTGCGAGTCGGACTCCCTGCAGCGTCTGGCGATGGTGCATTTTGGTGACCTGTCGAAGGGATACGGACGGGTAGAGAGCATCTGCCAATGGGTGCGCGAGAACGTCCAGTATGCGATCGGCACCAGCACGCCCAGCACATCCGTGCGCGATGTTCTCGTGAACCGCGCGGGAGTATGCCGTGACTTCGCGCATCTGTGCATCGCGCTGTGCCGTGCGCTCAACATCCCGGCGCGGCTCGTCACCGGCTACGCGCAGTACGAAGACCCACCTCCCGATTTTCACGCGATGTTCGAAGCCTATCTCGGGGGTCGGTGGATTCTGTTCGATTCAACTCGGTTGTCGCCGGAGGAGGACTTGATCCGGATCGCGACGACGCGCGACGCAGCGGACGCCGCGTTCGCCACGCTCTTCGGGCCGATCAAGTTCGTGAGTTGGCGGCCCGACGTCTATGACGCGGACACTCGGTCTCACGTGAACGGTTGATTCCTGTGGTGTGGGTCTGAAGTGCAACAGTGTTATGACGGTTATGCAACTGCTTCGTAAAAACCTCATGAGTGTTTTGAAGCCGAGACGTAATCTGGGACGGTGGTTGAATGGGATTCGAAGCGCATCTCTTTGGGAAGAACTGGCGGATCAGCCCGTTCATGTTTCTCGTGGCGCCGCCTCAATTGCTTGGGACCGGACGCGGCAGAAGCTCTACGAGTGAGTATTGGTCACCTTCCGCAAAAAAATCGTCGACGAGTCCATGTACTCCTTCAGGGGCCACGTCCGGAATTTCGGGGGAAGCATGTTGACGCCTAAAATGCTGCAGTCAGAAGGCGGTATCGTTGAGACATAAACAATCTGGGAAGCAAAAAGGGCAAGGAGTGCGCTATTCAATTGTCCTAACCACGACTCGATCTGACGGACACGCCGACTACACCATTGCTTCGATCGGTTCGGATGTCGGCTGGATCCGATCCAGTTGCTTATCGTACGCGAGCTTCGCGCTGTCGATGAAAGTCTGCAAGGGCGTCTTTCCGTAGCAATACTTGCCAGAGTGTGTTCGCTCGGCATTGTAGGTCTGTATCCAGGCATCCACATCGTCCTGCAGCTCATCGAGCGAGTGGTACAGCTTGCGTCGGAAGGCGCTGGCGTAGAACTCGTTCTGGATGGTCTGATGGAAGCGCTCGCAAATCCCGTTGGTCTGGGGACTGCGGGTCTTGGTGCGCGTGTGCTCAATGTTCTCCAGATCGAGGTACAACGCGTACTCGTGTGTCTCCCGGTTGCCGCAGTACTCACTCCCGCGGTCGGTCAGAATGCGCAGCAACGGTACCTCGTGCTCCTCGAAAAAGGGCAACACTCGGTCGTTGAGCATATCGGCGGCCGTGATGGCGTGCTTGCGGTCATAGAGCTTCACCATGGCGAGCTTGCTGTAGGTGTCGATGAACGTCTGCTGGTAGATCCGACCCACCCCCTTGAGAGTGCCCACATAGTAGGTGTCCTGCGCCCCCAGGTAGCCCGGGTGCTCGGTCTCGATCTCACCGTGCGCCTCCTTCTCCTGTTTGGCACGCTCCAGCGCATGCACCTGATCCTCGGTCAGGATGATCCCGTCCTGCGCCACCTTCGCCGACAGCGCCTTCAGCCGCCGTTGAAATGTCTGCAGATCGTGACGCAGCCAGATCGTCCGCACCCCAGCCGGCGACACCGACAGCGCACGCTTCCTCAGTTCATTGGACACCCGCACCTGGCCGTAGGCCGGCTGCTCGATGGCAAACTCCACCACCGCCTGCTCAACCTTCGGGTCAACGCGGTTCTTCAAATTCGGCTTCTTGCGCGAGATCTCCGCGAGCGCCGCTTCCCCGCCGTTGTCGTGCAGCTCCTTGAACCGGTAAAAACTGTCCCGGCTAAACCCCATCACCTTGCACGCCTCAGACACGCTGCCCAGCGTCTGCGCCAGCCTCAACAACCCGAGCTTGTTCCTGATAATCTTCTGATCCTGCGTCATCTGACTTCTCCTTCTGCTCTTCCACGTTCAGGATAATGTCAGATTAAGTCGTAGCTATTACACTTAAGGTCTCACGCTCCAAGTACCAAAATCTATTTGCCCTTAGTCTTTGTCCTTGTCCTTGTCCTTGTCTTTGTCTTTATCGCCAACCTTCTCTGAGCCAGCCTTGACGTATGCAGGCGCCGCCTGCAGAGTCAG
>JBEVOI010000188.1:0-4646 GCA_040507665.1 Burkholderiales bacterium
TTGCTGCCTGGGTGTGGGGGGTTGAGGTAAATCATCACATCCTCCTACTTCGAGTTGGAAATAAGCCTCCAATGGCTATCACGGCATACGCCGCGTGCCCGGGAAGTTGTTTCTCGCGTGAATGGAGCGCGTATCCTAATCGCGACCGGTGCGCACAGGTGCTCGCGACTTGTTCATCTGCCTGCCTTTCAATACCATCGTCGAACATAGGCGGGTCAGAGCACGAGTGCAATATGAACGGGAAAGCATAATGTTTCGTGTCAAAGTGAATTGCTCCTGGTTCCTCGATCGAGAGATACCCGAGGAGCTCGATGGCCCCCTCTTCCCGCTCCTGCAGGCGATACGGGACACCGGGTCGATCGGGAAGTCGGCCAAACTGGTCGGCTTCTCCTATCGCTACGCGTGGGGTCTCGTCGGGAAGTGGCAGCAGTTGCTCGGCCAACCGCTGGTGCTAAAGGAACGCGGTCGTGGTGCTCGCCTCGCCCCGCTTGGCGAAAAGCTGCTCTGGGCCGAGCGGCGCTTGCGGGGGAGACTCACGCCGCAGCTCGAATCGTTCAGTGCGGAGATGCAACGCGAGTTGTCGGGGGTGATCTTCGCGGCGTACCCGGCCGTGAGCGTGTGTGCGAGCCATGACCTCGCGCTTGCGGGCCTCAGGGATCTGCTTAGCCAGCGACCCGGGATTCAGCTCGACCTGGACTTCCGCGGCAGCCTCGACAGCCTGGAAGCACTCGAGAAGGGACGGTGCGACCTCGCAGGATTCCATGTCGCCGAGTATCACGGACGGGGCACGCTCCCGCACCTGGCATTTCGCCAATGGCTCAAGCCACGTTCCCACCGTCTGATCGACTTCGTGACGCGCCAGCAGGGGCTCATCGTGGCAGGCGGGAACCCGAAGCGCATCCGCTGCCTGGACGACCTCGCGCAGCCGGGCGTGCGCTTCGTGAACCGCCAGCGTGGCTCGGGCACCCGCTTCCAGTTCGATCAACTGCTCTGGGAAGCGGGACTCGACAAAGCGGTGATCGACGGTTATCAGAACGAAGAGTTCACGCACCTCGCGGTTGCAGCGACCATCGGCGGCGGACACGCTGATGCCGGCTACGGCATCAGGGCTGCAGCGGCGAAGTACGGTCTCGACTTCATCCCGCTGATGAACGAACGGTATTTTTTCGCCTGCCGCGGCGCATCTCTGGAGCAGCCGACGTTGCAGCAACTCCTCGATGCGCTCAAAGGTGCCGATTTCCGATCCCTGGTCGCGAGCCTGCCCGGTTATGACGCGTCGCACGCCGGAGAAGTGCTGACGGTGCGCGAGGCCCTGCCATGGTACGACCGCGCTGTCGCGCTGCCCGAATTCGCAGGCGATGCGGTCACGCTCGGAGACGCCATCGCAAGAGCTTCCAAGAAGCAGGAATGAGGTTCACCCTGCCCGCGTCCGGTCCCGTAGCGAGTCCCGTTGTTCGTGTTCAACCACACCAGGAGAGAAGCATGAAGATCAGTGCCCGCAATGTTCTTTTGGGGAAGATTACCAAGATCGTGGAAGGCCCTGTCAGCACGGAGGTAACGATCAAGATCGGGCCCAAGACGGAGATCGTGTCATCCATCACCACCACCGCGGCCCAATCGCTGGGGCTCAAGAAAGGCATGGAGGCCTACGCAGTCATCAAGGCCACGAATGTGATGGTTGGCGTGGACCACTGAGTTTTCTCGCGGCCGCGACGCCATGCATCGCCGTCGTGTTGGTGAAACGCGACCGGCGGTGGCGGGGCTGCTCGCCATTCTGGCGATGCTTCTCGCGGGCGCCGCAGCGCACCGCACGGTCACCGATTCGGCGGGACGTACGGTCGCGGTACCCGCCAGGGTCGAGCGCGTTTATGCCGCCGGGCCACCCGCGAGCATCATGGTGTTCGCACTTGCGCCGGACAAGCTGCTCGGTTGGACGCGGGCGATGACAGCAGACGAAGCAGCCTTCCTGCCGACGCAATACACCAACCTCCCCGCGCTCGGACGCCTCACCGGGCGCGGCAACACGGCGAACGTCGAGGTCGTGCTCGCCGCGAAGCCCGATCTGATCGTCGACGCCGGCTCCACGGGGCCGACGTTCGTTTCCCTCGCGGACCGGGTGCAAGAACAGACCGGCATTCCCTATCTGCTCTACGATGGCACATTTACCGGCACGGCGGCTTCCCTCCGGGGCCTCGGCGCAGCGATGGGCAACGAGGCCCGCGGCAAGCAGCTCGCGGACTACGTCGAGCGCAATGTCGCGGATCTGCGGGCCAAGATCGCGGAAATTCCCAGAGAGCGGCGACCCCGCGTCTACTACGCGCGCAGTCCGAGCGGACTGCAGACCGCGCTATCGGGCTCGATCAACGTCGAGGTGCTCGATGTGCTGGGTGCGATCAACGTCGCCGGCAACCAGAGCACCACCAGCGGGCTCGCGAACGTCTCGATGGAGCAGGTGTTGGCCTGGAACCCCGAGGTGATCGTCACAACCGATCCGGGCTTCTTCGCCGGCGTCTGGAAGGACGCGCGCTGGTCGGGCGTTTCCGCCGTCAAGAGTGGCCGGGCTTACCTCTCGCCGCAGCTACCGTTCGGCTGGTTCGATTTCCCGCCGGGGCCGAACCGCGTCGTCGGACTGTTCTGGCTCGCGAACATCCTTTACCCTGACGTTTTCAAGGACGATCTGCGCAAGCGGGTGTCAGAGTTCTACCAGTTCTTCTACCATCGGGAGCCAACCGCTGCCCAACTGAACTCCCTGCTCAGCATGCCGGGCGTTCCACCGCGATGACCACCCACACCTTCGACACCTTCCGGTTCGGTCCCCTCGGGCGCTACACGCTCCCGCTGCTCGGGCTCGGCGCGCTGATCGTCATTGCCTTTGCGGTGGGCCGTTTCCCGGTGAGCGTGGGAGACCTGATGGCGGCAACGGTGGGCAAGCTGCTCGGCTCCGGCCGCGAGCTTCCTGCGAACGTGGAAACCGTGATCTACCAGGTGCGCGGTCCGCGCGTGCTCGCCGCGCTGGTCGTGGGAGCGGCGCTCGCAGCCGCTGGCGCAGCCTACCAGGGCATGTTCCGCAACCCGCTGGTATCGCCCGACATCCTCGGTGTGTCGTCCGGCGCGGCGCTCGGTGCGGCGCTCGCGATCTTCCTGTCGTGGGACCTCATCGGCATCCAGGTGCTCGCCTTCGCGGGCGGACTCATGGCGGTCGCGATGGTCTACGGCATCGGAGCCTCCCTGCGCGGGCGTGATCCGCTCCTCACGCTGATCCTCGCGGGCGTGGTGATCGGCACGCTGCTCGGCTCGTGCGTCGCGCTCCTCAAGTATCTGGCCGATCCCTACAACCAGCTTCCAGCGATTACGTTCTGGCTGCTCGGCAGCCTCGCATCGACAAACCCTTCCGATCTCAAGGTGGTGGTGCCAACGGTGCTCGTCGGGCTCGTTCCGCTGGCGCTGCTGCGGTGGCGCATGAATCTGCTGACTTTGCCCGACGACGAAGCGCGGGCGCTCGGCGTGGACACCGCCAAGCTCCGTCTTGCCGTGGTCTGCGCCGCGACGCTCATGACCGCGGCGAGCGTCGCCATCTCGGGCATCATCGGCTGGATCGGCCTGCTCGTCCCGCACGCGGCGCGCATGCTGGTGGGACCCGGATTCGCGCGCATGCTGCCTATGACCATGATTCTCGGTGCGGGCTTCATGCTGGGCGTGGACACCCTTGCGCGCACGATAGCGACGATCGAGGTTCCCCCAGGGGTCCTCACGGCTGTGCTCGGCACACCGATGTTCCTGTGGCTGCTGGCGAAGTCGAAGCGGGCCTGGTGATGGAATTGCGCGCGGAATCCCTGGCCTACGGCTACTCGGGCCACCCCATCGGAAGCCATATCGACATCGCGCTGGCGGCAGGCGAAGTGATGTGCGTGCTGGGCCCGAACGGTGGGGGCAAGACCACCCTCTTTCGGACTTTGCTCGGGTTGCTCCCCGCGCAGTCCGGGCGCATCGCGCTCGGCGGCCGCCCACTGCAGGACTGGTCGCGGCGCAACATCGCACGTGTCGTCGGCTATGTGCCGCAAGCCCACGCGGCACACTTCGCTTTCACAGTAAGCGAGATCGTGCTGATGGGCCGCACTGCCCACGCTGGCCCGTTCACCGCACCCTCGCGTCGCGATCGCGACGCGGCCGGCGCCGCGCTTGCCTCGCTCGGCATCGCGCATCTCGCCGAGCATGTCTACACCGAAGTGAGCGGCGGCGAGCGACAGCTCACGCTGATCGCACGCGCGCTCGCGCAGGAGGCGAAGCTCCTCGTGCTCGACGAGCCCACGGCGAGCCTCGACTTCGGCAACCAGTTGCGTGTGCTCGATCGGATGCGGGCGCTCGCCGATCAAGGCATCGGCATCCTCTTCTCCACCCACGATCCCGATCAGGCGTTCCTCTGCGCCGACCGCGTGGTAATGCTGCACGACGGCGCCATCCTGAGCATGGGTCGCCCCGACGAAGTCATCACCCGCGAAAATCTGCGGCGACTCTACGGCGTCGAGGTGGATGTCGTCTCGGCGCGACTACCCGATGGTCGCCTCTCACGCCTGTGCGTGCCCGGGCTGGATGGACTGCGCGCGGCGCGTGGCCCTCATCCCGCAACGCTCAACTAGCGGAGAGGC
>JBEVOI010000211.1:0-6511 GCA_040507665.1 Burkholderiales bacterium
CCAGTACCTGAAGGACAGCTTCGATGTGCTGTACGCAGAGGGCGGCGAGCGCCCCAAGATGCTGTCCATCGGCATGCACTGCCGGCTGCTGGGGCGGCCCGGGCGCTTCGCTTCGCTGCAGCGCTTTCTGGACTACATCGAGCGTCATGACCGCGTCTGGGTCTGCCGACGCATCGATATCGCCAAGCACTGGGCGGAGCGTCATCCCTTCAAGGCGTAACCAGCGGCGGCCCCCCTCGGAGCCAAGCCAGTGAGCGGCGGACATGGCATTCGCAACGCCGCGCTCGCGCTTGCCGTCCTTTCGCTCATCTGGGGCTACAACTTCGTCGTGATGAAGACGGTGATGCAGTACGTCGATCCGTTCCAGTTTTCGGCGATGCGCACCGTCCTGGGCGCGGCGACCCTGTTCCTGGTGCTCGCCTGGCTGCGGAAGCCGCTGCGGCCGGTGGCGCCGCTGCCGACCCTGGTGTTGGGCGTGCTCCAGACCGCGGTATTCACCGCACTCTTGCAATGGGCGCTCGTGAGCGGCGCCGCCGGCAAAACTGCCGTGCTGATCTATTCGATGCCGTTCTGGCTGCTTCCGCTGGCGTGGGTCGCCCTGGGGGAACGGATCCAGGGGCTGCAGTGGCTCGCGGTCGCGGGTGCGGCGGCCGGGCTCGCCTTTATCCTCGAGCCATGGCAGGTGCACGGCAGCCCGGTGAGCAGTGCGCTCGCGCTCGCGGGCGGCTTTGCCTGGGCAGCGAGCGCTGTCCTCGCGAAACGGCTGCGCGCGCGTGTCAAACTCGATCTGCTCTCCCTGACCGCATGGCAGATGCTCTTCGGATCGCTGTTGCTGGTCGCGGTCGCCCTCTTGGTTCCCGCCGCGCGCCCCCTGGAGGTCAGCACCTACTTCGTCGGAGCGCTCGCGTTCAATGCACTGCTCGGCACCGGACTGGCCTGGGTGTTGTGGCTCTACGTGCTGAACACTCTGCCAGCAGGGGTGGCTGGCCTGTCGTCGCTAGCGGTGCCTGCGGTCGGTGTGCTGGCCGCGTGGCTGGAACTCGGCGAGCGGCCGAGCAGCTCTGAAACCCTGGGAATGATCCTGATTGCCGCTTCGCTGGGATTGCTTTGCGCCATTGCCATCGCGCGCCAGCGCGCTGAAGAACTGGCCGCGCAGGAGTAATAAGGGTCAACTCGAATTAATAGTTCCCAACCCCGCATCGAGTCTGGAAGCGAGACGTCGGGGGTTGCCTCGCAGCGCGCACCTCCGAGCCTCTGCCCTGACCCATTCCAGGGCTTTCGCCCCAAGGACTGTCGTGCTCCCGCTGCGGCGGCATCCGCTTGCGTGCAGCGACAAAGATTGCATACAATGACATAGCCGACAGAACTCAGCCTTTTGACCACATAATGCCGAAAGGATCGTCTACACGGGAAAAAAAACCTGTTAACGAGGCCGGTTCCGCGCGGCCGCTTTCCAATCAGGAGATCTATGAGCGCATCTATGAGGCGGTGAGCGAGCGACGCTTGCCGCCCGGGACCAAGCTCTCGGAGGAAAAGCTCGGCAGGGCCTTCGGGGTCAGTCGTACCCGGATTCGAGAGGTGCTGTGCCGGCTCTCCTCCGAGAAGATCGTTGGCCTCATCCCCAACCGCGGCGCTTTCGTTGCCAGTCCGACCGTGGAGGAAACCCATGCCGTGTTCGAGGCGCGGAAGGCCATCGAGATCGCGTTGGTCAAGATCCTTGCAGAGCGCGCGAGCCCGAAGGATGTCTCCCGGCTGCGCCAACATGCGGCAGAGGAGCACGCTGCCCGCCTTACCGGCGATTGGAAGCGACTGATCAGGCTCTCTGGCGACTTCCACGTGCTCATCGCGGAACTCGCCGGAAATCCGTTTCTTCTGGAGACGATGCGAGCACTGGTCTCGCTCACCCGGTTGATCGTATTTCTGTATGACTCGCCGCGAACGCCCGCGTGCCTGGACCACGAGCACGAGTTGATAGTCGATGCCATCCAGCGTGGAGACGCCCCGAAGGCGGAGCGCGAGATGGTCGAGCATATCAATCACGTAGTGGGGAGCTTGCAACTGAAGGAAGAGAAAGTGGACGAGATCGACATCGAGAAGATCTTCGCCTGATCTCCGGAAAACCCTACGGAATAATCGGCCTGATCAGTCCGACTTGGCCGCCGTCTGTTGGATCCCCTTACTGCCATCCGTGCGCGCGAAACACCCCAACAGCCTCGTTTGCCGGTGTAAGTCGACTCGACTGATCGCTGGTGCGCGCGATCGCCGGTTTTCGTCGCGGTTCCCGATCTAGTGCCGGAGCGCACAAAGCATATCGCATACAACAAAGTCTGGAAGTATGCGGTATACAGCGTTGACATTTCTTTCAATGTAGTATACACTCATCGTTGCTTCTTGTATGTCACTCCACCAGATGTGTGTATGCGAACGGGGCGCGAGACAAGAGGCATAGGGCTGTGATTCAACAGAAGGCCTGTGATTCAACGTCGGAGGAGATCGCTACGCCATGTACAAGACCTTAGCCCGATTCATCAGCGTCGCCCTTGCGGCGACGCTTCTTTGCGCGGTGGCGATTACGCCCGCCGCGGCCCAGGAGAAAGTCCTCAAGATCGGTGTGCTGGGGGTGATGCACGGACCGGCGGCGTCATGGGGACTAGTCAACAAGTACAGCGCCGAGACGACCGCCGAGATGTACAACGAGAAAGGCGGCGTCGATCTCGGCGGCCAGAAGTACCGGATCGAGGTCGTGAGCTTCGACGATCGGCTCGATCCGCGGCTGGCGATCGACGGCGCCAGACGCCTGATCGACGAAGAGGGCATCCGTTACATCATCGGGCCGAACGTGGATACCACGGCCGGTGTGATCGTGCCGCTCCTGCGGGCCGGCAAAGCGGTAAACATCGCGTACGGGTTCGGCAGGTTTCTTTACACGCCGCCGCAGCGCAACTCGATCCTCGGCATGGTGGCGTCCTTTCAAGCGGCGCCGGTCATCTACCGTCACTTGATCGAGACGAAGGGCATCAGGAGCGTGAGTTTCGTGGCGCGCAACGAGGCCGATTCCCTGACCCAGCGCGAAGAGGGCGAACACGCTGCGCGTGCCGCCGGGCTCGTCGTCGTTTCGTCCAGTACGGAGTACGCCGCGGGTACGACAAACTTCGGGCCGGTCATACGCCGCTTGCTGGCTGCTCGCGATAACCCCATGCTCGCTGGAGCCGCGGGCCAGCTCGGCGGTCCCGCCACGCCGGTTGGAGGAACGCCGGATCTGATCGTGCTTTCGGGCGTCGCGCCCGGCGACGCGCCCTTGATGCTCATCGCGCTGCGCGAGGCGGGCTACAAGGGGCTGGTCGCTGCGGAAACCGCACAGGACGCGAAGCTCCTGGCCGAGGCAGGAGCGGCTGCCGAAGGATTCATCTCGGTGGGCGGCGCCAGCCCACCTGAAACCCGCAGCCCCTACATGGAGGAGTTCGTCAAGCGCTACACGAAACGCGCGGGGGAATGGCACGACGAGGCCGGCACCAAGGTCTACGCGCTCGAAATGATCCTCCGCACCCTGCAGAAGGCGGGACCGAAGGCCATCGATAATGTTACCGAGTTCCTGAATGTCATTCCCGATTTCGCCATCGACAATCCTTTCGTGAAGGAAAAGACCACCCTCAGATACGTCGGCCAGAGGTTCTTCAACCAGCAGCGCCAGATCGGTGTCCCGATGGTCGTGAACGAGTTCAGAGGTGGTCAATTCCACACGCTGTTCTTCGGCTCGGTCGAGTAGTCGCCAGCCACAAGAGAGGAGAGAAAGATGACCGAGCACGAACTACCCGCTGGTTACAGCGAGCGTCTATGGAACAAGGATCTGGCCCCGCTCAAGGAGCGCCCGTGGGGTTGGTATCAGATATTCTGCATGTGGATGTCCGACGTCCACAGCGTGGGGGGATATCTCTTTGCGGCCAGCCTGTTCGCGCTGGGTCTGGCGGCGTGGCAGGTTCTGCTCTGCCTGCTGATCGGAATCGTGATGGTAATGTTCTTCACGAACTTGATCGCAAGAGCGGGGGTCGATCTGGGGGCGCCGTTCCCGGTCGTGTGCCGGCTCTCTTTCGGTGTGCTCGGCGCCAACATCCCGGCGATCATCCGCGGTGTCATCGCGGTGGCCTGGTACGGCATCCAGACCTACGTCGCGTCGAAAGCGCTGATCGTCGTCGTGCTGAAATTTTTCCCGCAATTCATCACTTACGAACACATGCATTTCCTGGGCTTGTCCTATCTCGGCTGGTTCGCCTTTATGACGATGTGGTTCTTCCAGTTCCTCGTCTTCCAGGGAGGGATGAAAACCATCACCCATTTCATCGATTGGGCCGGCCCGGGGGTCTATGTCGTGATGTTCATTCTCGCCGGCTGGATCGTCCACAAGGCAGGCTGGGAAAACATCAATCTCACCCTTGGCGACGTGAAATACACCGGCTGGGCAGCGGCGTGGCAGATGCTCGTGGCGATCGCGCTCGTCGTGTCCTACTTCTCGGGTCCGATGGTGAACTTCAGCGATTTCTCGCGCTTCGCGCGTAGCATGTCCGATGTGAAGAAGGGGAACTTCTGGGGCCACCCGGTCAATTATCTGGCGTTCGCGATCGTGACCGTCATCACCACCTCAGGCACGATGGCGGTGTTCGGTGAATACATCCACGACCCGATTGACGTCGTCGCCCGCATCGACAACACGACGGCGGCGATCATTGGGGCGGCCACCTTCCTGATTGCGACCATAGGCATCAACATCGTGGCCAACTTCGTCGGGCCCGCTTATGCCTTCTCGAGCGTGGCGCCCAAGCACATCACCTTCAAGTTGGGGGGGCTGATCACGGCGTTCGCAGCGATGTTCGTGATGCCCTGGCACTTGTTCAATTCGCCAGCGGTCATTCATTACACGCTCGGCACGCTCGGAGCGGCCATCGGCCCACTTTATGGGATCCTGGTTGCCGACTACTGGATCGTCAAACACGCGCACCTGCTTCCCGATGACCTTTACAGCGATAAGCCGACCGGCCACTACTGGTACAAGAATGGTTATAACCCGATCGCGATCAAAGCGCTGATTGCCGGTGCAGTGGTGGGAATGCTGTTCGTGTTCATCCCCGCGTTACAGGGCTTGTCTGCTTTCTCCTGGTTCATCGGCGTCGCCGTCGGCGGTGGCACCTACGTGTGGCTGATGCGGCGCGATGGCGTTGCTCAGGCGCGGGACGAGCGCGCAAGGAGGAGGTTCGAGCAGGGTGAAGTAGGCGCTGCTGGCTTGTGAACCAGCCCGATCGACACGAGGAGTACACTTCGATGAGAATCAAGGTCATCAACCCCAACACCACCGAGAGCATGACCGACGTGATCGGTGCAGCGGCGCGCGCTGCGGCTTCTCCAGGTACCGAGATCGTGGCCGTGAGCCCCCGCCACGGGCCGGTATCCATCGAATGTCACTATGACGAAGCCGTGAGCGCACTCGGTGTCCTGGACGAAGTGCGCAAGGGTGAAGAGGAGGGCTTCGACGGCTACGTCATTGCCTGCTTCGGAGATCCCGGCCTGCTCGCCGCACGCGAGATCGCAGGTGGTCCGGTTGTGGGCATCGCCGAGGCCGCCATGCACGCGGCGAGCTTCATCGCGACGGGTTTTTCGGTGGTGACGACGCTCAAGCGTACGTGCATCATTGCCGAGCATCTCGCGGAGAGTTACGGCATGGCGCGTTTCTGCCGCAAGGTGCGCGGCACCGATCTGGCGGTGCTCGATCTCGAGCGGCCGGAATCCGACGCGTACCGTATCATCGTCGAGGAATGCCGTCAGGCTCTTGCCGAGGACGGGTCGGCTGCCATCGTGCTCGGCTGCGCAGGTATGGCGGATCTGTGCGATCGCATCTCGGAGGAAATCGGCGCACCAGTGATCGACGGTGTGGCGGTTGCGGTTAAGCAGGTCGAAGCCCTGGTGGGCCTCGGCCTCAGGACCAGCAAGCGCGGCGATTTCGCACCGCCCCTGCCCAAGACCTATGTGGGGCTGACCGAACAATTCGCTCCGGCCGCGAAGTGAATAGCAGGGCAAGAAGCACGGCAGGGAACGCAGCATGAGCGCAAGCACTCCTTATCCGCGTGACCTTGTGGGTTACGGACGCAACCCGCCGCATGCTGGGTGGCCGGGCAATGCGCGAATCGCAGTGCAGTTCGTGCTCAATTACGAGGAAGGCGGGGAGAACTGCGTGCTGCACGGGGACAAGGCGAGCGAGCAGTTTCTGTCCGAGATTATCGGTGCGCCCGCCTTCGAGGCGCGGCACCTGTCGATGGAATCGATCTACGAGTATGGCTCGCGCGTGGGGGTGTGGCGCATTCTGCGCGAGTTCGAACGGCGCAAGCTGCCGCTCACCATCTTCGGGGTGTCGATGGCCCTCGAGCGCCATCCGGAGGTGACTGCGGCGCTCGTCGAGCTTGGTCACGAGATCGCCTGCCACGGCTGGCGCTGGATCCATTACCAGAACCTGGACGAGGCGACC
>JBEVOI010000298.1:0-5883 GCA_040507665.1 Burkholderiales bacterium
ACTCGCGCTCGATGGGTTGGTACGGATCGGTATTGGTACCGAGCGAGATCGAGTCGCACACGTAGCCGGGTTTCGCGAGCTCCGCCCGCAGCAGCTCGGCCGCGTTCACCTTCGCGAAGAGACGCGTCTCGAAATCCAGGCCGGGCGACAGGTTCAGGTAGGCGTGGCTCGGCCGCGCATAGCAGTACACGCAGCCGTGCTCACAGCCGCGGTACGGATTGATCGACTGCGTGAAGGGAATGTCGGGCGAGTCGTGGCGGGTGATGATCGACTTCGCGCGCTCTTCGGTGACGAAGGTGCGCAGGGGCGGCGTCTGGTCGGCGCGATCCCAGCCGTCGTCAAACGCCTCGCGGGTGACCGACTCGAATCGCCCCTCGGGATTCACGGTCGCGCCGCGACCCTTGCGGGGCTCGGCGTGGTTTCCGGAGACGGTGCGGAGGGGCATGATTCGGTGAAGCTCGCGAGTTGACTGATAAGGTTAGCAGAGGTGTGGCCGACGGCGTCGGCAGGTTACTCATTAGACACATGCGAATCAGAGATGACTGCGGTCGACCCAAACGATATCAGTGGCTGCGATTCATGCCGTCGGACTGCTCAGACCTCCCACTTACATTCCTTGACCAACTCGCCGAACAGCCTCGTCGCTTCTCGGTGTTGAACATATACGTCGGACACATAGAAGAAACCGTCCCGTCGATTCAAGAATTCGAAGGGTCTCCAGTACGGTCCAGCGACATGGCCAACCGTTCCTCGTAGTGGTCGAACTGGGCGGCGTGCTCTGTGTCGCTTCAGCGCGCATTGCTGTCGTACAACGGGACTCACTGGAACGGCGAGGGCTATGACAGAGGGATTGTAGAGGGTCAACGCGGGAGGTTTGTCCAGAACACGCTTACCGGAGCGCGCTGGCCTTGCGCGCAAACGCGAGAATCGGCCATGCGTGTCCACGCACTCCACTCACGGAACCCAGACAACTTGCGCACCTGGCACATGCCTCGCTTGCCACCGCTGCGCACCTCCGAAATGCGTTCGTCCTGACACTACCGTTCGTTCTCGAGTGGACGCGAGTTTTGCGAAAGGACGCCCCCGCGGTATAATGTGACGCAATCGAGCCGGTCGTGGGCCGGCTTTCCGCAACAACGGAAAGGAGAAGCTCATGTCGGTTCGAGATACACTCCGCCTGTTCGCTGCAACGTTCCTCGTCATCCCGCTTGCCCCTCCTGTGCAAGCCGACACTCTAGCTGTACAAGAAACCAGCGCCGCTGCTCCAACCCGCTCCGCTGCACTCGCAAGCAAGTTGCTGCGCGCGGTCGGCGATGTGCAGACCGGCCTCGCTTCCTTTTACCATCACAGCCTTCACGGCCTGAAGACTGCGAGCGGCGAGCCCTACGACCAGCAAGCGATGACTGCCGCGCATCCGACGCTCCCCATTGGCACCGCGGTCAAGGTCACCAACCGGAACAACAGGCGCTCGGTGATCGTGCGCATCAACGATCGCGGTCCACATATCGGTGGCCGCATTCTCGACGTGTCTCGCGCCGCGGCCATCGAGCTCGGCATGCTCCGGCGCGGGCTCGCGCCCATCAAGCTGGAAGTGCTCGCCCTCGCAGACTGACGCGACACGCGGCAACCCAAACGGGCGCCCGTGCGCGCCTTACTATTTTGCGGCTGCGTTCGGCAAGTCAACGCACCATGCTGTTCAGCTCGAAGATCGGCTGCAGGATGGCGAGGACAATCACGAGGACAGCGGCGCCCATTGCCAGAATCAGCAGCGGCTCGAGCAATGTCATCAGCACGCCGATGCGCCGTTCCAGCTCTCGCGATTGCTGGCTCGCGGTGCGCTCAAGCATCTCGGCGAGTTTTCCGCTTGCCTCGCCGCTCGCAATCATGTGCACCATCAGCGGGGGGAAGAGCTGGCTCACGCCAAGCGCGCGCGCCAGCGTAGAACCCTGCTCAACGCGTTGCCCGGCATCCGCCAGCGCGGCGCGCATGGGCAAGTTCGACACCGTCCCTTCGCCTGCCCGGAGAGCTGTTCGCAGCGGCACTCGGCTGGTCACGAGGATGGCGAGGGTGCTCGCCAAACGAGCAGTGTTGAGGTTGCGGTGCAGTGTGCCGATGAGTGGCATCCGCAGCAGGAAACGATGCGAGCGCATTCGCACGGCAGGGTCCCGGAATGCCATGCGGGCCAAGAGGACGACGGCGACGAACGCAGCAAGCACATATAGGCCCCAGCTGCGCAGAAAACCGGACAGCGCGATGAGTGCCCGAGTAAGGAAAGGCAGCGCCTGGTGGGTGTTCTCGAACACGCGTACTACCTGGGGCACCACGAAGACGAGCAGTCCGCTCACCACCGCGATCGCGATGACGGTCACCAGCGCCGGATACACAAAGGCAAGCAGAACTTTGCCGCGCAGTGCGGCACTCTCCTCGGTATAGTCGGCAAGCCGCAGAAGGACATCTGGCAAGCGGCCCGCGCGTTCGCCTGCATCGACGAGCGTCCGATAAAGCTCCGGGAAGGTCGACGGATGCCTGCCAAGCGAGCGTGCCAAGGACTGGCCACCCAGCACGTCTCCACGCACCGCGGCGAGGAGTTGTCGCTCGCGTTGCGTCTCGGCTTGTTCGATCAGCGCATTCAGCGTCTGTTCGATGGTCAGGCCGGCGCCGAGCAGGGTGGAGAGCTGACGGGTAACAAGGGCGAGCGCACCGGCGCTGAGCCCACGGCTTGGAAATCCTTCCGAAGCCTTGCGATTATCTGGGTTGCTGATTTGCTCGACCGCCAACGGGGTTAGCCCCTCCTCCCGCAATCGGGCGCGCGCTTGCCGCGCGTTGTCGGACTCCAGCACCCCGCGCCTTACGCGACCATCCGCCGCGAGCGCTTCGTAGTGAAACGCGGACATGACTCCTTAGCCCTCGGTGTCCGTCGTGGCGCGCGTAACGCGCAGAACTTCTTCCAGCGTCGTCTGGCCCGATGCGATCCAGCGCAACCCATCCGCACGCAGGCTTACCATGCCGCTGCGTGCCCCATAGTCACGAAGGATCTGCTCGGACACGCTGCTGCGGATGAACTCCGCGCATTCGCGATCGGCGATGAGCATCTCGTAAATCCCGGTTCGCCCGCGGTACCCTGTCCACTTGCACACAGGGCAGCCGACTGCGTGATACAAGGGACGGTCTCGCATCTCGGACGGTAGATCGGCGCACTGCGCCGCACTCGCTGGAGCGGCGGTCCTACAGTCCGGGCAGAGGCGGCGCACCAGCCGTTGCGCCATCACTCCGAGCAACGTCGACGAGAGCAGGAACGGTTCGATCCCCATGTCAATGAGCCGCGTCACCGCACCCACGGCGTCATTGGTGTGCAGCGTTGCGAGGACGAGGTGACCGGTGAGACTCGCCTGAACGGCGATCCTTGCAGTCTCGAGGTCGCGGATCTCACCGATCATGACCACGTCCGGATCCTGGCGCAGGATCGCGCGGAGCGCACGGGCAAACGTCATGTCGATACCGGGATTGACCTGTGTCTGCCCTATGCCGTCGAGGTCATACTCGATCGGATCCTCGACCGTCATGATGTTCAGGCGGTCCGCGTCTAGTCGCGAAAGCGCCGCGTAGAGCGTCGTCGTCTTGCCGGAGCCGGTCGGGCCCGTCACCAGCACGATGCCGTGCGCCTGGCGGACAAGTTGATCCATCCGGTCGCGCGTGTCATCGCTCATGCCGAGGCTCGTGAAATCGAGCACGCCCGCCTGCTTGTCCAGCAGGCGCAGCACGACACGCTCGCCGTGTCCGGTGGGCAGTGTCGAAACACGCACGTCGACAGGACGTCCGGCAATCCGAAGCGTGATGCGGCCGTCCTGCGGCAGGCGTTTCTCTGCGATGTCGAGCTCCGCCATGACCTTCACCCGCGACACCAGGGCTGCGTGCAGCGCGCGCGGCGGCTCGAGAACTTCGCGCAGCGTTCCGTCGATGCGGAATCTCACCAGCGAGCGACCTTCGAACGCTTCGATATGGATGTCGGAGGCACGCTCGCGCAACGCCTGGGTGAGCAGCATATTGAGAAAGCGGATGATTGGCGCATCGTCCTCCGTCTCGAGCAGATCAGTCACCACGGGCAGACCGTCGGCCAGGCTCTTGAGGTCGGCTGCTCCGTTGATGTCGTCGATCAGGCTGGCTGCCCCTGACTCCTCGCCTGTGTACGCTTGAGCCAACCGTACGGCGAACGTCTCCGCCGGCAACACCAACGTCCTCAGAGGCAAGCCCAGCACGCGACGCACCTCGCCAAGCACTGCCGTGCCGATCTCCGGGCACACCCAGATCTCGGCGCCCTCCGGCACCGCCCGCGCCGCGATGACACCGTTCGCCCGCGCGAAATGATAGGGCAGCCGGCGCGCGAACTCCGGATCCGCCTGGGGCAGCGCATCACCGGCGGCTTGGGCGGTTGCCGGCTGGTCCACCGCCAATTCGGATCTATCGGAGACGAGTGGCTTTCTCACGGAGGGAGTCGTCCGTCAAAACCGGTTAGTTCAAACCGGATGGGGAAACCTGCCGGTCACGCAGGTCCAGGAGCGGTAGTACCGGCGGACTCTGCGTTCCGGGACTTTCCCTGAGGGGGGGCAGTTCCGGCGTCGCCATGTTGGGCAGCAGGAGGCTCTGGGGCAACCGCTGGCTACTCTGCACGTCGCGTATGTAATCGTAGCGTTCGCCGGTTACGCGGGCGGCCGCACTGGAATCGCGGATCACAAGCGGGCGCAGGAACACC
Source organism: Burkholderiales bacterium (assembly GCA_040507665.1). GTDB lineage: Bacteria > Pseudomonadota > Gammaproteobacteria > Burkholderiales > JAEUMW01 > JAEUMW01. Next base: position 4,751 of record JBEVOI010000298.1, read on the forward strand.
ATGAGATTCGTCTTTTCGCGCTGTCGCGTCGTGTAGCGAAACAGCCAGCCGACAACCGGAATATTCCCCAGTACCGGCACGGACTGCACGGTGGAGTTCACGTCATCGGAAATCAGGCCGCCGAGCACGATGATCTGGCCATCGTCGATGACTACCTGCGACTCGAGCGCGCGCTTGTTCAGGATGATGCCATTCGGATTGTTTTCGTCGCGAATGCTCGACACCTCCTGATAGATTCCAAGCTTTACCGCACCCGCCTCGGCGACCTGTGGACGCACCCGCAGCGCGACGCCGATGTCCTGGCGCGTGAAGGTCTGGAATGGGTTCGTCAGGCCGGAACCTGCGCCGGTAAGCGTGAAGCTGCCGGTCGTAATGGGAATGTTCTGGCCGACGATGATGCGCGCCTCCTCGTTGTCCAAGGTGACCAGGTTGGGTGTGGAAAGGATGTTGGCCTCCGAGTCTGCTTCGAGCGCGCGCGCGAGCACCTTCAGGTCAAATATCTGTCGCCCGGCGATCGTAAGCGGGCCGCTGACGACCCCAAGGCTCAGGCCCTGAGCGAGCCCCGGAAGGCCCTGGCTGGTTTCGTTGATGCCTCTGCCGAGTCCATTCGTGAAGTTGGTGGCACCGATGAGGTTGGTGCCGGACCGGGTCAGTCCATCCAGGTCCTGCCACTGGACGCCGAACTCCGCCGCTTTTTTCGAGCTGACCTCGACGATCAATGCCTCGACGAAGATCTGCGCGCGGCGCGCATCGAGTTTGTCGATGACTGCGCGCAGCGCGTTGTACACGGGATCTGGCGCAACGATGACCAATGAGTTCTGCTCCGGATAGGCCTGGATCGTAACGCCGCCCGGCATGGCTCCGCTCGTGATTGGGGGCAGCGTCGCGAGCTGGCCGGCGGCCGCCGAGGCCATGGCCCCTTGCGCCGCCCCCTGCTGAGCCGCCGCAAGCCCGGCCGCGCCTGGGACCAAACCCCCTTGGCCGGCCAGCATCTGACCGAATTGGCCGGCGTTCGCTGCCTGCGACGGTCCAGACTGGCCTGGCTGGCCGGATAGCAGCGCGCGCAGAGAATCCGCCAGACGCGTCGCATCGGCATTACGAAGGTAGACCACGTGGATATTGCCAAGCTGGCT
>JBEVOI010000355.1:0-5130 GCA_040507665.1 Burkholderiales bacterium
GCCTGGCGCAACGATTCCTTGAGCATCAGTCGATCGAGCTCGTGGAGGCGATAGGGGTCGAGTCGGTTGTTCATGGGCTCGCCCTTCACGTATTCGAGGTGCTGGCGCTTCAGGCGCAGTCGCTGCAGCACCAGGAACGCATCGACCCAGGCCTCGATCTCCGTGGCCGGAAGGTCCACCTTCGTCGCCGCTAGCCGGAGCCGCCGCGGGGTATTAGTTTCGCCGACGCCTGCGGCAAGGCTGAGGATACGGGCGGCGTCGACGAAGAGAGTGGTGCCGTTCGCCTTGATGTCGAGTGTGTGCGCTTGAACGCCTTCTCCGTCGAGGGCGAAGTCGCGAATGCGCCCGAGAGGAGGGGTATTGCGCAACGCATTCGCCGCCATCTGGCGCAGGAAGCGCTGATTGGCCTGGGCCTTCGGAAGGAGCCAGTTTTTCAGCTCCTGCACGAGGGACGCCTCTCCATGCAGCGCACGTAAATCGAAAAAGATCGACGCATTGAGCAGGGCTTCCGGGTCGCCCGCGTCGATCCAATCGCCGAACTGGCGGCGCCACTCTTCCAGACCGAGGCACCAAGCGCTGTTGCCCGCCATGATGTTCCCTGGGCAAAGCGCAAAGCCGCAGGACGCCAAGGTGCGATTCACCCGTTTCGCCAGCGGTATGAGTGTGTCCCGCGCAACGGTTTCGGTCACGCCCTTGGGTGGCATGAATACGATCGCGTTATCCTGGTCGGTGGTGAACGTCTGCTCGAAGCGCCCTTCGCTGCCCAACGCCATCCAGCACCAGCGTAGACCGCCGAGGTCGGCGCCGCCGAACGAGAGGTCGATGACGCGCTGCGTCAGAAGATCGTTCAACGACGCGATGAAATGCGTGAGCTGCTCGATTCCGACGCCCTGCACCAGCATGTCGTGGGCGAGACCCTGGATTTCGGCGCTTAACCGCTTCAGGCTGTCGATGTCGGTGGCGGCGTGGATGTCGCTCGGCAGCGTGTGCATGCCGATGCGCTGCAGGCTGAGAAGGTCCCTGTGCGAGACGACGCCGACGAGCTTGCCTTCTTCGTTCGCGACGATCGCGTGCCGGATGCCGTGGCGGACCATCGTGAGCACAGCCTGGTAGAGCGACTCATCCGGCGGCAGGGTCGTCAATGCGCGGGTCATCACCGCCGAAATCGGGTCGTCGAGGCTGCGGGTCGGCAGTGTCACGCGCGCCAGGAGGTCCGGCAGGGTGAAGATGCCGATCGGGCGCGTCTCGCCATCGACCACGATCATCGATCCGACCCGGTGTCGGTTCATCGTTTCCAGCACGGCGCGAATCGGCAGGTCGGGACCGCAGAACACGGGCTCCCGCCTCAACAGGGTCGAAAGCGGGCTCTGCATGGTATGCAGATCGACGTACCGCTCCGCATAGAACTCGGCGGACTCGGGGTTTCCGGGCTCGAGCAGCGTGTCCTCGGACGACGCGAATTCGCGGCTCATGGTCGGCGCCTCACGCGCGTGTTTCCTTCAGTACTTGATCCGTGCGTAGTACGTTTTCTCAGCGGCGTCCCGCGCCTCCTTCAACGTGCGCACGCCCTTCTCAGCGAGCAGGGGGATCATTCTGAGGAACACCTCGCCGGTCACGATCGCGTCGCCGAGCGCGGTGTGGCGCCCCAACACGTCGATCCCGAGCCTCTCGGCGATGGCTTCCAGCCGGTGCGAGTTCAGATCCTGGTGCAGGACCGCCGACAGCAGCAGGGTGTCCAGCACCGGCTGCGTGAAGCGCACGCCCGTCGGCTCCTCCTTCATCTGGAGAAAGCGCATGTCGAACGCAGCATTGTGCGCCACCAGCACCGTGTCCTCGCAGAACTGACGGAACTGTGGAAGCACGTGCTCGATGGTAGGTTGGTGCTCCAGCATGTCCGGCGTGATGCCTGTGATCTTGATCGATTCGTTTGACATCTTTCGTTTTGGATCGATCAGCTGGTCGAAGACCTCCTGCTGCAGGAGCCGCCCGTTCAGGATGCGCACCGCCCCGATCTGGATGATCTCGTCGCCGGATGAAGGGTCGAGACCGGTCGTTTCGGTGTCGAACACGGTGTAGGTGAGATCCGCGAGCAAACGCTCGTCCAGCTCATGGGTTTGCCCGCGCTGGATAAAGAGATCGAAGTCGTAGTACTCGGGCCGGCTCTGCGCCGCGGTCGGACCCATCCACGCCCGCTCGGCTTCCGCGAGCGGCAGCAGCATCCGGAAGTAGGATGTCATGCGCGGCCGGTCGAACTGGTAGAACATCTCGCCGCCGTGGCGCGCCACCACGTCGTTCAAGCTGAGCGGGCTTGCGAAACCGCCAGCGGTGAACGGGTCGTTCTCGAACGCAAGCACCGTGTCGACCGAGATAAAGCCACCGGACCAGACAAGATCGAGCTGGGCGAGTCGGCCTTCGCTCCGCAGGCGAAAGCGCAGATCGCGGATGCCGATCTCTTCGCGCAGCCGTGTGGCGAGGTAGGTGACGCCCTGAACCAGCGTATAGCTGTCCACCTTGAGCCACAGCAAGTCCTCCACGTCTTCGGTGTTGGTGTGCATGCCGAGGCGGTTCTCGATGCTGCGCTGGATCGCGGAGATGAGGTCATGACCGAGCATCGGCTCGAGCACTGCCTGGACCTTCACCGCATTCGCGTGCTCGGCCTCCTTCCGGTCGAGCAGCGCGCTGAGCTTTCCCGCCTCGTCGCTGATGATGGTGGTGAACTGGGTGCGCCGCTGCGCATCCATCTCGGGGAAGGCGAGCATGTTCTCCACTGTCGCGCGGATGGTCGCGAGCGAGGCGCGGGTACCCTGGGTCAGCGACTGGAGCAGCGCGTCGCGCTCGCCCTCCACCTCGACCGAGCGCTTGATGTCCTCGACAGTGAGCACGAAGCCCGAGACCTCCTGCCCCTGCCCGAAGACGGGGGCCAACTGGGCGCGAATCAACGTTCCGCTCGGCAGCGTGGCGACGAAGTTGGCGATCGGGTGCGCGTCTCCCTGCTCGATGCGGTGGCGCACGTTCTCCAGCGCATGCGAGACGAGGTTGCGGTCGATGACCCCGAAGATCGAGCGCCCGAGGCCGACTAGCGCGGTCGCGACCGGGTCGCCGTTGCCGTCTGCGCGCGCGGAGAGAAGCTGCTTGGCGCGCTGGTTGTAGAGCAGGATGCGGCCCTCGACATTGCACACCAGCACGCTCTGGGTGAGCTCGGACATGAGCGCCGCGAGCCGGTTTCTCTCCTCCTCGAGATGCGCGTTCGCCTCCTGGATGCGCGCCCCCACGTCGCGCTTGAGGTCTTCGTAGCGCTCGGCGAAGGTATTGGCGATTCGACCGAGTTCCCGGTTCTCGGGCGTGCCTTGCGGCTCGACCCGGTGCGAGGCATTCGCGCTGAGCTGGATGCGGGCGCCCTCGATCAGCCGGCGCGGCGGCGCGATGTACCGGAAAAGAAACGCGCGCGCCGTGAAGCCCGTGATCGCGAACAGTCCGACGAAGAGCAGCAGCCCCAGGCCGACCGGATCCTCTAACGTCCCGACGATGCGACCGCGCTCCGTCTCCGGTATCGCGTGCAGCACGAGAAACAGCGTGACCCAAATGAGGAGCGCGATGCCGGCAAGCAGCCCGAGCCAAGCGAGGGCGAATCTCGCCTTCAGATTCACGCCGCCTCGCCCAACAGCCGCTTCACGTTGCCGAGCAGGTCCTGGGTGGAAAATGGTTTGGTGATGTAGGCATCGGCCCCCAACGCGAGCCCCTTGGTGACCTCGATATCGCGCCCCTTGGCGGTGATCATCACCACCTTGGTACCGTTGAGCTCCGGATCTTCACGGATCTTCTGGCAAACCTCGTAGCCGCTCTTCAACGGCAGCATGATATCGAGGAGGATCAGGTCCGGCCGGAAGTCGCTCACCAGCTTGAGCGCCGCCTCGCCGTCCCCGGCGGTCTTCACCTCGTACCCGCTGCGCTGCATCAGGAACTCGAGGGAGATGACGATGTTGGGCTCGTCATCCGCGATCACGATCTTCTTTCCCATCCTTCCTCCTCGTTCGTTCTGTCAGGCGTGCACCACAGATTCAGCGCCCGCCGGCTTCGCCTGCAACCGGCCGAGCGGCAGCGTGAAGGCGAAGGTTGCACCTTTCCCCAGGTCGCTCTCCACCCAGAGGCGCCCGCCGAAGTGGCTGATGATCTCGCGGCAGATGGGCAACCCGAGGCCGGTGCCTTGGGGTTTGTCCGTGAGGGTGTCCCCGACCTGCCGAAATTTCTCGAAGATGAGCTCCTGATTTTTCGGGCTGATGCCGATCCCGTTGTCCTTCACTTCGACCCGAAGGCAGCTGTCTTCGCGCGCCAGGACCACGTGCACCCGCCCGGCCTCTGGGTTACAGAATTTGCTCGCGTTGGAAAGCAGATTGATCATGACCTGTATCAGGCGGTCGCGGTCCGCCATGATGGTCGGCACCCAATCCGGCAGGCGCGCCTCGAGGTGGATGCCGCGCTCGCGATAGAGTTGGCTCGTCGCCGCGATCGATTCTTCGATGACTTCCTTGAGATCGACCTCGGCCGTATGCCACTCTACGCTTCCCGACTCGATCTTCGCGAGGTCGAGCACCTGGTTGATGAGCCGGGTAAGGCGCTCGGATTCCTTGATCACGATGGAGAGGAAGCGGGAACGCTCCTCGACGTCGAGGTCGGGATTGTCGCGGAGGATCTCGGAGAAGGCGCGGATCGACGTGAGCGGCGTGCGCAGCTCGTGGGTCACGGTCGAGACGAAGTCGTCCTTGAGGCGGTCGAGCTCCTGCAGCCGATCGTTCGCCGCCCGCAGCTCCGATGTTGCAGCCTCGAGCTCGCGGGACTTCTGCTCGAGCTTGTGGCTGTAGGCGATGACCTGGGACGCTTCGTCGAGGATGCTCATTACTTCGTCCATGCCAATCGGCTCCTCCTCCACCCCCGACGCGACCATGGCCCGCGCCGAGGCCCCGCCGATTGCCCCCGCGAGCTGGGTCTCGGCGAAGTGCACCAGGTCCGCATCGGCCTCCAGCGCCTCTGCGGACGGCAAGCCGTGCCGTCGCGCGTACGCCGCGAACGCCTCCGCCGCGCGGGCGGGTCCGAGGAAGCGGCCGACCAGCTCCTCCAGCGCGGGCACCGAGG
>JBEVOI010000014.1:0-4117 GCA_040507665.1 Burkholderiales bacterium
GATACTTCACGAGAACTCGCGATGACGGCGTGGAGAGTTTGGGAGGCAATTTGCGCATCTCGCACCAAGCCCATAGCCGAGCCCATATTTCCGGGCGTCCTTGTGAAATATCCTGGCTACCTTTCCAGGCGCACCACGATCTTGCCGAGGTGCGCGTTCGACTCCATGTAGCGCTTCGCGTCCGGCAACGCCTCGAACGGGAATAGGCGGTCGATCACCGGTTGGATGCGCCCGTCGGCAATCGCGGGCAGCACGTCGGCGACGAACCCACGCGCCGTCTCCGCGCGCATCTCGGGCGTGCGCAGGCGGTTGCTCACGCCGAATAGCCGCAGCCGCTTCGAGTGCAGAGCCTCGATGTCAATCTCGGCGCGCAGCACACCATCCACCGTGCCGACCGTGGCAAAGCGCCCCTCGAAGGCGAGGCTGCGCATGCATTCGGCGAAGACCGTTCCACCGACGTTGTTCACGACGAGATTGGCGCCCTTGCCCGCAGTCGCGGTCATCACGGCATCGGCGAAGCCGGGACCGCGCACTGGGATACCGATGTCCAGTCCAATCGCTTCGAGCTTCGCCAGCTTGCCGGGCGAGCCGGAGGTGCCAATCACTTTCGCGCCGAGCATTTTGCCGACCTGCACCGACGCCACACCGACTCCAGAGGAAACCGCGGTCACGAGCAGCCACTCGCCCTGCTGAAGCTTGCCCTGCGCGATCAGCATGTCGTGCACGACCATGAATACGAGCGGCACGCTCGCCGCTTCCTCCCACGACAAGCGCTCCGGGACCGGCACCGCCTCGCGCACGTCCATGAGCACGTATTCCGCAAACGCGCCACCGCAGCGACCCATGACGCGATCACCGGGTTTGAAATGGGGGGTCCCACCCCCCGGACCAACCTTGGCGACCTCACCCGCACCCTCCTGACCCGCCGGTTTCGGCTGTGCACTCGCCCGCGCGGTGAGGAACTCGCCACGATTGAGCGAGGCAGCCCGGATGCGCACCAGGACCTCGCCGGCTTTCGGCTCAGGAACCGGGACGTCGCCCGGTTCGAGAACGCTCGCCCCGCCTTCCGAACGCAGATGAAAAGCCTTCATGTGCAAGAGACTAACCCATTGCCGCGAACTTCTGGACGCCAAACGAGTCGGCTAAAGTTCTCGCCCCGCGCTCACGCTACCGCCGATCATGCTTCGCGATCCCGTCCCCACCTCGGTCCACCTCAACGATTATCAGCCCCCGGCGTTCCTGATCGACACCGTCGATCTCGATTTCGACATCCACGAGGACCACACCCTCGTGCGTGCACGGCTGGCGATCCGTCGCAATCCGCGCACGTCTGACCCGAAAGCGCCGCTCTTGCTCGATGGCGATGAGATCGTGCCGGAAACCATCGCCCTGGACGGCCGCGCACTGCGGAGCGGAGACTTCGAGCTCAACGAGGCGCACCTCTCGGTCGCGGACGTGCCGGACGCGTTTACGCTGGAGACGACGGTCCGAATCCACCCCGGGAACAACACGCGCCTGATGGGCCTCTTTGCGTCGAAGGACGGGCTCTTCACCCAATGCGAGGCGGAGGGCTTCCGGCGCATCACCTTTTTCATCGACCGGCCGGACGTGATGGCGCGCTACACGACGACGATCCATGCCGACCGGGACCGCTATCCCGTGCTGCTTTCGAACGGGAACCTTGTGGCAAGCGGCGTCGAGGCACACCCGTCACCAATGTCGGCCCCCGCTCCCGCGGAACGCGTGGCGGTAAACCTGATCAACCCGGTTCGCAGCGCAGCGCATGCCGCGTCGATGGGCGTCCGCCACTGGGCGAAATGGGAAGACCCGTTCCCGAAGCCCTCTTACCTGTTTGCGCTCGTGGCGGCGAAGCTCGACAAGCTGCAGGACACCTTCGTCACCAAGTCGGGTCGCGCCGTGACCCTTTCGATCTACGTCGAGCCTGGCAGGCTCGACCAGTCTGCGTTTGCCATGCAGGCGTTGAAGAAATCGATGAAGTGGGATGAGGACGCGTTCGGCCTGGAGATCGACCTCGATCAATACATGATCGTCGCGGTGGGCGACTTCAACATGGGCGCGATGGAGAACAAGGGCCTCAACATCTTCAACACGAAGTACGTGCTCGCGCGCGCGGACACGGCGACCGACGCGGATTTCCTGAATATCGACCGCGTGGTGGCCCACGAGTACTTCCACAACTGGACCGGGAATCGCGTCACCTGCCGCGACTGGTTTCAGCTTTCGCTGAAGGAGGGGCTCACTGTCTTCCGCGACCAGGAATTCGGCGCCGACATGTACTCGCGACCGGTCGCGCGCATCCAGGAAGTGCGCGGCCTGCGCGCGGCCCAGTTCCCCGAGGACGCCGGTCCGATGGCACACCCGGTGCGTCCGCAGTCGTACATGGAGATCTCCAATTTCTACACCGCCACCGTTTACGAGAAAGGTGCCGAGGTGGTGCGAATGATCCACACGCTGATCGGCAAGGATGCGTTTCGTCGCGGCATGGATCTGTATTTCCGGCACCACGACGGGCAGGCAGTGACCACCGACGACTTCGTCGCGGCGATGGCCGATGCGTCGGGCGTGAACCTCACCCAGTTCAAGCGCTGGTACGACCAGGCCGGCACGCCGGTGGTCGATGCCACAGGCGATTACGATGCGGCCGCGCGCACTTATACCCTGACCCTGAAGCAGCACACGCCGCCGACACCAGGGCAGAAGGAAAAGCGGCCGCTCCACATTCCTTTCGCGGTGGGGCTGGTCGGGCCCGACGGCGCCGACCTGCTGCTACAGCTCGAAGGCGAGGTGCCCACTGCTGGAAACGAGCACGTCCTGTCGCTCACCCAGGCGGAGCAGCGCTTCGTATTCGTGAACGTACCGTCGCGTCCGGTGCCGTCATTGCTGCGCGGATTCTCCGCACCCGTGGTGCTGAAGCACGACTACAGCGACGCCGAGCTCGCGCACCTCATGGCCCACGACTCGGACGCTTTCAACCGCTGGGAAGCGGGCCAGCGTCTCGCCACCAACATCATGCTGCGCGGGATCGAGGCGGTAGGGGACGGCAGGCCGTTGGTGGTGCCGGCGGCGTTTGTCGATGCTTTTGCACGGGTGCTCGACGACGCAGACAAGGACCCTGCGTTCGCGGGAGAGGCGTTGGCGCTGCCGAGCGAGGCCTTCCTCGCGGAGCAGATAGACATAGCGAACCCCGACGTGCTGCACTCCGTGCGGATGCAGCTTCGACGCCACATCGCCACGTCGCTTCGCGTGCGACTCCTCGACGGGTACCACGCCCACGCGGTGCCCGGACCGTACAGCCTGGCCGCGGCATCGGCCGGGAAGCGCACGTTGCGCAACACGTGCCTCGGCTATCTGATGGAACTGGACGAGCCAGAGAGCCGCGCGCTCGCAATGCGGCAGTTCGACGACGCAGACAATATGAGCGACGCGATGGCCGCACTCTACGCGCTGGCGAATTCCGACTGCCCGGAGCGCGTCGTCGCGCTGGAGAAGTTCTACGCGAAGTGGAAGCACGAACCGCTGGTGGTGGACAAGTGGCTTGCAGTGCACGCGACTTCGCGTCTGCCTGGTACGCTCACCGAGGTGGAGCGGCTGACCCGGCACGAGGCGTTCGACCTGCGCAACCCGAACAAGGTGTACGCGCTGGTGCGCGGTTTCGCCGCCAACTACGTGCGCTTCAACGCCGCCGACGGCCGTGGGTACGCGTTCCTCGCGGACCAGATCATCGCCCTCGATCCGCTGAACCCGCAGGTGGCCTCGCGCCTCGCCCGCGCCTTCGATCGCTGGAAGAAGTTCGATACCGGCCGGCAGGCCCATGCGCGCAAGGCGCTGCAGCACGTCCGCGACACCGACGGACTGTCGAAGGACGTCCTGGAGGTAGTCACCAAGGCGCTCGCCTGAAGGCGCGCGCTACTTCGAGGACGGCGTCGCGTTGCCCGCGGGCGGCGAGCTGCCCGCGCCAACGATGACCTCGCGTGTCGCCTTCCGGTCCTTCGCGTCGGTCGCCTCGATCAGCAGCTTCGGTGTATCGCCCGTGAGCTTGATCTGGGTAACCGGCACACGCATCCATCCGCGCTCCGCGGCCTCGGGTCCGAACACC
>JBEVOI010000114.1:0-4528 GCA_040507665.1 Burkholderiales bacterium
GAACGAGCGCATCGAGCCGGCGTCGCTCACCAAGATGATGACCGCGTACCTCACCTACGAGGCGCTCAAGCAGAAGCGGATCACGCTCGATCAGGTGGTGCCGGTGTCGGCCAGAGCCTGGAAGGCGCAGGGCTCGCGCATGTTCATCGAGCCAAACAGGCCGGTAACGGTGAACGAACTCATCCACGGCATGGTGATCCAGTCCGGCAACGACGCATGCATCGCGCTCGCCGAGCTCATTGCAGGCACTGAGGACGTGTTCGCCCAGATGATGACCCAGCAGGCGCAGAAGCTCGGCATGAAGAACACGAGCTTCGTGAACTCGACCGGTCTGCCGGATCCCAAGCACTACACCACCGCCTACGACATGGCGCTGCTTGCGGCCGCGCTCATTCGCAACTTCCCCGAGCATTACAAGCTCTACTCCCAGAAGGAATTCCGGTACAACAACATCACCCAGGCGAACCGCAACCGCCTGCTCTGGACCGACCCTTACGTGGACGGGGTCAAGACGGGCCACCACGAGTCTGCGGGTTACTGCCTCGTGGCCTCGGCCAAGCGCGAAGAACGGCGCCTGATCTCGGTGGTGACCGGCACCGCGTCGGAGGCGGCCCGGGCGTCAGAGAGCCAGAAGCTTCTCAACTACGCCTTCCAGTTCTACGATACCGTCAGGGTTTACTCGAAGGGGCAGACGGTGGCCACCCTCAGGGTCTGGAAGGGCGCGGCGGATAGCCTGAAGATCGGCTTCGACCGGGATCTCTACCTGGCGCTGCCCAAGGGCGACTCGGCCAAGCTCAAGGCCTCGATGCAGACGCAACAGCCGCTCCTCGCCCCGATCTCGGTGGGGCAGACTGTCGCCACGCTGAAGCTCGCCCTCGAAGAGAAGCCGATCGGCGAGTATCCGCTGCTCGCGCTGGAGAACGTGAGCGTGGCGGGCTTCTTCAGCCGCGGCATCGATACCATCCGCCTCTGGTTCGACAAGTGAGCGAGCAGACTGTCTATCTGAATGGCGCGTTCCTGCCACTGTCCGAGGCTCGGGTATCGGTGCTCGACCGCGGCTTCGTGTTCGGCGACGGTGTGTACGAGGTCATCCCGGTCTACGGGCGCGCGCCCTTCCGGCTGCGCGAGCACCTGGCCCGGCTGCAGACGAGCCTCGATGCGATCAGGATCAGCAATCCCCATAGCGAAGAGGTCTGGGCGCGACTGGTCGCGGATCTGGCGGAGCGTCAGCCGTGGGAGGACCAGAACCTTTACCTGCACGTGACGCGGGGTGTGGCGAAGCGCGATCACGCCTTCCCCAAAGGCGTGAGCCCGACCGTTTTCATGATGAGCGGGCAGCTCGCCATGCCGCGGGCCGAGGAGATCGACAACGGCGTCGCGGCAGTAAGCGCGACCGACTTCCGCTGGGGACGCTGCGACATCAAGTCCACCGCGCTCCTCGGCAACGTGCTGCTGCGGCAGATCGCGGTGGATGCGGGAGCGGCAGAGACCGTGCTGTTCCGCGACAGCTTCCTCACCGAGGGCGCGGCGAGCAACATCTTCGTGGTCAAGGACGGCGTCCTTCTCGCGCCGCCGAAGAGTCATCTCATCCTTCCCGGCATCACCTATGACGTGATACTCGAACTGGCTGCGGCGAGCGGCATGCCGCACAAGGTGCGCGAGGTGAGCGAGCGCGAGACGCTGACCGCCGACGAGCTCTGGCTCTCGTCCTCGACTCGAGAGGTGCTGGCGATCACTACATTGAACGGCCAGCCGGTCGGGAACGGAAGGCCGGGGCCTCTGTTCCGGCGCATGCACGCGCTCTATCAGGAAGTGAAGGCCGCGTGCGCTGCTGCGGGGCACACCCCTCATGCGGTCGCCTCGGGGCCTGCTTGAACCAGGACAACCTCGCCAGCGTTATCGAATACCCATGCGACTTTCCCATCAAGGTCATGGGAAACTCGAAGCCTGGATTCGCGCAGGCCATCGTCGAGATCGTCCAGCGCCACGCGCCGGATTTCGATGCGGCCACGGTCGAGATGCGGATGAGCCGCGAAAAGAAGTATATGAGCGTCACCGCGACCGTCCGTGCCATTTCGCGCGAGCAGCTCGACGCGTTGTACCGGGAGCTCTCTGACCATCCGATGGTGGTGATGGTCCTCTGAGAACGGAAGGGACAAGAGTACGGGGTGCAGGCGTAGTCGAGGAAGGAAGTGGAGAGTGAGTCGACGGGCGAGCAGCGTCGGGAGCGAGCAGTGAGAAGTGAGGCCATGGCCCCTGCGGAGCGCGCGATCGCCTCCCGCACCCCGCCCCCCGCCTCACCGACTATCAAGCAGCTCGGCCTCGTGGAGTACGAGCCGACCTGGCGCGCGATGCAGGATTTCACCGCGAGGCGCGGCGCGGACACCCGGGACGAGCTCTGGATCGTCGAGCATCCGCCGGTCTTCACCGTCGGCCTCAACGGGCAACCCGAACATCTGCTGCGCCGGTCCGAAATTCCGGTGGTGAAGGTCGACCGGGGCGGGCAGATCACCTATCACGGCCCCGGGCAGGTGCTGATCTATCTGCTGCTGGACCTGCGGCGCCGTGGCTACGGCATTCGCGAGCTCGTGCGGCGCATGGAGCGCGCAGTGATCGCATTGCTCGCGGACGAAGGCGTCACCGCGGAAGGCCGTCGGGACGCGCCAGGCGTGTATGTCGACGGTGCAAAGATTGCGGCGCTGGGGCTACGCGTGAGGAACGGCTGCTGTTACCATGGACTTTCGTTCAACGTCGACCTGGACCTCGCGCCGTTCGCGGACATCAACCCCTGCGGCTACGCGGGCCTGAAAGTGACTCGAACCCGGGACCTCGGCCTCGATCTATCGGTGGACTCCGCCGGCCGTCGCCTGAGCGAAACGCTGTTGCACCTTCTCGACTGACCCGGAGCCCCCGATGAGCTCGTCGCCCGACAAGCAGACCGGCGCCGCCAAGACGGCGCGCATCCCGATCAAGATCGTGGCCCAGGAGCGGCTGAAAAAGCCGGACTGGATCCGCGTGCGCGCAGCCAGCTCCCCGACCTTCGGCGAGGTCAAGCGCGCGCTGCGGGAGAGCAACCTGCACACGGTGTGCGAGGAGGCTTCCTGCCCCAACATCGGCGAGTGCTTCAGCAAGGGCACCGCCACCTTCATGATCCTCGGCGACCTGTGCACCCGCCGCTGCCCCTTCTGCGACGTGGCCCATGGCCGTCCGCAGGCCCCTGACGTGAACGAGCCGCTGAACCTGGCCAAGACCATCGCCGCGATGAAGCTCAAGTACGTCGTGATCACCAGCGTCGACCGCGACGATTTGCGTGACGGCGGGGCGCAGCACTTCGTGGACTGCATCCATGCCGTGCGTGAGCATTCGCCTGCCACAAAGATCGAGATCCTCACGCCGGATTTTCGCGGACGCCTCGACCGCGCCCTCGACATACTCGCCGCCTCGCCGCCGGACGTGATGAATCACAACCTCGAGACCGTGTCGCGGCTCTACCTGCAGGCGCGTCCCGGCTCGGACTATCAGCACTCGCTCAAACTGCTGCAGGACTTCAAGGCGCGGCTGCCGGACATCCCGACCAAATCGGGCCTCATGGTCGGGTTGGGAGAGGACGACGAGGAGATCGTCGAGGTGATCCGCGACCTGCGCGCCCACGGCGTGGACATGCTCACGGTGGGCCAGTACCTGCAGCCGAGCGCAGGCCACCTGCCGGTGCTGCGCTACGTGGACCCCGCGGTGTTTCGGATGTACGAGCGGGAGGCGTTGTCGGTCGGCTTCAGTCACGCGGCCTGCGGCCCGATGGTGCGCTCGAGCTACCACGCGGATCAGCAGGCGCACGAGGCGGGATACGTCTGAGCGCCCGTGCGCGTCAGCACCGCGGTTGCCGTTACGTCGTCTCGCGCAGCTTTGCGTCCAGCAAGGTGTGCAGGCGTGGGAAGTCGGCTGCGCCGACGATCCTTTGCACGATCTCGCCGCGCTTGTCGATGATGAAGGTGGTCGGCGTCCCGGGCACGCCGCCAAAGGCAGCCTCGATCTGACCCAGCGGATCGAGGGCTACGGAGAACGGCAGCTTTTCGCCTCCGACGAAATCCAGCACCCGGTTCGGAGGGTCATAGCGCATCGCCACCGCGACGAGCTCGAAGCCGCGGTCGTGGAAGCGCTGGTACACGCGAGCCATATCGGGCATCTCCTTGACGCAGACGGCGCAGGTCGTCGCCCAGAAGTTCACTATCACCACCTTCCCGCGCAGGTCCTGCATCGCGACCTTGCGGCCGCTCAGAGTCGTGAACGTGACATCGGGAGCTGGCTTCGTCGCGCTGCAAGCCGCGAGCGTAGTCATGACAATAAGCATCAGCGCGACAGCTGCCGCGCGCGCAGGCGCCTTGCCGCCACCACGGAATTTCATCGCTCTCGCGCCCCTGCTCTATAATCCTTCCGCTCCGGGCGCTCGTGAGTCGAAGCGCAGCGGCCGCCCGACCATTCCGTCGCCAATGCGGCGTGACGATTACCGGCGCGACTGAACGCGCCAGCG
>JBEVOI010000138.1:0-17278 GCA_040507665.1 Burkholderiales bacterium
TGCACTGCCTGCAATTATCGTCAACCCATCGACGCCAATCGGACCCCGCGATGTTCGACCTACGCCGACCGGGCGGATCATTGTCGAAGCGGCTTCCGGACGCATGCCCGGGTATGTCGACACCGGGCTCAAGCTGGTTCATGTCGACGACGTAGCAGCAGGGCATCTCGCCGCGCTTGCGCACGGCAGGATTGGCGAGCGATACATACTCGGCGGCCAGAACGTGCTGCTCGCGGACATGTTGCGTGACATCGCCCTGCTCGTCGGGCGCCGACCGCCACGGCTGCGGATGCCGCGGCGGCTACTCTACCCTGCCGCGGTGGTGACGGAAATGATCGCGACTGCGACCGGGCGGGAACCTTTCCTGACGCTCGACGGGCTGCGCATGGCCAAGCACCGGATGTTCTTTACCAGCGCGAAAGCAGCGCGCGATCTCGGCTTTGAAGCGCGTCCATATGCTGAAGGACTCAAAGACGCCGTCGAATGGTTCCGAGGCGCGGGTCATCTGAAATAACAGCGCTTGTCATTGCGTCGCCGGCGTGAGCAGCCTGGGCTTGGCTGCTGCTGATGCGCACTGGCATCCGTCATCGATGCCAACACATAGCTTGCTCGAGCGTCGCCGATCCGACTCGTAGTTTGCCCAATCGCTCGTTCTCCGTACTATCATGCCTCGTTGCGGATTCAGCGACAAATTAGGCCGCAATGCCCGCATCACCTTAACCTCTCGAAATGGAGTCGACGTTTGCGAGCGCTGATTACACGTGTGGTCGGCACGTGCGCAGGGCACCCCTGGCCTGTGCTCGTCGCTGCCGCGGTACTGGGCGTGCTTGCGTCCGTCTACGCAGCACGGCACATCGCGATCGACACGAATACGGCAACGCTAATCTCGCCGGATCTGACGTGGCGCCAGCGCGAGATCGACTTCGCCCGGACGTTTCCACAGCGTGTCGCCGTGATTGCCGTGGTCATAGACGGTGCAACGCCCGAATTGGCCGAGCAGGCGACGGCCGCTTTGGCCCAACGCCTCGCCGACGCCGGGGCAATCATCGCGCTGCGGCGGCCCGACGGCGGTCCGTTCTTCAATCGGGCCGGCCTGCTGTTCGCACCGACGGAAGAAGTTGCCCGCACGACGCAGCAGATGATCGCGGCCCAGCCTCTACTCGGAACGCTGGCGGCAGATCCAACACTGCGCGGGGTAATGGACGCGCTGTCGCTCGTGCTGGAAGGCGTGCGCCACAAACAGATCAAACTCGACGATCTGGCCCGACCGCTTGCTGCATTCGCGGATGCGTTCGATTCGATCACCGCCGGACGAATGCCGCTCTTTTCATGGCGCACATTGATCATGGGCCGCACGGCCGACCCGCGCGAGCTGCGCCGCTTCATTCTCGTGCAGCCGGTGCTCGATTTCGGCGCGCTGCAGCCCGGTGCACGCGCCGTCGCCGCAATTCGTCAGGCGGTGGTCGAATCGGGATTCGCCTCCGACTCGCGCGTTCGCGTTCGGCTCACCGGCCCCGTCCCGCTTGCCGACGAGGAGTTCGCCACGCTGGCCGAAGGCGCCGCGCTCAATGCCATGGTGACGATGCTCGTCGTCGTATTTCTCCTTTGGCTGGCACTGCGTTCCGGCCGCCTCATTCTTGCCATTCTGATGAGTCTGCTGGTCGGCATGGCGGTCACGGCGGCGTTCGGTCTCTTCGTGTACGGCGCGTTCAATCTCATTTCGGTGGCCTTCGCTGTCTTGTTCATCGGACTCGGCGTCGATTTCGGCATCCAGTTCTGCATCTGCTATCGCGCAAAGCGATATCTGCACGACGACCTGCAACTGGCCTTGCGCGATGCCGGGGCGGAAGTCGGGGTACCCCTGGCGCTTGCCGGGGCCTCGACGGCAGCGGGGTTCTACGCGTTTTTGCCGACCCATTACCGCGGTGTGTCGGAGTTGGGCCTGATCGCGGGAACCGGCATGGTGGTGGCGTTCGTAACCAGCATCACGTTGCTGCCCGCTCTGCTCGCGGTGCTGCGTCCAGGTGGCGAGCCCGGGGCCGTGGGGTATGCGGCATTTGCCCCACTCGATCGATTTCTGGCGCGGCGTCGGATCGGAATACTTGTTGCGGCCACACTGGTCGCCGTCGGCAGCCTCCTGCTGTTGCCCAAACTCCGGTTCGACTTCAACCCGTTGAACCTGCGGAGTGCGCAGGCCGAGTCCGTAGCGACGCTGCTCGACCTCATGAAGAGCCCCGATACGACGCCCAACACGATCCAGGTTCTCGCCCCGACGCTTGGCGACGCCGTGGCACTTAAGAAACAGCTGTCCGAATTGCCGGAAGTCAATCGCGCGCTATCGTTGGCAAGCTTCATTCCCGAACATCAGGCAGCCAAGCTCGCGCTGCTCGCCGACGCCGCGATGCTGCTCGACCCTGCGCTCAATCCATTGGACGTAAAGGCGCCCCCTACCGACCAGGAAACCGTTCGCGCCATGTTGCGGACGGCGCAGGCACTCGAACAGGCGGCAGGGCCAACTCCTGCTGGCGTCGCAGCAATCGATGCGGCGCGCCTTGCGAAGGCCCTGGCGATTGTCGCCAATGCGGGCCCCTCCGCGCTCGAGCGCGCGCGCGAGGCATTGATTCCCGGATTGCTCGTAACTCTCGAACAACTGCGCGCTGCATTGCAGGCCGAGCCGGTCACTCTGGAGAATCTCCCCGCCGATCTCAAGCACGACTGGGTCGCGTCGGACGGCCGCGCACGCATCGAGGTATTCCCCAAGGGCGACGCCAACGACAACGCCGGGCTGCAGCGCTTCACGGCCGCGGTGCAGAAGGTGGCACCCAGTGCAACGGGTTTCACGGTAGGGATACAGGAATCAAGCCGCACCATCGTGAGGGCATTTCTGGAGGCTGGCCTGTGGGCGCTACTTTCGATCACGATATTGCTGGCGTTCGCATTGCGCCGGGTGCCCGACGTACTGCTGACGTTGGCACCCTTGACGCTGGCGGGGCTGGTCACGCTGGGCACGTGCGTTGCAATCGATTTGCCGCTTAATTTCGAAAACATCATTGCGCTGCCGCTGCTGTTCGGGATCGGCGTGGCGTTCAGCATCTATTTCGTGATGGCATGGCGGGGAGGCGCGCAAAACCTGCTGCAATCCAGCCTCACTCGGGCCGTGCTCTTTAGCGCGCTGACCACGGGAACGGCCTTCGGCAGTCTTTGGTACTCCCATCATCCGGGCACGGCGAGCATGGGCAAGCTGCTGGCGCTCTCCCTCGCGTTTACGCTGGTGGCTTCCTTGCTCTTCCTTCCCGCGCTTTTGTCATCGGTGCACAGGCGCCAGTGAACGGCGGCCGAAGCTGTCCCGTCGCCATAGAGGGCAACGCCCGCGAATTCGGCCATCGAACTTGGGGCTTCGGTCGCATGCATTTTCTTCGACGCTTCCCGGCGCTGGTCGCATGCGCCACGCTAGCGGGCTGTGCAAGCGTGTCGGGAACTCGGGATAGAGGAAACAACGATCCGCTGGAACCGATGAATCGCGTCGTGTTCAACGCGAACGATGCGATCGACGCGAGCATCATCAGGCCGATCGCCGAAGGGTATCGGGCGGTCGTTCCTCAGTTCGTTCGAGACAGGATTCGAGCCTTCATCGACAATCTGCAGGAACCGCGGATCTTCGTGAACAATCTGCTGCAGCTTCGCATCGATGACGCGGGTATTACGTTCGCCCGTTTCTCTTTCAACTCGACCTTCGGCCTTGCGGGAATGTTCGACGTCGCGAGCCGGCACGGTTTGTCCAGGCAGACGGGGGATTTCGGCGAAACGCTCTACATGTGGGGCGTCGACAGCGGGCCATATCTGGTGCTTCCGCTTTTCGGGGCGTCCAACATTCGTGACGCCTTCGGCCTCACCGTCGATTTGTATACGACACCACCGGCGCACCTCTTTCGGGGCAGTGCGGGGATTTGGATCAATGTCGGCGTTTACACGGTGAGCGGCTTTGACCTCCGGTCGCGCAACATTGAAACGCTCGACCACATCAAGACGAATTCGCTCGACTACTATGCGCAATTCCGCAGCATCGCCCAGCAATACCGCGAAGGGCAGCTACGCGCAGCGCGCGGTCTGGTGGAAGAGCCGCCGGACCTGGTCGATCCGGGCGCTCCCGCCGACTAAGGCCGAAGTTCGACCGACTCTGTTAGGTCTCTTTCATCAGCTTGTCGATCTGCTGGCGAAGGCTCTCAATCAACGCGGCAGGGCCGCCGGACTTCAGGATCGCTCCGAACTCCGACCGCTGCGTCGCGAGCTCGCTGATGGTTCCGCTTAGATATATGTCCACGATCTTCCACGTATCGCCCGAGTTGCGCATCAGGTAGTTCAACGTGACGGGCTCTTCCTTCGGGCGGAGCAGTTTGGTACGAACGATACGGCCGGTGTTGCGCGACAGGACCTCCGGGTCGACTTCGAAACTTTCTCCCGAATAGCCATCGAAGCGATTTGCGTACGTCGCGATGGTCATGCGCGCGAAACTGTCGAGCAGTGCCGTCTGCTGTTCGGGCGGGATCGCGGTCCAGTCCGGACCGACCGCGATGCGGGTCATCGCCGGCAGATCGAAGGTCGCGCGAATCACCGGGGCGAGCTTGTCGTAGCGACCGCGCACGCCCAACTGATCAGCCTGCTTCATGGCCGCCAGAAGCGCATCGTAGAACGCGCGGATCGGCGCGACCGCGGGATCGGCGTCGGCAGCGTTTGCGTGTCCGGGCAGCGCGAAACCAGTCAGTATCGCGGCGGCGCCGAACAGTGATTGGAGGCAATAACGTCTGTCGAGATTAGGCACAGTAACCTCTTGATTCGTCTATTCGCCGAGAAACTGGCAAAACCGTAAAAATCGGACGGACGTGCCCAACTCGCAATGGCATCAAGTGTGCCAAAGTGGAAGTGGTGTAACGGCGACTTAACCGAGAGGAGCGTCCGAGATGAAGATTACTACCGTTGGGATCGATCTCGCAAAGAGCGTGTGGGTGGCGAGTTCGCAAGTCTTACAGCGAGTCACCCTTTTCGTGCGGTCAGTTGGTAGCACGTCGAGGCGGTTGCAACTCTGAAGTGCAACGGTGTGATGACGAGTGTGGCTGCTTCATGAAGGCCTCGTGAGGTGTCTTGAAGCCGAGGCATTTTCTGGGGCGGTGGTTGAGACGATGCATGGCGAGCTCGATGTCTGTGGGGGTGATAGAGTGGAAGCGCATCTTCTTCGGGAAGAACTGGCGGATCAGGCCGTTCATTTCTCGTTGGCGCCGCGTTCCCAAGAGGCATAGGGATGGGCGAAGAAGAACTGTGCAGCGAGCGTTGCAGCGATGCGCTCATGCTGGGCGAACTCCTTGCCGTTGTCGGTCGTGAGCGTGTGCACGATGGCGCTTCCGAGCGGCAGGTTCGACGCTGTAGCGGTCATTGGCCGCGGTGTGGCGCCGAGATGCGCATCATCGCCTTCATCACCGACGCCGAGCGTGCGCGAGATCCTCACCCACCTGGACGCGCCGACATCACCGCCGCGCATCGCACCGGCCCGTGGCCCGCCGCTGTGGGAGATGCCTGATGCCGGGCAGGGCGAGTTCGACCCTCAAGCCCAACCGGCGCTCCCTCGAGGCGGCCAACACCCGGGCGACCGCGATCGTCATGCACCCGCGTACCTGGGCGACGGAGTCAGCCAGACGCCGCGCAGAACTCCCGCTCCCAACGCCCGGCGGCGGCCGCGCGCAGCCCCCATTAGACGGCCTCCCCCTGCCGATTTTTTCAGGGGAGCGGCGGGCGTCGCCTGCTTCGCTCCCGCTTTTGCTCCTGCTCAGCCGAGAATCGCTGACGACGGGAAGGCACCACCAATTGTTTAGTAAGCCGCCGAAACGCTGATCCTGAAGACCCTGGGTTCTACCGGGTGGAAGTGAAGGTCCGCGATGCCCTCCGCGGGCTCTCCCGGCAAGCGCGACACGTAGAAGTAATCAATGTCGTGATCTTTCCGGTCGAAGATATTGAACACGTCGACCCACACACGCCACTGCTGGTTCACGGCATAGCCCACGCGGCCGTTGAACTGGGAGAGCGCCCGCGACCGGACGCTGTTGTCCTCAATCAGCGGGCGCACCCCGATATAGCGCCAGCGCAGGCTGCCGAACCATCCGTTCAGATTGCCGATCGTGACCCCGGCCGAGCCGACCGCCTCGGCCGCGCCGGGAATGCGATCCCCCGCGTCCGGGTCGAAGTCCGTAAAGCGGGCTCGGGTGTATGCGAGCGCGAGATCCATCGCGAGCCACGACACCGGCACATACTGCACCAGCCATTCGACCCCAGTGCGCTTCGACGGTCGGCTCGCCTCGGTGGTGCCCGCATCGCCGATGAATAGCAGCTCCGAGTCCTGCTTGAGCTGCCAGAGCGCGAGCGTGGTCGTGAGGCCGGGCAGCGGCTGGCTGCGCAGACCGATTTCGTAGCCATAGGTCGGGACCACGGGCGTCACCGGTTGCGCCGGCTCCCCGGTTTTCGGATCGATCCTGGTCGTGGTGCCGCGCGCGTCGTTGCTATGAAACCCCTTCCCCCAGTTGAGAAAATACTCGGTCTGCGCCCATGGTCCGAAGATCGCCGAGAGCTTCGGCGAGATCTGCGAGTCGGTTTTCTCGCCGGAGTTCACCGCGAGGTTGCTGTCGACGTCGAAGCGGAAGTAATCACCGCGCAACCCCGCGAGCGTGCGGAACCACTTGGTCCACTCGATGCTGTTCGAGAAGTACAGCGCCGGGTTGAGGATCGTCACCCGGTCCTCTCGGGTCGTCGAGAGAATCTGGCGCGCCTGGGTGGCATAGAGGCCCACCGGGTTAAGGCGGTCGCGGCGCACCTGTAGTCCGACCGTGTTCCAGACGTGACGTTCTCCCCAATGGGTGAACCATGTCTGACTCGCTGCACCGCCAAACAAGGTGCGATTTTCGGCCTGCTCGAACTGATCGCCGTTGACCGGGTTGTCGAGGAAGTAGGTGAAGTTCGAGAAGAGGTTGAGACGCGAACGGACTGCGTACAGGTTCGCCGCGCGGCTGATGTTGCCCTCCGACTGTCGCCACTCGCCGGAGACGCTGAAGCGTTGGGAACTGCCGCCATCGGTCGGGTCGATGGTGCCGAAGTAATCGACCAGACCAGTTTCGACGGCGCGCCGCGGTATCTGGTCGGTGGAGCTCCAGTGCGCGTAGTAGCCCATAGCGGTCACGTTGAAGCCGTTGTCCGGTGCGCCTTGCGCGTAACGCAGCACGCCGTTGTACTTGTTGAAGTTGGCGGGGTTGTTCCAGGGGCCGTTGCTACGCTGGTATTCGACGCCGTAGACGAGATTTCCGGCGCCGAGCTCAGGTGACCCGGCGAGCAAAGCGCGCGCATATTCGTACGAGCCTCCGGTCAGCTGGGCAATGTTCGATGGCAGCTTGTCCACATAAGCGATCCGCGCCGACCCCACGGAAGAGAAATCGCCGTCCTCCGCGTAGTAGGGACCCTTTCGGAATCGCACGCCGGAGATGAGCTCTGGGATCACGAAGTTCAGGTCCATGTAGCCGTGCCCGTGGGCGTTGGTCGGCAGGTTGATCGGCATGCCGGCCACCCACGTGGCGAAGTCCGTGCCGTGGTCGAGGTTGTACCCGCGCAGGAAGTACTGGTTCGCTTTGCCGTCGCCGGAGTGCTGCGTGACGACCATACCCGGAATCGCCTCGAGCACTTCACCAGGACGCAGCAGTGGGCGACTCTCGATGCCCTCTCGCGTGACCGTACCTTCGCTAGCCGAGTCCAGGGTGCCGAGGGGGCTATCGTAGCGCCCGATGACCTCGACCTTCGGCGCCACCGTAACGTCGTCCGCGCGGGCCGCGCACGTTAGCCCGAGAAGGAGCGTGCCGAATGCCGTAGCGTGAAGGCTGAGTCTCATCCATCAAATGCTACCCCGCCTTAGGAACAATTCGAAATTCGTCTTAATTCAGGTCGAAAGCGTCAACGCGCCCGGGGCGATTCGGGTCGGTCATCACGTTTTCGGATGGGTGTGAATGTGGCGGTGTGTGTGGCGCGGGGTGGTGAGGTCCACCGGCACCAGGTTGAGACTTCCGTGGCGCACCCCCCGCTCGGCGATCAGCCCCTCGGCGAAGCGCCGTACTGCCTCGGTCGGGCCGCGCAGGATCACTGTCTCAAGGCAGTGGTCGTGATCGAGGTGCGCATGCATGGTCGAGACGCAGAGATCGTGATGGTCGTGCTGGTAGGCCGTGACCCGCTCGGCAAGGTCCCGCTCGTGGTGGTTGTAGATGTAGGACAGGCTCGCGATACAGAACGGCGCCTCCTCGGCGCCGAGACGGTGGGACTCGATCCGTTCGCGAAGGATGTCGCGCACCGCCTCGGAGCGGTTTCGATAGCCCTTGGCGCGGATAAGGCGGTCAAACTGCTGTGCGAGCCTGGCGTCGAGCGAAATCGTGAAGCGTTCGGTCATGGATAGGTCCCCGTGCGTGCCCGCTTCGAGAATACCCTCAGCGCAGAGTGCACACCATCCACAGATCGAAGGAGCGGGCCGCCCTCTAAACGGCGTTGGCGGTACAGGCGGAGCTCCGGGGCGCGTCGACCAGTGCAAGAATGTTCATCCGTCGCGTTGAACCATTACTTACATCCAGCATACAAAACGCAGCACTGCGCCGCCTGGGGTCATGCCTCCGCCGAGGCGGCGTGAGAGCGGTCGCCTCGCACACAGACAGACGCGCGGGTGCCGCCAGAAAGGCTATGGAGCCAAATGGCTCCCGAAATCAGGGAAGCCGGATAACGCGCGCCGGTGTAGTCGAGCGCTTTTCTTCCTTGGACAGTGCCTTGGGGACCGCGCGGTGAACGATCGCCTTGGCGAGCGCGTTCATGCGGGACAGGGAAAGCGAGTGGTAAACCATTGGCGTCTTGTCCAATCCTCGCCAGAAGACGTTGACAGCCATGTGATCGATCGAAACGGGTAACTCGCTGTCACCGATCACCAGCATCAGCGATTGCTCGTCGAGCGGCCCTTCCAGGATGTCCTTGAGAATGACCGGAGCACCGGCGGATCTCAACTCATCGACCATCACCTTCAGGCGATCGAGGGCATCAAGGTTTCCGCTGGTTCGCTTGCGGTCGTGCTTCTCTTCCTTGCCGAGGGCCTCTTTCCGCGCCCTTTCCAGAGCCTGCCGGTACAGATCACCATACTTCATCGTCAGTGTCCTGGGCTGCTGTTATCGAAAGTCGAAGAAAAGCGCCTGATCGAGCCGACAAACACCTTCAGCTGCGCTTGTCCTGAACACCAAATAAACTACCCACGGTAGCAAGGCAATAGCTCCCGCCAATCTCATTATAGGCTAGGTCTGGCCGCCCTTATGGTCGCAACAGCGACAGTTCACGCACAACACGCTCGTCCCGATCACAAAAACATTCGACTTCGCATTCAGTTGCTTAACTAATCTAGCTCACGCCCTGAGGAATCGCAAGTGTCGCCAACAGGCGACGGTTTCCGCAAGCGTGAGCGGAGGCTCTCGCGGAGGCGAAGATCACGGGCTCGTCCCCAGGCGACGATACGGGAAACTTACAGCGCTGATGAGGGCCCGTGTCCGTTGCCGGACCGATGACCGGGGCATAGAATGCGGGACCGCCCCTACAACCAATGAGGAATCGCAGATGAGGAGCTTCGTAAGCGTGGTAATCGCAATCGGCCTTGCAGGGCTCGCCTGCACGGGTGCGGCATGGGCAGCAGACGAGACAAAGGAAAAGAGCCCACAGCAGCAGCGGATGGCTGACTGCAACAAGACGGCTGGCGAAAAAAAGCTGGAGGGCGACGCCCGCAAACAGTTCATGAGCAGCTGCCTGAGCGGGAAGAGCGACGCGGCACCGGCGGCGGCGCCCACCCAGCAGGAGAAGATGAAGTCCTGCAACGAGGAAGCGGGGAAGAAGAACCTCAAGGGTGACGATCGCAAGAAGTTCATGAGCAGCTGCCTGAGCGGTTAGTGCTCGAGCGACTCGATCCTGTCCCCAGTCACGCGCACGCGCTGGCCGGTTAGGACGTCGGGCTTCTGATCGACGACCAACACGCCTTGGGTACCATCTTTGTAGAATATGGTCACCTCGTAACGGACGCGCATGACGTCCTTCTCGGTGTCGTTGGTGAAGATCGAGCCGATGACGCCGGTCCAGTTTTCGGAGTTCATGCCGCGATCCTTGAGTTCGCGGATGAGGCCGACGGTGCCGAGCTTCGGCTGCCCGACTTCCTTCGACTTCGAGGCAGGGCCAGCCGCGGGCGGTTTCGAGGCCGCCTGCGGTTCCGTTTGCGGCGGCGGTTTCTGGGGAGGCTGACTGCAAGCCTGGCACACTCCGACCGCCACCAGGATTGCCAGGCGCAAGTGGATCATTGCTGCTCCTGTTCCGCTGGTTCGTTGCTTATGTCGACTGATTGTCCGACGCCCGCGAAAAGCCGTCGAAAAAGGCGCCAGCCAAGGCGCGGCACGCAGCCAGGTTGAACACCTTGCGAGTACCGAAACCCTGGATGGCGCATTTTCTCGGCGGTCTTTTCATCACGAATTAGCGAAAACAGGACATCAGGCGCGCGACTACAGTCATCGAGTCACGCAGCCACAATCTTCGGTTGGCGTGCCGCCGGTTCAGCGAATTTCCGCCGCAGCCTCCAAATTTGCCAACCCTACCGGGCACGCCACGCCGGTCCCGCCGAGTCCGCAATAGCCACCTGGATTCTTGGCAAGGTATTGCTGATGATAGCCCTCGGCGTAGAAAAACTCAGGCGCCGCGCGAATCTCCGTCGTGACTTTGCCATAACCATTGCGGCTGAGCGCTTGCTCGTAAGCCTCCCGTGACGCCTCTGCGAGGCGCAACTGTGCCTCGCTGCTGGTGTAGATCGCAGATCGATACTGGCTGCCGAGGTCGTTCCCCTGGCGCATGCCCTGCGTGGGATCGTGGGACTCCCAGAACACCTTGAGCAGGGCTTCGAAGCTCAACAGCGCCGGGTCGTACACGACTAGCACAGCCTCGGTATGGCCCGTCTTGCCGCTGCAGACTTCCTCGTACGTCGGGTTGGGTGTGGTGCCGCCGGCGTACCCGACGGCAGTCGAATACACGCCCTGGACCTGCCAGAACGTTCGCTCCGCACCCCAAAAGCAGCCCAGGCCGAATACCGCTCGCTCGAGTCCGGCCGGGAACGGCGGCTTGATCGGATGACCGTTGGCGTAGTGACTCTCCGGCACGGGCATCGGCGTTGCGCGCCCTCTAAGCGCCTCCTCGGGTTTCGGCAGGGTGGTCTTGGCGGTGAATGGGAACATGGTCGTCTCCTCGTGGTCTTGGTCCGTGATCCCCATACGTTCTGGCCGGAGCCGCGGATGCACAACTGACACCCGGGCGCATGGGAAGTTGCGCGGGTGCCGGGCGCGTCAGGCAGTCATGCTAAAATACTCGGCTTTTCGCTCACTTGGCAGAATTCGCATGTCCCGGTCCATCCGCAACATCGCCATCATCGCCCACGTCGACCACGGCAAGACCACGCTGGTCGATCAACTGCTGCGGCAGTCGGGCACCTTCGCGGCACACCAGCACGTGGCCGACCGGGTGATGGATTCGAACGACCTCGAGCGGGAACGTGGCATCACCATCCTTGCCAAGAACTGCGCGATCCAGTACGAAGGCACCCATATCAACATCGTCGACACGCCTGGGCACGCCGACTTCGGGGGCGAAGTCGAGCGCGTGCTGTCGATGGTCGACGGCGTGCTGCTGCTGGTCGACGCGGTCGAGGGCCCGATGCCGCAGACCCGCTTCGTCACGCGCAAGGCGCTGGCGCTGGGCCTGAAGCCCATCGTGGTGATCAACAAGATCGACCGCCCCGGCGCGCGCCCGGACTGGGTGATCAACCACACCTTCGATCTGTTCGACAAACTCGGCGCCACCGAGGAGCAGCTCGATTTCCCGGTGGTCTTCGCCTCGGCGCTCAATGGTTACGCGATGCTCGAAGCTGCCAAGCCCGGCCAGAATATGCGGCCGCTGTTCGACGCGATTCTCGCGCACGTGCCAGCCCCCAAGGTCGACATCGACGCTCCGCTCCAGTTGCAGATCTGCACCCTCGACTATTCGAGCTACCTTGGG
Source organism: Burkholderiales bacterium (assembly GCA_040507665.1). Lineage (GTDB taxonomy): Bacteria > Pseudomonadota > Gammaproteobacteria > Burkholderiales > JAEUMW01 > JAEUMW01. Next base: position 12,130 of record JBEVOI010000138.1, read on the forward strand.
CGCATGGGCATCGGGCGGATCACCCGCGGTCGCGTACGCGTCAACCAGGAAGTCGCCGTGATGTATGGCGAAGTCGCGCGCGGGAAGGCGAAGGTCGCGCAGATCATGGTGTTCGAAGGGCTGGAGCGAACTGCCACGGAGGAAGCCGAGGCCGGAGACATCGTGCTGGTCACCGGCGTCGAGCAGGTTGGGGTCGGCGTTACGATCTGCGACCCGGTGTCGCCCGACCCCTTGCCGCCCATTGCCGTCGACGAGCCCACCCTGACCATGAACTTCCAGGTCAATACCTCGCCCTTCGCTGGTCGCGAAGGCAAGTACGTTACCAGTCGCAACCTTCGGGACCGTCTCCAGCGCGAGCTGATGAGCAACGTGGCGCTGCGGGTGGAGGACACCGAAGATGCAGACGTGTTTCTCGTCTCGGGTCGCGGCGAGCTGCACCTCACGATCCTGCTCGAAAACATGCGCCGTGAAGGTTATGAGCTGGCGGTGTCCCGGCCGAGGGTGGTGTTCCGCGAATTGAAGGGCGAAAAGTGCGAGCCGTACGAGCTCCTTACGGTCGACATCGAGGAAACCCACCAGGGTTCGATCATGGAAGAGCTTGGCCGCCGCCGGGGCGAGCTGCAGGACATGCAGCCTGACGGCAAGGGCCGCGTCCGCCTCGAGTACCGCATCCCTGCGCGGGGCCTGATCGGTTTCCAGGGCGAATTCCTCACGCTGACCCGCGGCACCGGGCTCGCGAGCCACGTGTTCGATGATTACGGATCGATGGCCGGCGAGATGGCGGAGCGCCGCAACGGCGTGCTCATCTCCGGCGAGCTCGGTGATGCTGTGGCCTATGCCCTGTGGAAGCTGCAGGACCGCGGCCGCATGTTCGTCAGCCCCGGCGAGCCCCTGTACGAGGGCATGATCATCGGCATGCACTCGCGCGACAACGACCTGGTGGTCAACCCGATCAAGGGCAAGCAACTCACCAACATTCGCGCTTCCGGCACCGACGAGGCCGTGCGCCTGACGCCCCCGATTCAGCTCACCCTGGAATCGGCCATCGAATTCATCGCGGACGACGAGCTGGTCGAAGTCACGCCAAAGTCGATTCGCGTCCGCAAGCGCTACCTCCAGGAACACGAGCGGAAGCGTGCGTCACGCGCCGCCGAAAGTCTCAGCCCTGCCGCCTGAGCAATCCTTCAGCACCGCGGCAACGGTGTCCGCGGCCGGCTTACCCCGTCCGCGCCATCAAGAAAAGCTCAACGCAGTTTCGGGTTGAGCGAACCGCGGTTGTATTCGGGATCTCCCGGACAGATGCGGCGCCCGACACCGAACAAGCCGCCTTGGCAATAGCGGTCGTCGGGACGGGCGGTCGCGCCTGCCGTCCCACCCGCCACGGGTGCGGAGGCCTGGGGCGTGGCCGCCTTGTTCGCGGCCGGCGCTCCAGCCTCACCCGGAGTCCCGAACTCCCAGCGTCCGTCGGGATGGAGGATAACTTTGCGGCCATCCTCGGTGGTCGCTTCCAGCGGCTGATTCGCCGCCACCGGAGCAATCGGACTCGCAATCAGCACCACAAGCAGGAAAAAGCGACGCAACGACGTGCGGTTCATGGTCATGGGAGGCCAGCCTCACGCCTGCATCTTGAGCATTGCGGAAAGCTCCGTCAGAAACGCCTTTTCGGCGTCGCTCACCCTCACCCCGCCGAAGCCGAGGAACCCGCCTTCCGAGGCCGCGTTCGCCGCCCTCTCGGCCACCTGCATCAGCATCTGCTTGTACGCGAGCGCCTCCTCCGGCATCGCCTTCTGGCCGAGTACGCTCACCGCTCGGTTAATCTGGTCCACGACCGCGGCCTTGAAGTTCGCGATCTGCTGCTCGCGGCTTCCCTCCCCGAGCAGCCCCTTCGGATCCGGCATATCGGGACGGCTGCGATCTTCGAACAGCGCCTTCATGAGCTCGAGGTTCGACTGATGGAGCGTGTCGTACATCGCCTTCATGCCAGCCGCTGCCTCCTTGAAGGCGCTGATGATGCCCCCCGCGTCGGCCGCAGACACACCTCCGCTCACGAGCGAGGGCACGATGCGAAGCAGGGTCCATTCTTCCGGGGTAAACGTAGCCTTCTGGGTCATGATGCGGTGCTCCTCGCAACAGGGTGGACCGCAAAGATAGCATGGGGCCCGTCAAGTTGGCCGCCTTGCAGAGTCCATCCCAGCGAGCGGCATTATTGAAGCACTGCACAAAAAAACGGCCGCGCAAGCGTGGCCGGAATCAACTGAAGGAATTAGAGTGGATCAGCGAGGCGCCGCCGAGACGTCGCCCACTCAGCGCGACGCGTGAGCTTCCCCGGCGTCGCCCCGGCGCGCATCCCCGCCGATCGCTCCGCACTTATCGCAATCCACGTGCCACACCACGGACTATCGTCGCGGGTTTGCGGAGCGCGCGCGGCATCGACCAATTTCTCTCGATTGGCCAACGGGCTGGCGGTAGAAACTGAGGTGCAGTGCCACATCCGGTTGCGCAGACGTATCCCGAACCGGCGACGACAATCCCGTCGGAACGTCCAGCTTTCGGCGAATCGTTGCGGCAATCGCGTCACCAGTATCTCTCCGACACCGACGCTTGCGGTCACGGGATGCCGCGTCGCCGCGTCGGATGGTAACGAGCGAGCGTGGCGGCAAGGCGCTCCCGTACCACCTTGCGCAGCGGTGCGGGTCCCAGCACCTCGACCTCCGGACCATGACGGAGGACGTCCATGACCAGTTCTCGTTCGTCGCTGTAGGGTACTTCCAGTATGTAGGACCCATCGGTTTCGAAGCGACCGCGCTGGCGCGGATGCCACTCTTCGGTTGAGACCCAGCGCGCACGCTCCGGTGTGAATCGGAGCCGACCCCAGCGCACCCGGCGCCCCGAGAAGATGCCGTAGCCCGATCCGAGCACCTTGTTCAAGGTGCTTTCGGGGATCTCGCGCGCTTTCTTGTCGAGGACCTCCGCATTGCGTACCGCGTCCACCGCAAAGCTTCGCAGGTCGTCGCGCCAGTGGCACCAGGCGTCGAGATACCAGTTGTCCCGATAGTGAACGAGGCGTTGGGGCGATACCTCCCGCTCCGTAAGTTCGTCCCGCGCGCGAACGTAGTACCGCAGGTAAAGCCGTTTGCGCCGCAGCAGCGCCGAACCGACCACGGCAAAGTCTCCGCGCGCGAGCTTGCGCGATGCCATGCCGAGAATGCGCACGCGCTTCTGAATCTCGTCGGCCGAATGATCACCGCTACCGATAAGACGCCGCAACCGCTCCCCCAGGGGCGACAGCTGAGGCCCGAGCACACCTGGCTCGATGCCGGCCAGCAGGTGCTGCATCGTGAGCAGCGCGTGAATCTCGGAAGCGTTGAACCACAGTCCCGGCAGCTCATACTGCGCGGCCCCGACCTCCGGCGGAGCGAGCCGGTAGCCGCCCGACTCCCGGTCCCATTCGATGGGCGCATTCACGCGGTTGCGCAGATACTCGAGATCGCGCTTCACGGTCGCGCGGGAGACCTCGAGGCTGTCGAGGAACGTACCGAAGGGCACGACCTTGCGGTCGCGTAAAAGCTGCTGGATCTTGTAGAAGCGTTCGGTGCGGCCCATGGACTTGGAATGACGCGTATCGGTCCCCGCATCGCGGAGAACGCCGCCGACCGAGGCTACGCCGCGCCTTGCCTAGTGTAGCTTGACGTGCGGCTCGGTGCGGCGGGTGATCATCCGGGCCAGGGTGTCGAGGGCGACTTTGGAGAAGCCGTGGAGCGCGTATTCGTGCATCTTGTAGAGAGAGAGATACATCATGCGCGCGAAATAGCCCTGGATTGTCAGGCTGCCACCGATGAGGCCACCCATGAGATTACCTACGGTGGAGTATTCACCGAGCGAAACGAGCGACCCGAAGTCCTGGTAGCGCCAGGGTTTCGCTGGCTCGCCCGCCAGGCGCCGTTGGATCTGCTTGAAGATGTGCGTTGCCTGCTGGTGCGCAGCCTGGGCGCGGGGCGGGACGTTGCCGCCCTTTTCCGGCCACGGGCAGGCCGCGCAATCGCCGAGGGCGAAGATGGCGTCGTCCCGGGTGGTCTGCAGGGTGTCGCGGACGACCAGCTGATTGATGCGGTTGGTCTCCAATCCGTCGAGGTCCTTCAGGAAATCGGGGGCTTTCACACCCGCCGCCCAGACCACCAGTTCCGCGGGGATGATCTCCCCACTCTCCAGCCGCACGCCGCCATCGGTCACCGCCGCCACCCGCGACGAGGTGCGCACGCGGACGCCAAGCCCCTTCAGAAGCTGCTCTGCCGCCTCCGAAAGCCGCTCCGGCAGCCCGGGCAGGATACGATCCGCGGCCTCGATGACGTTCAGCTTGATGTCCTCCTCCGGATCGATGCGGTCGAGGCCAAAGGCGACCAACTGCCGGGTGGTATTGTGCAACTCCGCCGCCAGCTCGACACCGGTTGCGCCCGCTCCGATGATTGCAACCTGCAGCTGGTGCGGCGCCAAGGGCTCATCCTGCGCGTGGGCACGAATGCAGGCGTTGACGAGCCGCAAGTGAAAGCGCGTGGCTTCGGGCGGCGTATCCAGCTGGATCGCGTGCTCCTTTACCCCCGGCGTGCCGAAATCGTTGCCATTGCTGCCGACGGCAATAACGAGCGTGTCGTAACGGAATGTCCGCGCCGGAGTGACGAGCCGGCCCTCCTCGTCGTGAAAGGGCGCGACTTGAACCTCGCGCCTGGCGCGGTCGAGCCCCACCATCTCCCCAACGCGATAGCGGAAGTGGTGCCAGTGGGACTGCGCGAGATAGTCGAGCTCGTGCACCCCGAGATCCATGCTGCCGGCTGCAATCTCGTGCAGGAGCGGCTTCCAGAGGTGCGCGCGGGCCCTGTCGATCAGCGTGATCTGCGCCTTCTTGCGCTTGCCGAGCTTGTCGCCGAGCCGGGTGGCGAGCTCAAGCCCGCCCGCCCCGCCGCCCACGACCACAACATGGTGTAGTCCCGCCTCCTCAGGCACTTCCCGCAATAATTCCGGAGCCCGCGCCGCGGCGCCGGGCCGGCCGTCTGCGCTGTCGTTTCGCAATGTGGCATCCACAGGATTCTCCTCAGGAGGCGATCAGCTGATCGGGACTTCGCCGACTACCTCGCCGGCTCGCTCGCCGGGCGGT
>JBEVOI010000143.1:0-3237 GCA_040507665.1 Burkholderiales bacterium
GGTCGGTCGTTTGATTTTCGTCAAAGCCCCAATTGTAGAAGATCGCGGGTACGTGGCTGTGCACGTCGGCGAACCAGCGCGTGCCCGGGTAACGATCAAGTAGTGCGACAACATTGCGGGTTTCGGCTTCTGATTCCGCGGCAGGGCCGACATAGACTTGAAGGTCGCAGGGATCGGTGGATGCGCTTACTCCCGAATCCGCCGCGAAATGCCGACGAAAATCCCACAGGACATTGAAATTGCGGTTGATGTCGACACCGACGCATCGTGGACCCAGATTCGGATCCACGCGCCGTCGATTCTTTCGCCACATTGCGTCGGAACTGGTTTGACTATGGTGGCGGCCATCGGGATTGACGCAGGGGAAAAGAACAAGTTGCATCCCGCCAACCACGCTACGGATATCGTCGGCGGAGAAGCGCTGCCCGCCATAGCGCAGCCCGGTGCCTCCGGCGTGCGCCTCGAGCAAGTCGGCTGCGAGATTGACGAGGGCATCGGGCGGGACCCATTCCCGGGCATGCATTCCACCCGTGATGACGACGGCATCGAGGCCAGGCGCATCCGGCGGGCCGATGCGCAACGCGTGAGAATGCCGACCCTCCGAAGTTGCGTTGGGGAGCTGAATCAATTCGGTGACGTTTGGGTGGGCCCTCGCGAGTGTCTCAATCGCGACCTCGATCTCGTCGACGTTCAGGTAGGCCATGGCTTTATTCCTTGATCTGGCTCTATTCCTTGATTCCTAGTCCGCGCAGTGCTTGCCGGGCTGCAAACCGGTTGCCAGAGCCAACCTCCGCCTGTCGATTGCGACCGACCTCCGACGCATTTTCAACAACGGTCACATCGACCCCGGAGACGCTGCGGGCGCTACGGAGCCGGTCCACCTCGGGGAGCGGCGCGTAGACTTCGACAACAAACTCATTTCCCTCTCGGTGTACCACTGGACGGCAGCCGAGATCGAAACCGCTACCATCCAGAAATGCGCGCAGTTCTTCGAGCGTCTGGGCCCGGAGCTTGATGCGGTGTACGTCGCCGTCCGCCATTTGCGTTCTCCTCGAGTTCAGCGTGGTAACCCGTCGAGCCGGGTGCCCGCTACCGTGCGGGCCGCAGCCTGACGCTTGGGATCGCCAGCTTGTTTACGAGCCGGAATTTGGCCTCGTCCGGCTTTGGTACCGACGGAATGTTCAATGTCACGGCTACGATGTGCGGACTCATGCGGCACCGGTCTGGTTTGACCTGGATAATCGACAGTTGCAGCGCATCAGGTAACGCCTCGACTTTCACGGCAAAGTTCGATTCGTCAGTACATCCGAACGAGACTACGTCGACCGTAATCCGGGAGTCGACGAACTGCACGCCATAGACCAAAGCCAAATTGGCGTCGCCTTCAGCATTCTGCGGATGAGCCGGATGTGCGATCATGAATGTCGCCCATAACATGGCGCCGGCGATCCAACGTAGGGTGCCGCGTTCCCTCATCATGGAGCTTCTTCCGATCGTTGAACAGGGAGTCTTCGCTGCGATCGAGGTTAACTCCTTTTCTCCCTGCTTATCCCGTATATCTCGGCGCAGCGACTGCTTCGGGACGCGAGTTTACGAATGCGTAGTCTCGGTCGCGTGCGCCAGTCGAGATACGTGAGGTGCCTATTTCCCGATTGTCGTTGCGATCCACTCTGCGGCCGTCGATATCCGGGAATAGACTCCGTACTTAAGTCTGCGGGCGCATCCCTCACCCCAACTGACGACACCGACCAGCATGGTGCGTCCATCGATGACGGCCGAACCCGGACCACCGCTGTCGCCCTGGCAGGAATCAACCCCTCCCTCCTTCCTGCCAGCGCAAAACATCGACGGCAGGATTTCGCCGTTGTAACTGGCAGGCTCATTGCACACAGTCGTTGGCACGACCGGCACTTCCGCGCCCAGCAGATCGATCGCTCCAGGACCTCCTTCGGCAGTCGCCCCCCATCCGGAAACACACATATTCGTGCCGTCCTTGAGATCGGTCTTTGCGTCCGCGAGCGCGATAATTTGCCCTTTTGTCGTGGGGGTTTGAAGGCGCAACAGGGCAAAGTCATTGTCCATTGTTGTTTGATTGTACTGTGGATGTGTGTGAATGGCCGCGACCTTGAGCCGTTCCCCCCCGATCGCATATTGCGAACTCCCGGCAACGATGTCGACGCGCGTCGGATCCTCGCGAACGATGCTGTTTTTGACGCAATGGGCCGCCGTCAGGACCCAGTTGTCACGGATAATGCTGCCGCCGCAGAACTGTGAGCGTGTGGGCTCTGGAACCGCAGAGCGTATCATGGCTATTTGCCACGGGTTGCTGTCGACGAGGGTAATATGACCGCCAACAATTTTGCCGCTCGGCGGATTGAGACTTAACTGGCGGAAGACCGCAAGCGCCTCGGGTGAGGCGTTTTGTAACGCCTTCGTACTCCTTGCTACGAGCGCGCCGCGCGTCTCATCGACCGCCTTGCAAGCCTGAGCATGCGCAGCAACTGAGAAACCGTAAAAAGCAATCAGAGAAATACTTGAGAAGGTCGTTCTCGCCACAGTCTTCATGACTACCTCCTGCGAAAAACGCAGTGGATCCCCTGCGCTTCACACGTTTGGGCGTCGACAGTGTTGATGCGCATGACTCACGCGCCGAAATTTACTTACGAGATAAAATTTCCGCAGACCCGGGGGGCGCGATGGGGTGCGTCAGGCGGGTGGCGGTGACGACGAGGATGCGCGCGTTTTCGGTCAACGTCAACCGAAGGTCGAGAAAAAGTTTTCGCTATTCTCCTCCCGCTTTTACACACTTTGTTGATCAGGGATGCGTGAGAACCATTTATCGAAGATTCTTGCGAGCGGGCCGGGGCGTTCGCGTCCGCGAAAGCGAGCCTATGGCGCCAGCCGAACAGCCAATGTCTGCCTCTTTCACGCCTCTCTCACTCCGGCGCGCGTCGGCGAACTCTCTGCGAATAGGGATGAGCTGTTACTCAGCAGCCTCGCTCGCGCTGCTGCTCTTCCTCGGCTTTCCGCCTGCCTTCTTCAGCACAGGCGCCAAAAACTTCCCCGTGTAGCTCCGCGGCGCTTTGACGATGTCTTCCGGCGGGCCCCAGGCGACGATTTCGCCGCCGCCGTCGCCGCCTTCGGGGCCGAGGTCGATGACCCAGTCGGCGGTCTTGATGACTTCGAGGTTGTGCTCGATCACGACCACCGTGTTGCCCTGCGAAACCAGCTCGTGCA
>JBEVOI010000146.1:0-18942 GCA_040507665.1 Burkholderiales bacterium
CAGTCACCCGCGCGCAGCTCCAGCATGCGCCGCGCCGAGTGGAGCACCTCCACGCGAAAGGTGTCCTTTGTATACCGCACGTTTTGTTGCACCCACTCGAACAGGGCCTTCTCTCCAAGATAATCCTTGGGTCTGACCGCTCGTTGCAGCAGAATATCGATTGCAGTCTGGCGTACATGGAAATCCTTGGCTCCCTGCTTGATCAGCTCGACAACATGCGCGACTGTTCTCAACGTTCCATCGTATCCGCGAGGGATCTTCTCCAGTCTGATCGTCGGTAGACTGGACATGCGTACATATTTTTCGGTTGACGACACTGGTGGAGGCTCTTACCACGAGGCGAGGCAAGCCCGATGCCAACGGACGGCGAGATAAGCATCAAAGTCGCTAAGCTCATGTTGCTGAACGAACGACGAAGCAGTTCGTACGAACCCGAGGCCCAGTGCGATTCGCTTATAGATCGTTAGAATTATGATGAGGTATCTGCCGAAACCCGGCGGGCGGAGTTGCGGCTGCGGGGATGTGCGAATGCTCATAGAATCTATGGCCGAGGTCGGCGAATTTATGAGCAGGTTTTGAAAGGATTCCGTTGCGGATCGTGAGCTGTCTCAGCGCAGGGTTGCACCATTGAAGCCCATCTCCAGCACGGCCTTCTACTGCTGCGGCGTGCGCATGGAGGACGCCGCAAGCCGAGCACCGGTCTGTGGAGACATGTACGCGAAGCGCTTCATGGACGACGCGGCGCTTCGCATCTTCGAGCGCTTCCGCGAGTTCACCCCCCCGAACAGATCCAACGCCGCCCGCCACCGTATCGTCGACGATCTGCTCCGGGAGCGTCTCGTGCACGACCCGGATACGAACGTCGCGCTGATCGGCTGCGGCTTCGACAGCCGCGCCTATCGTCTGGGCGGCGGGCGCTGGTTCGAGCTCGACGAGCCGGAAGTGATCGAATACAAGAACGAATGCCTGCCGATCTCGCAGTGCCCCAACCCGCTGCAGCGCATTCCCATCGACTTCGCGGCGGAGTCCCTCGAAGCGAAGCTTGCCACCCTGGCTGTCGCGGGAACGGTCGTGGTGGTCGTCGAAGGGGTGCTCATGTATCTCGAGGCCGAGCAGCTCATCCAGCTCCTGCAGACATTGCGCCATGTCTGGCCCACGCACGCGCTGATCTGCGACCTCATGACCCGTACCTTCTTCGAGCGCTACAGCCGCGGGATCCACAAACGCATCCGGGAGCTGGGCGCGAGCTTCGTGTTCACCGCTGACGACGACCCGGGCGCCATCTTTCGGGAGCACGGGTACCGCTGCTCAGCGACGACCTCGATCGTCGGCCGTGCGGTGGAGCTGGGCACGCTCAGAATTCCGGGGCTCCTTCTCCGCACGGTCCTGCGCAGCCTGCGCGATGGTTACACCGTGCGCGTCTTCGAGCCCGCGTAGGATCGAGGCAGAGTTCCCGCGCGCAGCTTTCGGTGCTTACATCGCAGACGTTGCAGCGCGATCACAATTCCATCGCTAGAATCGAGGCTAGTCGACTCAATCGAGCAGGAGATGCCACATGCGCTACACGGCCTTCGCGATCAGCGTCGCCGCCCTCGGCTTCGCCGCGTGCAGCGACATGCCCGCCGCGCCGAAATCCTCGGTGCCGCCGGGGAGCAGGCAATTCGAGTACAAGTGCCCGGATGGAACCCGGTTCGACATCTTGATGACCCCGGCCGCGGACAAGGTGAAGCTCGAGCTCGGCGGCATCATGTACGAGCTCAAGCAGGTGCGGACTGCCTCGGGCGCAAGATACAGCGACGGCACTACGAGCTACTGGTCGAAGGGGAAGGAAGCGACGATCGAGCGCGGCAGCAAGGTCGTGCATCGGGCGTGCACGACGCGCGACTGATGCGCAGTGTCCGCTTGCGAGGGCGCGCGCTCGGGGTTAGGCTTCCGTCGCGGGCCAATCCGATTGGGAGAACTGGAATGAAGATGGGGGAAGGCCCGAGGAACGTCCTCGGCGGCGCACTCGAGTCCTGCTGCACGTCGCCGATCACGGGGTTTTATCGCACAGGGCGCTGCGACACCGGACCGCAGGACGTCGGGCTCCACGTCGTGTGCGCGAGGGTGACAGCGGAGTTCCTCGCTTTCTCGCACGCAAAGGGCAACGACTTGGGCACACCGGTGCCGGAGGCGGGATTTCCGGGCCTCGATCCCGGCGACAAATGGTGCCTCTGCGCTGCGCGTTGGAAGGAGGCGCTGCGTGCGGGGGTGGCGCCACCGGTGGTGCTGGCGGCCACCCACGAGAAGGCGCTGGAGGTCGTGTCGCTCGGCGATCTCAAACGGCACGCGCTCGATCTGAATTGACTGCGCGCCGGGTCGCGACCTCAACGCCTCGACGCTTCGAATCGCGGGCAATGCGCTGAGCCTTGGCGGCGTAGTCGTGTTCATCTCCATCACCCGCCTCAGCATCCGTTCGCTTCGCTTCGTCCGCGCCTTTCAGCGCGAGAACGCGGGCATCGTCGAGCAGATCGTCCGCCCCCCGGGGTTCATAGCCGGAAGACTGCTGGTCGAGACGCCACTGACCTACTGGACCATGACGGGCTGGGACGACGAAGCCGCGATGCGCGCATTCGTCCGCTCCGGCGCCCACCGTGCGGCGATGCCGAAGATCCAGGACTGGTCGGACGAGTCAACCTACACGGACTGGCTGCACCAATCCCGCGAACTGCCGGATTGGCGAAGCGCGGCCGAACGGCTGGCTGCGGCCCCGCATCCATTCCGCCTGCACTACCCTTCCAGCAACCACGCGCGCGGCTACGTCAAGCCGCTAAGGAGCGCCTTTCTGTCGCGCGCCTTGGCCCCGGCCAGGCTGGGCGAAGCCGCGTGAGCGCGCACGTCTTGCTCTTCGTTCTTGCGGCGCTGCTGCCGGTTGCCGCAGCCGCGGACGAGACTTCGGCCGCCGAGAAACCCGTCGCATTCAACCTGATTCCGAAAACCGTGGAGGCCGCCTACCAGAAGATCCGGCAGACCTATGGTGCGCTCTATTCGATCGTCGATGTCCAGGAAGACGACCTGGAGCTCACGCCGCCAAAGTTGCTAAGCTTGTCCCAGCACCTGTCTACGATCGGCGAGCAGCAGCCAGCGGGCGACGCGACGGTGGTCTACGTCATCGGCGCGGACGGCACCGTGCTGCTGCCGACGCTGGTGCATGCGACAGATGCCTCGGTCGGCGCCTCCCTCGTGGAGTCGGCGGCCCGCAGCCGTTACACTCCGGCGCGCTACCGGGGCGAACCCGTCACCGCCATCGGGGGACAGCAGCTTCAGGTGCGCCCGCAGACCCCGGTGCCCGCGCAGTGATGACGGAAAAGGCCGCCACGCAGAACATCGATACGCCCGGCGTCCGCTGCGGCTGGTGCACGAGCGATCCGATCTATGTTGCCTACCACGACGCGGAATGGGGCGTTCCATTGCACGACGACCACCGCCTGTTCGAGATGCTGATACTGGAAGGCGCACAGGCCGGGCTCTCGTGGCTCACGATCCTGAGGAAGCGAGAAGGCTACCGCAAGGCGTTCTCCGGATTCGATCCCGCGCGCGTCGCCCGCTACAATGCCCGCAAGGTGGATGCGCTGCTCGCCAACCCGGGCATCGTGCGCAACCGGCTGAAGGTCGAAGCCACGATCGTAAACGCGCGAGCCTACCTCGACCTCGTCGAACGCGAAGAGAGCCTCGACCGCTTTCTATGGCGTTTCGTGGACGGCAAACCGCGGCAAAATGCCTGGCGCGGTCTCTCCGAGGTACCGGCGCGCACACCCGAGTCGGATGCAATGAGCAAGGCGCTGCGCAAGCGTGGGTTCAAGTTCGTGGGCTCCACCATCTGCTACGCGCTCATGCAGGCGGTGGGCATGGTGAACGACCACACGACCGAATGCTTCCGGCACGCGGAACTCGCGCGTGGCCCCTAACCCCAACTGAATCAACGTGCGTTCAAGCATCGTTCGCCCATAAAGGAGCAACCGTGAGACATCTGAGCGCCATCGCCGCCACGGCGTCGCTGCTCGTCGCCTGCACTACCCCGCCACCGAAGCCGGCCGCGCCACCACCGCCTCTGATCGGCACGAACTGGAAGTGGGAGGGAACGACCACGCCGGCTGCGAAGATCGTAGCGGGCAATCCGGATCGGTATACGCTGAGGCTGTCCTCGGACGGCATGGCTGCCGTGCGTGCCGACTGCAACCGTGGGATCGGCAGCTACGAGGCGCAGGGCAAGCAGATCAGTTTCGGCGCGATTGCGACCACACGTGCCAAGTGCCCGCCCGACTCCCAGGCCGACGGCTTCGTGAAGAGCCTGCAGGCGGCCTCGAGCTACGTCATCGACGGGGACCGCCTCTTCATCGAACTCAAGTCCGATAGCGGGACCATGAAGTTCACGAGGGCCGAATGAGAGGCCGATGATGTGCAAGCGCATAAGGTGTTTCTCTGTCATGGTCGTGGCGCTGCTCCTCGTTGCCGCCGTTGCCGCCTGCGGCTCACCTTCTGCCACGCCAATGCTCACCAAAGCGCAGCAGGACAAGATCGCCTTCGACCTATCGACGATCAACGATCGGGGCCTGCGGGGACCGCCCAATGGCCTGCGCTCGGTCAGCTACGAGTTCTGCATTCCCCCCGGCGAACGCTATGCCTCGGAGGTTACGCGCATCGACCCGACGCTGGAGCTGATGCGCGGATCCCGTGGCCGCATCGGCTGCACGAAGAACCAGACCCTGTGCGTGGGCAATACCGGCCAGAAGGGCTATCGCCAGGTGCTCGATCGCCTCGCAGGCCTTGACTACGTGAACCGAATTGTCGAAAGTACCTTCGAATGACGCACTAAGGTAGGCCCAACGGGTACGAAGAGGAAGATTTATGAAGCTCACCGCCGGCATGCTTGGATGGGGCGCACTCGCCGCCGTCTGCCTCACGGGTTCAGGTTGCGCCAACTTTCCGCCGCAGCCGCTCAGTTGGCGTCCGCCGCCCCCGTTCGTTACCGGCACGGTCTTCTACCGCGAGGTGCAGCCGCTGCCTGAAAACGCGACAGTGCAGGTCAAGCTGGTGGAGACATCGGCCGAGGGCAACCCCGGAACGGTCCTGAGCGAGCAGACGATCACCGATACCTGCAACCGCAACATCGACCCGCCCTGCAACGGTCCGGTGTTCTACCAGCTCCCCTTCGATCCGACCCAGCTCGATGTATCCCGCGAGTACCTCGTGACAGCGCAAATCCTCGAAGGCGACAAGCCGATCTTCGTTTCGAATACGCCAAACCGCGTCTTGACTGGCGGCTATCCGCAGAACGCCCAAGTTCTGGTCGAAAAGCAGCCCTGATCCGCGCCCTCCCCCCGGGCGTAACAATAACCCCCGCGCGGCAACGCGCGCTCCGGAGGATCGCCCATGAATGCGCCAGCGGCAGGACCCGTGAACCGGATGGATCTGATGGCGCGCTTCCAGGAGGTGCGCGCCCAGACCGAGCGTCTTTGCGCCCCGCTCGCGGTGGACGACTACCAGGTGCAGAGCGTGCTCGAAACGAGCCCGCCCAAGTGGCACCTCGCCCACGTCTCGTGGTTCTTCGAGACTTTTCTGCTGAAGCCGTTCGCGCCCGGCTACCTTCCTTTCCATCCGCGCTTCGAGTACCTGTTCAATTCCTATTACGAGACCCTCGGCTCGTTTCATCCGCGCGCGCAGCGAGGGCTGCTCTCCCGCCCCACGGTGGAGGAGGTCTATCGCTACCGCGCGCATGTCGACGAGGCGATGTTCACGCTCATGCACGCCATTTCCCAGGAGCGCTGGGGCGACGTCGCCGGCCGCATCACCCTGGGACTCAACCACGAGCAGCAGCATCAGGAACTCCTGCTCATGGACATCAAGCACAACTTTGCGATGAATCCCCTCCGGCCGGCCTACCAGGAGAAGTTGGCGGCGGCTGCGGAATCGATCACGCCACTCCGGTGGATCGAGCGCGAGGGCGGTATCGCAGAGATCGGTCATGACGGAGGCGGCTTCGCATTTGACAACGAAACCCCGCGCCACGACGTGCTGCTGCGTGACCACGCGCTCGCCTCGCGGCCGGTGACAAACGGCGAGTATCTCGAATTCATCGAGTCGGGCGGCTACGGCGATGCGATGTACTGGCTCGCTGATGGTTGGGCCGCGGTGCGCGAGAATGGTTGGTGCGCACCGCTCTACTGGGAGAAGCACGACGGACACTGGTGGCACATGACGCTCGCCGGTTTCCTTCCGCTGAACCGAGCAGAACCCGTTTGCCACGTCAGCTTCTACGAGGCGGACGCGTATGCGCGATGGGCCGGCAAGCGATTGCCGCGAGAGGAAGAGCTGGAGACGATGCTCGCCAAGCAACGCGTCGAAGGAAACTTCGTCGAATCCGGTCTGCTGCACCCAAGCCCCGCGACGAGCCCGGCCGACGGCCAGTGGTACGGCACCGTGTGGGAATGGACACGGTCGGCCTATTCCCCGTACCCCGGCTTCCAGCCGCTGGCAGGATCCCTCGGCGAATACAACGGCAAGTTCATGGCGAATCAGATGGTGCTGCGCGGGGGGTGCTGTGCGACGCCCCGCTCCCACATGCGGGCGAGCTACCGCAACTTCTTCTACCCCCACGACCGCTGGCCCTTCACCGGCATCCGTCTCGCCGCCGACCGGTGACGGGATGTCACGTGCGATGACGCCGCACCGAATCAAGCCGGGATCGGGGCAGGAGTCGGTCTGGGACTATCCGCGCCCGCCGCGTCTGGAAAACTGCGCGAAGCGCATCCGGATCATCTTCAACGGTGGCGTCATCGCGGACACGGTGCGCGCAAAGCGTGTGCTGGAAACCAGCCATCCACCCGTGTACTACCTCCCACCGGAGGACATCGCAATGGCGCATCTCGCACCGGGAAAGGGTTCGTCGTTCTGCGAATGGAAAGGCTGTGCGCACTACTACGAAGTGGTCTGCGGCGACCGGCGCGCGCCGCGTGCGGCCTGGAGCTATCCGAACCCGACGGCCCACCTTCGCCACGATCAAGAACCACGTCGCGTTCTACTGCGCACCGCTGGATGCGTGCCTCGTGGGTGGCGAGCAGGCGCGCCCGCAGCCCGGCGGCTTTTACGGCGGATGGATCACCGACGACGTGGTCGGTCCCTTTAAGGGTGCTCCAGGGACAGCGGGCTGGTAGCTTTCTCTGCGCGCTTCGTCAGAGCGCAATCCTGAGCTTTCGCCCGCCCGTGATCCGAAATCCTTCGCGCTCGTAGAAGCGGAGCGCGCGCTCGAACTGCGGCAGGGGAGGCGTCGTCACTTCGAGGCGCTTCCAGCCTCGCCTGCGGCCAAACCCTCTCGCCTCGCCCAGGAGCCTCTCTCCAATGCCTTGCGAGCGATGTCCCGATCTCACGTAGAGTTCCGGGATCGTCCCGTAACAACCCTCGGCGTAAAGTGCGTAGCTCTCGCACAGCGCGACGAACCCGACTTCTGCGCCGCTCTTCTCGTCGGTCGCGAGAAATACGAAGTACTTCTCCCTTGCAAGGAAGTCTCGCGTGCGCAAGGTCGTGGCCGCAGGATCGAAGCTGAACGCTCGCTCGCCGATCGCACTCATGATCTCGTGAAGCAGTTCGCCGACGAGGGTGGCGACCGCCGGTGCGTTCTCCGGCAAGGCTCTGCGAATGACGATCGTCACACCCGCACCCATCATGGAGAAGCCCCGGGAGACGCTGCCTCAAGCGCAGACCCGGACTACTTCTCCGCCTCGGCCTTATGCTCTGCGAGTACCTTCCTCGCGATCCGGAAGCTGTCGATCGCCGCTGGCACGCCGCAATAGATCGCCGTTTGCAGAAAGACTTCCCGCATCTCTTCCTCGGTCACGCCGTTGGTGAGCGCGCCGCGGATGTGCAGCTCCAGCTCATGGGGCCGGTTCAGCGCCGTGATCATGGCCAAGTTGATCATGCTGCGTGTCTTGCGTGGCAGGCCGGGACGCCCCCAGACCGCGCCCCACGCGTATTCGGTAACCAGCTCCTGCAGTGGACGGTTGAAGTCGTCCGCGGCGTTGATGGCGTTGTCGACGTACTCCGCTCCGAGCACGGCGCGGCGGATTTCCAGTCCGGTATCGAATAGCTGCTTGCGGGTTTCGCTGGTCATGGTGGCATCCCCTCTGGATTGCGTTTGGCCTGGCATGCGGTCGGGTCTCATCGCCCGGGCTCGCGCTTCGAATGCTGGGGCAGAGCGTCGTGAATGTCGAACCAGTCAGCTTTCGAACCGACATAGATGTGTGCCGTAGGCCGTGCGTCGATCTTCGAATCGAGGGTGCCGATGCGCAGGCGAACGACACCCGGTCGCGAGTCGAGGCTGCTGATGATCGGAGAGCCGCAGATTTTGCAGAAGATGCGCTTCTTTCCCGGCGACGATTCGTAGGCCGCGAGGGCGTCCTCGCCGGAAAGGAGTTTGAAGTCCGAGGCCCTGACGGCAGCATTCGCGCCAAATGCAGTGCCCTGGGCTTTGCGGCATTGGGGGCAGTGGCACAGCACGATAGTCCCAAGCTCGCCCGTCACTTCGTATCGAATCGTGCCGCATAAGCAGCTTCCGTGATGCATGGCGGTTTCTCTCAGTCATCTACCGGGCTGGAATCGCGCGCGCCGCTGAACAAGCACCGGCGGAGCGCAGTGGCTACATGTTCGCCGCGCCGGACCGCAATGCAATGCCTTGGCCACATCACCCACGGCCGACAGGAGCACGTCGGGGTCTCCATCTTCCAGTGCGGCAGCAAGGTACGCGGCAATGACTTGACTATTGTCAAGGTAAGACGATAGGCGTTGAGTGAGTATGCACGTTAGGGTGACGCGCCGCGTTCCCCGAGCAGCCTGACCGGTGCAGACCGGCCGTGTCATTGCATCGGCACACGATCTTCCGACAGAACTAAAGGTGCGACGACGTGCTTGGCGGTTCGGGTGCTGCCGTTCCATCATGCATATCAAGCTCGAGGAATTTGACGGAGTGCCTGCAGATAGGTACACCATGTACTCCAACCGCAAGACATACTCGCGACCGATGTAACGACACAGCTGAGTCTGTGCGGGTCAGGCCAGCTGAGGCGAAAGCCGCAGCGAGGGTTCTTATCATCAATGACAGGCGTACCCTGTGGTTGCTTTAGAGCAGAGTCTTGTTCGCAAGGCTCGGACGAATTACGCAGACCCTCGAACTTTACCGTCTTCCCCACGTAAAGATCGCGCTGGCCGCGTAGTTCCATACGGTGCCGACGATCGCACCGGCGATTCCGGCAAGCCACCACCTATAGTCCTGATGAAACACGAAGTTCGCAACACCCACGTTGGCGATCACGCCCATGCTGCATACCACGTAGAACGATAGCAGGCCGGTGAAGAACTTGAGACCGCGGCGCCGTCTGTCCCGATAGGTCAGGATGTTGTTAAGCCAGTAGTTGGTGGTCATCGCGATGAAGGTGGCGATCGTCTGCGACACGCCGAAGTCGACCCCGCCGAGCTTGTGTGCCGCCCACAGGCTGCCGATATGCACGCCAACACCGCTCAGGCCTACCAGGGAGAACATGATGAACCGAGCGGGTAGTATGTGGCCGAGGCGTTTGTCCACAATTAGCAGCACGTATTCCCACATAACCGCCGAATCGAGCTTGCTTTCTCCTGCCGTCCGCTCCTGGAACGTGAACGGAAGCTCGGCAAAGCGCAGCGGGGTCGGCGACGACGCGAACAGGTCAAGCAGGATCTTGTAGCCCTCGCCGGATAGGTTGCGCACCGCGCGCAGGAAGGCGTCGCGGCGGATCATGAAGAACCCACTCATGGGGTCGGTCAGATCGGCGCTCACGACCAGCCGCGCAAGCCTCGTAGCAAAGTGGCTCATCGCCACGCGCGACGAATGCAGCTCTCCGACCGATCCACCGGCGCAATAGCGGCTGCCCACCACGATGTCGATGTCACCCTGGCGCAGTCTCGCGAGCATCTTCGGCAGCAGCGTTTCGTCGTGCTGCAGGTCGGCGTCGATCACCGCGATGTAAGGGGCCGATGTGGCAAGAATCCCCTCCACCACTGCGCGAGACAGGCCACGGCGGCCAATCCGATGCAGGCACCGCACGTTGAGCTTAGATTGTGCAAGCTCGCGCACGATATCGGCGGTACCGTCCGGAGAGTCGTCATCGACGAACATAACCTCCCACGGATGTCCCTCCAGAGCCCGCTCGAGCCGGGCCGTCAGCTCTGGAACATTGTCCTTCTCGTTGAAGGTCGGTGCGACAATGGACAGTTCGATCATCGACTCTATTTCCAGTACGCCAAAACCAGCCAACAACCGCATTTCGGCAAGGGCTGAACCCAATTTACGCGGCCGGGAATCGCCAATTGCAGGATGGCAACCACCGCGATTTCTACCTCACCACCCTCATCGCCCGCAACTGCCGATCCTGCAGCCACCCTAGCAGAATCTGCGACGCGATGGCGCCACACAGCGCGAGGAACATGTCCCATTGCGTGTCCCAGACATCGCCCTGGGTGCCGAGGAAGGCATCCGCCCCCGTCTTAGACGCGACGGCGACCCACCACTCCAGCAGCTCGTAAAACGCCGAGATCGCAAGCGCGATGCAGGTGCAGAGGAAGTACAGCATCTTCCCCGGTCGCAGCGGCGTCACGCGCAGCAGGATTTCGCGCGCGATCATCGCCGGCACGAACCCCTGCATCAAGTGGCCCACCCGGTCGTAGTGGTTGCGGGCGAGGCCGAAGCTGTCGCGAATCCAGTTGAAGAGCGGCACCTCGGCGTAGGTGTAGTGTCCACCGACCAGCAGCACGAGCGCATGCACCCAGATAAGCACGTAGAGAATCGGCGTGACCCGCAAGCGGCCGTAGATTGCGAGGAGCACGACGGCGCCGATGATCGCCGGAAAGACCTCCAGCCACCAGACACCGCGGTCCTTCGGCCCGATCGCCGACCAGAGGAATACGAGCAGGAACGTCGCACCGAGGAAGGCGAGCAGCCTCGAGGGGTCGCGTGCCGAGCGCATATCAGCGGATGATTTCCTGGACCATCAGCAGGACGGATCGACGCTCGGTGCCGCTCTCGCTGCGCTGGCCGAGATTCGCGGACGATTGAATCGAGCCGGTCTCGGTCGCGCCACCGATCTCCATCCACTCTCCGAGCGGCGCAGTGACGACCGTGCTCACACCCTGCACGTTGCCGGTGCCAGGATAGCGCCCGGGCTTCTCGCGCTGCGGGTTGATCTCGACCGTCACCGTGTCACCGCTCACCCGCGGCAGTACCTGAAAACCGGTGCTGAAATCGCGATACTGGGTCGATTGTATGATCTGCGTGCCGTAGGGTGTCTGGATCACCTGTTGCGACGGTACCGGCACCGATTGACCGACGCGAATAAAGGCGACGTTGCCTTCGAGCACCTGGACGCGCTGGGTGTTCGCGTCGGACGCACTCACTTCGCGCGCCGAGATGCGGCCGCGCAAGTTTGTGTTGCCGCTTCCGCCCTGCACCACGAGGCCGTCATTCCCGCCCCGGCTTCCCGGCACCGAGATACTGGCGTTGTCGCCGATGCCCACTCGCCCGGACAACTGCGCCTCGCCCCGTGCGGTCGCCAAGTCCACATCCTGCCGCACCGTGATGAGGAGCTGGCGTGGCCTTGCGTCCACCTGGTCGAGGATCTTGCGGATCTCCGCGAGATTCGCTGGCGAAGTACGGATGATGAGCTGGTTCTGCATGCCGTTGATGGACCCGTCGCGGTCGACGAAGGGTTGCAGCAGCGGGATCACTTGGTCGGCCGTGCGGTACTTGAGCGTGATCACTTCGAGGACGCTCTGCTGGGCAAGCGCAGACGCGGTCGCCAGCCATGCGAGCGCAATGAAGACTCCTGCAATCCAGGTCGTGTGGTCCGCCTCGATCGTGTTACGCGATGCGGTCACGTGCGCAGGCTCTTGCGGTAGATCGAGTAGTACACCAGCGCCACGAGCCCGCTGCCACCCACGATGTTGCCCAGCGTGACCGGAATCACATTATTGACCAGCCCGCTCCAGGTGAGGGCGGACACGTCCACCTCCGGCGGCAGGGTGCCCGACCCGGCGAGAAAGATGCCGAGCGGGATGAAGTACATGTTGGCGATGCAGTGCTCGAACCCGCATGCGACGAACGCCGAAATCGGAAACAGGAGGGCGACGATCTTGTCCGTGACCGAGCGCCCTGCCATCGCCACCCACACCCCCAGGCAGACGAGCAGATTGCACAGGACGCCCTTGAAGAAGGCGGTAGAGAAGGGCAGCGACGCCTTGTACGACGCCGTCTTGACGGCGGCGAGCGCGACCTTGCCGGCGTTCATGTCTGGCTGATGGGACAGGTACACCATCATCGCAAGGCCGATTGCACCGACGCCATTCGCGAGGAACACGACGACCCAGTTTCGGACAACATCACCCGTGGTGATCTTCTTCTCCGCCCAGGCCATGACGAGAAAGTTGTTGCCGGTGAAGAGCTCCGCGCCACCGATGATGACGAGCATCAGGCCGAGGGAAAATGCTACGCCGCCGAGCACGCGGCTCGCGGCGAATGTAAGCTCTGGATCGCTGATGACGAGCGTGTAGTAAAGCGCACCCAGGCCGATGAACGCCCCGGCGACCGCACCGAGCATCGCCATCGGCAGAAAAGGCAGCTTCGCCTTGATGACGCCGTTCTGCTCGATCTTGGCGGCGATCTCCTTGGGGGTGAACGCGTCAAATCCGAAGATGGGCGCGTGCGGGCTGGTCTGCGGCGACGACGGTGTCGGCATGCGGGCTCCTGGAGTGTTGTGAGATCGAGTGGACGGCGTACGTTAGCGATACGGGCCGGCGCCGTAATTATAGTCGCATGCTTCCGGCCCGACGGAGAGTTGGGCTTTACGGAGGGGTCGCAGGCCCACTAAAGTTGCAGCCATGTCCATCGCTCTGCGGATCGCGCTTTTGATGCTCATGGCCGCGCTCACCGGCTGCGCCCCCGAGCCGGTACGCGCACCCGCCGGCCTGGAGCCGCATCCCAGGGGGGGGACGTCGCCTGACGCAGCGCGCGAAGCGGTCGTGTACGCGCTGACCCTGGTCGGGGCACCGTATCGCAACGGCGGCGCATCCCCGGAATCCGGGTTCGACTGCAGCGGATTTGTGTGGTACGTGTATCGCAAGGCCACGGGCCTCGCGCTTCCCCGCAGCGCCGATGAGATGGGCCGGACTGGTCAGCCGGTCTCGGCAGAGGAACTGCGTCCCGGCGATCTCGTGTTCTACAACACCCTCGGCCGTGAGTTCAGCCACGTGGGCATCTACCTCGGCGAGCATCGCTTCGTGCACGCGCCGAGCAGCGGCGGCACGGTGGGGATCGTCTCGATGAGAAGCGGTTACTGGGCGCGGCGCTATTCCGGTGCCAGGCGCGTGGCAGCTTGAGCGTATTGCGAACGTCGATTCGGATCGGAATGCGGAGCCAAGTCCGCGCGTCCCTCTGCGCGGCCTCCTTGCTCTGCTGTCTACCCCTCGGCGTCTCCCTCGCCACCCGTGCCGATCTCGGAGGCGGGCACCAATGCAGGACTGGGTGCGACGCGCCGCTGGAGAAGGACGCTGCAGGAGTGAGCGAAGGAAAACCTCATCGATCAACCGAAGCGGCCGGCCATCTGCGTGAAATCCGAGAGGCGCACGCTGACCAATAACGGAGACGGCACCTAGTGGATGGGTATTATCCGATGCGGATGTCGATGCGCGTCCGCTACTCCGACCAGGTGGTGCACTACCTACAGCGCGAACCGAGTGCGCAGCCGGGCTTCAGCGTGACCCAGAATCCGGCCAAGTGCTCGTGGGCGCCTCAATACCGAATTCACCTTTGCTGCCGTTCGCGGCATGCACCTCTGACCGCTAAGCCCCCGAAAGCGCCACCCGCCGCACTAATCCCCCATCTGGGACTGCATGTAGTTTTCGACCCCGATCCTTCCGATGAGGTCGAGCTGCGTCTCGAGCCAGTCGATGTGTTCTTCTTCACTGTCGAGGATGCGCTCCAGAAGCTCCCGCGACACGTAGTCGCTACAGGACTCACAGTGAGCGATCGCAGCCTTCAGGTCGGGATGGGCGCGCATTTCCAACTTCAGATCGCATAGTAAACATTCCTCCACGTGCTCGCCGATCAGCAGCTTATCCAGGTCCTGCAGATTCGGTAACCCTTCAAGAAAAAGAACGCGGTTCACGAGCCGGTCTGCGTGCTTCATCTCGTCGATCGATTCGTGATACTCATGCTCGTCGAGCTTCTTGAATCCCCAGTTCCGAAACATGCGTGCGTGAAGAAAGTACTGGTTGATCGCGGTGAGCTCATTGCGCAACACCTTGTTCAGGTGCTCGATGACTTTGCTGTCGCCCTTCATGACCGGTTCCTCCTATTTCCTGAGGCAACACAGGATTGGGAACGCACGCGGTGAGCGCCCTTCCCAAGCGCAGGATTCTACTCTACGCGTGCGAAGGATAGGCAGCCGCGGGATCAGGTGATCTGGGCCGGGGATGTGCCGGCGAGTTGCTCCTCGAGCACGAATTGCGCGCACTCGGCGCAGCGGCCGCAGCAGGTCGCGATCCCGAGGCGGGTTTTGAGATCGCAGAGCGACGATGCACCCTCTTCCACCGCCTCGGCGATGTGGTTGTCGGTGATGCCATTGCAGAGGCAGATGTACATGGTGCGCTCCCTGGGCAGCTCGGGTTGGCCGCTTGTTTGGGTCAGTCGGCCGCGGGCTTCGTCGCGTTGGGGCACGTCCCGCAACACCCGCTGCATTGCGGCTCCGAGAAGAAGCGGGTCAGGCTCACGGAGAGGCAGCTTGCGGAACGCCGACAAGCGATCACCGGAACCCCTTCTGCCTGCGCGAGACTGCGAAAGCTCTTCATCACGTTGTGCCCGAGGAAGTCGGTGAACAGGATTACCAGCTGCGTATTGCGCGCGATCGCGGCGCCGCGGCGCTGATGGGCGGCCTGCCGGCCGGACACGTGCTCGAGGATGCGGATGCCAAAGTCCTCTAGCACGTTCGGGATATTTCCGAGGCGGTCCGCGCCGACAACGAGGGCATTCATGACGTCTCCCTGCGATAACGAGTTCTACAGATGATAATCATTCGCATTAATGCCTGTCAAGCGTGATGCGAAGCATTCTCATTCTTTCTTGCAGTAGAGAATCATTCTAGTTACGATTAGCGAGCAAGCACCAAGCCCGCCCTATGCCGGCGTCACTTGACGACCAAAGGAAACGCGATGATGACTCGTACGAATATTCTGCCCGGCCTGCTCGCAGTGGCCTCTCTCCTCGCCCTCTCGGCCAACGCCACGGAGCAGAACGAGCTCAATTTGTACACGGCCCGGCACTACCAGACCGATGAGGCGCTCTACACCAACTTTACGAAGCAAACGGGCATCAAGATCAACCGTATCGAGGGCGCGGAGGATCCGCTGATGGAGCGGATCAAGAGCGAGGGCGACAAGAGCCCGGCGGACGTGTTTATCACCGTCGACGCCGGCCGCCTCTGGCGTGCGGACCAGGCGGGGCTATTCCAGCCGATCAAGTCGAAGGCGCTCGACAGCCGCATCCCCGCCGCGTACCGGGCTCCCGACGGCACCTGGTACGGCTTTTCGGCACGCGCGCGGGTCATCGCCTACAACAAGGCAGCGGTGAAGCCGGGTGAAATCAAGAGCTACGAGGACCTCGCGGACCCGACGTGGAAGGGCAAGATCTGCGCGCGGTCGGCGGGCCACGTCTACATGCTGTCGCTCATCAGCTCCGTCATTGCCCACGATGGCGAACAAAAGGCCGAGCAGTGGGCCAAGGGCGTCGCCAACAACCTCGCGCGCGAGCCCAAGGGTGGCGACACGGATCAGCTCAAGGCGGTGGCTGCCGGTGAGTGCGACATCGCGATCAGCAACACGTACTACTACGTCCGGCTGCTGAAGTCCGCAAAGCCCGAGGACAAGGCCGTGGCAGATAAGATCGGCATCATCTGGCCCGACCAGAAAGGACCGGGCGTGCATATGAACATCTCTGGCGGAGGAGTGCTCAAGTACGCGCCGCACAAGGAGAACGCGATCAAGTTCCTCGAGTACCTGTCCTCCGATGAGGCGCAGCAGTATTTTGCGAATGGCAACAACGAGTGGCCCGTGGTCGTCGGAGTTAAAGTGACCAACCCGGAGCTGGAGTCGCTCGGCAAGTTCAAGGCCGATACCTTGAACGTGGGCGAGCTGGGCAAGAACCAACCGAACGCGCAGAAGGTCGCCGACCGTGCGGGGTGGAAGTAGCGCCCCCGCCTGGGGAGCTATGAGGCGGGGCCGGGCGGAAAGTGAACCGCTATCCCCGCGCCCGCGCCTTCGTGATCGACCGGGAGAGGAAGACGAGCGGCACGAGCCCTACGGCCACGATCGCGAGGGACGCGGTCGCGGCTTCGGCCAGGCGCTCGTCCGCGGCCAGGTTGTAGGCCTGCACCGCCAGTGTGTCGAAGTTGAAGGGTCGCATGGCGAAGGTCGCCGGCAGTTCCTTCATCACGTCCACGAATACCATCAGTCCCGCGGTGAGCAGACTGCCCGTCAACAGTGGCGCGTGCACCCGCCTGAGCACCGCGGCGGGCGAACAGCCCAAGCTGCGTGCCGCTGACTCCATGCTCGGCGTAATGCGCGTGAGGCCCGCCTCGACCGTCTGTAGCGCGACCGAGAAAAAGCGCACGAGATAGGCATACACGAGCGCGGCAATCCCGCCGGTGAGCAAGAGACCCGTGGATAGCCCGAAAGTCGACGAGAGGAACGCATCGAGGGCGTGATCCAGCTTCGACACGGGTACGAGGACACCAACGGCGATAACGGTGCCCGGGATGGCGTACCCCAGGCTCGCGACCCGGTTCGCAGAGGATGTGAGCCGCCCCGGGTACAGGCGAGCCGCGTAGGCCATCAGCAGCGCGAGGGCGATGGCGAGCACAGCCGCGACGGCCGAGACCGTTACGCTGTTCCTCGCGAGGATGAGAAAGCGCACGCCGAACTGCTCATCACCTTGGGCGAGGGTCAGTCGAAGCAGGATGGCCGCGGGAAGCAGAAACCCGATCACGAGCGGCGTCAGGCATACGGCGATTGCAGCCACCATACGCCAGCCCGTGAGTACGAAACTGGGCATGCGCTTCCGGGGCGACTGGTTGTGATATCGGGCCCGCCCGCGCGTGGTGCGCTCCAGCAGGAGGACGCACGCTACGAAGCCGAGCAGCATCGCCGACAACTGCGCTGCGGAAACCGGATCACCCATGGAGAACCACGCGCGGAAGATGCCGGTGGTAAACGTGGGTACCGCGAAATACGAGACGGTCCCGAAATCCGCGAGCGTCTCCATGAGGGCGAGAGAGGTGCCAGCGGCAATGGCGGGCCGGGCAAGGGGAAGCGCGATTCTAAAGAAGCTGCCCCAGGCGCCGTGGCCGAGGGTGCGGCCGACTTCGAGCACACCGACGGACTGCTCGAGAAAGGCAGCGCGGGTCACCAAATAGACATAGGGATACAGCACGAAGACCATCACCGAGATCGCGCCGCCGAGCGAGCGGATGTCGGGAAACCAGTATTCGCGCACCCCCCATCCCGTCACCTCGCGTAGCCACGTCTGCACCGGGCCACTGACCTCGAGGAAATCGGTGTACGCATAGGCCATCACGTAGGCGGGCACAGCCAGCGGGAGAATCAGCGCCCACTCGAAGGTACGGCGGCCTGTAAAACTGCACATGGTGACGAGCCACGCTGTGGCAACGCCCACCAACATGACACCGATCCCCACTCCGATGGCGAGCCAGGCCGTGTTGCGGATGTACTCCGGAAGCACGGTCGCGACGAGATGCGCCCAAGTGCCTCCACTCGGCACGAAGAGGTTGCCGGCGACGTAGAGCACCGGCACGGCGAGCATCGCGGCTAGCCCGAGCGCTATCCAGGCAAGGGTTCCGACAGCAGGCAGCCGCAGCACTGGCTTCGAGGGCGCAATTGGTAGCGGCGTGGAGGCCACGAGTACAGGAATACGCTAGCGGCTAAGAGGGCTCGGTTGACTGACCACGATTGTAAACAACTCCGTCACCCTGAAGCGCTCGGGTTGAGAATCATTCTCTGTTCACGAGGTATACTTTCGGCCATGGACACCGTGCTCGAGGTTCGTCACATCGACCACGCCTATGGCGCGACGCGGGTGCTGCGCGACTTTTCGCTTACGCTCCACCGAGGCGACATTGCCTGCCTGCTCGGCCCCAGCGGCTGCGGCAAGACCACCGCGCTGCGCTGCATTGCCGGTTTCGAGTCGTTGCGGTCGGGTCAGATTCTCGTAAATGGCGACCCCGTGAGCGGGCCGGGCTTTACGGTTCCCCCCGAGAAACGCCATATGGGGATGGTGTTCCAGGATTACGCACTCTTCCCCCACCTTGATGCCGCCGAGAACATTGGCTTCGGGCTGCGCGGCGCGTCACGCAAGGATCGGGAAAGTCGTGTCGCCGAGCTTCTCGAAACCGTGGGACTCGGCAGCCTGGGCCGCATGTTTCCCCACGAGCTTTCCGGCGGGCAGCAGCAGCGCGTCGCGCTTGCCCGCGCGCTCGCACCCAAGCCGGACCTGCTGCTCATGGACGAGCCCTTCTCCAATCTGGATGTCGACCTCAGAGAGCGGATCAGCTACGAGGTGCGGGACATCCTGCGGGCGCAGAACGCGACCGCAATTCTGGTCACGCACGACCAGCACGAAGCCTTCGCCATCGCGGACGAGGTCGGCATCATGCACGGCGGCGAGATCCAGCAGTGGGACGCGCCCTACAACCTTTACCACAAGCCCGCCAACCGCTTCGTCGCGGATTTCATCGGTGAGGGGGTGTTCCTAGCGGGCCGCGTGCTCAACTCGAGGCAGGTAGAAATCGAGCTCGGCATCCTCACTGGGGACGTTCC
>JBEVOI010000199.1:0-2836 GCA_040507665.1 Burkholderiales bacterium
CGCCGCAGCCGGTGCAGGCATGCCGTTGAATCGGCGCCGAGGCGTCGACGGGCTTGAGCTTCTGGGCACCGTTCGTGACGTTGAGCTTGTCGCGCCCGACGACAGCCACCAGGGAGAACAATGCGCCTTGTGGCTTCCAGCACTTGGTGCAGCCGCAAACATGATTGAACGCGCAATTCCCCTGGATGCTCACCGTCACAGGGTTCTGAGAACACTTGCAGGTGAGGGTTCCCCCTTCGAAGCTCTCAGACCCAGCCTTGACTCCGTTATCCACTGCGGGATGGATCGAAATAGCCATAGCCTTTCCCCTTGCTGTAATTCACGCGTTGCTCAGAATTTCACGACACTGCGGATCGATTCACCCGCGTGCATTAGGTCGAAAGCGCGGTTGATGTCACCGAGCGGCATTGTGTGCGTGATCAGGTCATCGATGTTGATCTTTCCCTCCATGTACCAGTCGACGATCTTCGGCACATCAGTGCGGCCGCGCGCGCCTCCAAAGGCCGTGCCCTTCCACACCCTGCCGGTGACCAGCTGGAAGGGGCGCGTCTTGATCTCCTGTCCCGCGCCGGCCACACCTATGATTACCGAGACACCCCAGCCACGATGGCAGCATTCGAGTGCTTGGCGCATCAGATCGACGTTTCCCACACACTCGAAGCTGTAGTCGGCTCCGCCATCGGTAAGCCCGACGAGGTACTGGACCAGATCACCGCCTACTTCCTTCGGGTTCACGAAGTCGGTCATACCGAACTTGCCTGCAAGCGACTGGCGCCGGGGATTAATATCGACCCCGATGATCCTGTTTGCGCCCGCAAGCCTCGCACCCTGAATCACGTTGAGGCCGATGCCCCCAAGCCCGAACACGACTACGTTTGCGCCCGGCTCCACGCGCGCTGTGTTGATGACGGCACCGATTCCGGTGGTGACACCGCAGCCGATGTAGCAGATTTTTTCGAACGGAGCGTCCTCACGAACCTTGGCCACCGCGATCTCCGGCAGCACCGTGAAATTCGAGAACGTCGAGCATCCCATGTAGTGATGGATCTTCTCGCCCCCGATCGAGAAACGACTAGTACCGTCCGGCATCACACCCTTGCCCTGAGTCGCACGAATGGACGTGCACAAGTTGGTCTTGCGCGACAGGCACGACTTGCACTGCCTGCACTCGGGCGTATAGAGGGGGATGACGTGATCGCCTTTCTTGAGGGAAGTTACGCCGGGCCCGACATCAACGACGATGCCCGCGCCCTCGTGGCCGAAGATCACGGGAAAAAGACCTTCGGGATCCGCGCCGGAGCGCGTGAACTCATCCGTGTGACAAATGCCCGTCGCCTTGATCTCGACGAGCACTTCACCCGCCTTCGGCCCTTCAAGATCCACTGTCACCACTTCGAGCGGCTTGCCGGCGGCATAACCAATAGCAGCTTTCGTTTTCATGGCTTCCCTTGGGGAGACCTACCCGCCGACTCGATGAGATTGCCGTTGTCATCGATCAGGGGAATGCGGTAGCTCATAAGAATCGTGTCGATCTCGCCTCGATGACCGGCGATCCATGCGTCGAGAGTCTCCTTCCACTCCTTCTCGCCGAAGCGCACGCCCATCGAGATTTCGTAATCGAATTTGATGCCTGGTTCGGACTTGAACGCTACGGCGCGCCACGCGGGTTGGCCGGAGTGCCGGTCGACGAGAAATCCGGCGATGGGCCCCCAGACAATCGCAAGGTCTATCTTCCCAGCCGCGAGATCGCGCTCGATGATGCCGCCAGGATTCTCATGAGGATCGCCGCTTTGCTGCGCGTAGGACTCCGCCTGATTGAGCATCCCGTTGCGCAACAGCCAGTCCGCAGCCGGGGACCGCGCAAATATCCCGATGCGGAGCTTGCGGCGCTGCTCTGGCGGCAACCTCAATAGGTCATCCGGACTCGCGAGTTTCTCCAGGTTCCCCTGCGCGGGAAACACCATGGCATACGTCGAACGCATGTAAGGTTGCGTGGTGGCCGTCAACTCATAGCCCTTCGGCACGCCGACAATCACGTCGCACTTGTATTGCTGGGTGGTCTCATCGCGTTGACGCAGCGTGTTGCGCACGAAGCCCATGCGCTGTGGGAAGAACGTGTATTCCACGCTTTTGCCGAGATCGTGAGCCAACTTTGCCGCGATTCGGTTCTCGTACCCCTCGCCGCGTTCATTCGATAGGGGTAGGTTGTCCGGGTCCGCACACACCCGCAGGACGCCGGCCTCGTTGTTCGGCTGCGTCGCTGCCGCCAGCGCCCCTGCGCACATCCCGGCCAGTAAAATCGCGGAAAATGTTACTGCACGAATGCACATGCGGAAGGCCTTCGAGTCAAAGCTCCCGCGCAGTCTGGTACCGGACGACCAGCGTCTAATTCTGCTCGATCGCGGTCAGACGGCCCGGCTGGATTTCGCCATCGGAGCGGCCCTTCAGATAGGCGTAAAGGCCCTCCCAGTTCTTGGACACCATGTCGCTCCCGCTGAAGGGCGGCATGCCCTTCTCGGGGTTGCCCTTCATGACCTTGTCATGGAACTCCGCCTTCGACAGCCTTTTCAGCGACTCGACCAGCGACGGTCCGACCATGCCCTCTTGCGCCGCGCCGTGGCACCGCTCGCATGCGAGCGCGCGCCACGTCTTCCATCCCTGCAGTGTGGTCGCATCAACCTTGTTGCCATCCTTTACCTCGTAAAGCGGGCTCGCCGATGCGGCCGCCTCCGGCTTGTCCGACGCTAACGCGACGGCAGTCAGCAATACGGCCGACAGAACCACGAGGCTAACGAATTTCATCTGGGGGCTCCAGGGAGACCGCGACATGCCGCCC
>JBEVOI010000208.1:0-2917 GCA_040507665.1 Burkholderiales bacterium
GAGCTTGACACGACAACCCCGCAGCTGCTCGTCGAGCGTGATGCGCGCTCGGCGACTCAGGTTGGGCGCACGCCCCGGTGGCGGTTCAGGTTGCGCTGCGGAGGCCTGCTGATCGGCTGTATCTTGCTCGCGCGCGGCGTCGCGGTCATAGTCGGCGCGACGCTTCGCATCGCGCAGGATTTCGTAGGCGCTGCGGATGCGCTTGAAGGTCTCCTCTGCGCCGTCCGAGACATTGCGGTCAGGATGGTAGGTCATCGCGCGCTTGCGATAAGCACGCCGGATCTCCTCGACTGACGCCGCGGAATGGACGCCAAGCAGGCCGTAGAGATCGTCGTCGGTATGAGGGTGCTGCATCATCTCGTAATCCATCACTGGGGCCTCCGCCGCACAAGTCACCGCTGAGAGCGGGGCGCGGCGTCGGCACGCAGATTTTAATCCACTGGGAGTCGATGGTGCGGCGCAACTCGAACGATTCGGTGGCGAAAGGCACTGCGCACTCAACCGCACTATGCTTGAGTGACCGTCCTAGCGTGCGCTGTGTAAAGGCGTGTCTTTTCATGGGCAGTGAGCCTCCGCCGACCTTGCGAGTCGCCAAGCCAAGAGCGCGGTCTGGTGGCTGCGATGGCAAAGCGACCGGGAGCGGGCGTGCCTGCGGGACGGGTGATGAACGCCTTTGCGTTCAACCATGGGGAAGAGCACCGGCATCCACGCGCTGGGCTCGACTCGTACACACCGCCCTCGCACGGAAGCCACACCGGTTCTACACTCACCAGAATCTATTGGTTCAGGGGATTTACTGCGCAGCCTCATGTATACGATCTGTAAGAATGGTTCTGCGACTATAAGGTCGGCCGTTGGCGCAGGGTCCCATCAGCCTCGTAACGCAAGAAGAACGTGTCCCTGTCTGGTTGCGCAGCAACCTACTTCTCTTTAAACGGTGTAAGCGCAAGTCACAACAATCTCGCGTCGACATCAGTTGAAAGCAAGAGCGAGTGCTATCCTTGTTGCCTTCGACTTGACAGAGCCATCAGTGCGCCCTTCGGGCCGCTCGTTCGTGCAAGCCGCGAGTTCCGAACAGGACGAGAACCCCGTAGCGACACCCGCCATGTGCTCGCCAATCTCTGCGCGGCGGCAGCGTTGAGCCTATCCGGCGCGTCCGCGAACCGCTTCTTCGAGTACGCTCGGTAAAAGGGCGTATGGGCACCGCGGGTGTGCGGCCGTTCGACAGCGAAGACATGGAAGCGCGGTTGAACGGTGGAGCCTGCACCACTGACGGTCGTTGCGGTGGCAAATCAGATCCTCATCCGCCGGTCGACGTCGCCTCGTGACTTTAGGCGCACGGTGGCCCCCGTACAGAGTGCGGCCTCAACTCCTTGCAAATCGAGACGGCGCCTCGCCGCGATCGCTCCTCGCACCTTGGTGCGGCAAATGATCCTTCTGGCGGCTCTGTCCACATTGCAGCCGTGCGTCGCTGCAGCGGAAGAGTGGATTTACGTCGTCGTCCCCGGCGACAATCCGTGGAGCCTCACTGAGAAATATCTTGACGGGCTTCGCTACTGGCCGCGTATCCAGAAACTCAATCGGATCCAGGACCCTCTCAGGATTGCGCCAGGCACGCGACTGCGGATACCAACGGAATGGCTGCGCCCCCAGTCCGCGACGGCCAAAGTCGTAGCGCTCTCGGGTGACGCCGTGGCGATAAGAGCCGGAAGCAGGCGACCGCTCGCGGTCGCCATGCAACTCGAAAGCGGCGATGCATTGGAGACAGCCCGCGATGGCAATGTCACGATCGAGTTCGGCGATGGGTCCCGCGTCCTGGTGCGAGCCGGCAGTCTGCTGCGCCTGACGGAGCTCCTCCGGTTCGAGAATACGACGCTGTTTCGCACGCGGATTCACCTCGAACGCGGCAGCGCGGACAATCTCGTCGTGCCGGCAAAAGGTGCGCCGAGCCGATTCGAAAGCACAACCCCATCGGCGCTCACCGCGGTCCGCGGCACGGATTATCGCATCAACGCGCAGGCCGCGGAGGCACGTGCCGAAGTGTTGATTGGCCAGGTCACGGTCCAAACCGCTGCGGCGGCCGTCAACGTGCCAGCGGGATTCGGTACGGTTGCGCGGGGGGATGCCGCGCCTGCCGCGCCGATCGCCCTGCTGACAGGACCCGACCCAACAGGACTTCCCAGGCTGTTCGAACACGTCCCAATCACATTCCAGGCATCGCCGCTGGCAGGTGCGAATGGGTATCGGCTCCAGGTCGCCGCAGACACCGGGTTCGAGTCTCTGCTATTCGATGACACATTCGGGACGAACGTCGTGCGCGGACCAAATCTACCCGATGGCAAGTATGCGATGCGTCTTCGTGGCATTGACGCGCAGGGACTGGAAGGCGAGGACACAACGTTCCCCTTCCTCGTGAACGCCCGCCCGGAACCCCCGATCCTCGTTGCCCCACCGCCCGGGGCAGGCGTACTGGAGCCGCGACCGACCCTCCAGTGGGCACAGAGCGCGGAGATTCAACACTATCGTCTGCAACTCGCTCGCGACGACGAGTTCGCGGAACTCATTGCCGACGACGCGGAAGTGGCGGTGCCGAGCTTCACCGTGCCGCGTGCGCTGGAACCGGGTAATTACTTCTGGCGGGTCGCTGCGATCGACGAGCAGGAGGGCGCGGGTCCGTTCAGCGATCCCCAAGCGTTCCGGCGACCGCCACCCGGTCCGGCGCTTGAGGCACCCGAAATTGGGGATGAGCAGTTGACGCTCCGCTGGCGCAAGGGTCTGCCGGGCCAGCGGTTCCATGTGCAGTTGGCCGCGACTCCTGACTTCGAGACGCGGCTCATCGACGCGCGGACCGGCGATGCTCAAGTCACGATTCCACGTCCCCAGGGAGGCGCATACTTCATCCGGGTCAAGACCATCG
>JBEVOI010000290.1:0-10734 GCA_040507665.1 Burkholderiales bacterium
GTCGAAGGCATCACGCCGATGGTCGACGGTGGGCGCTTCGCGGCGAAGCGGGTGGCGGGCGACCGCGTGGTCGTCGAAGCGGACTGTTTCACAGACGGGCACGACCTCCTTGCGGCCCGTCTCCTGTGGCGGCGCGAGGACGAGACGAGGTGGCGTGAGGAGCCGATGGCAGCCATCGGCAACGACAGATGGCGGGGAAGCTTCGGGGTCGATGCCCCAGGGAGCTACGTCTACACCGTAACTGCGTGGGTCGACCCGTTTCTGTCGTGGCGCCACGATCTTGCGCGGCGCGTGGATGCCGACGACATTCGCATCGCTGCCCTCA
The DNA here is from genome assembly GCA_040507665.1 of Burkholderiales bacterium. Taxonomy (GTDB): domain Bacteria; phylum Pseudomonadota; class Gammaproteobacteria; order Burkholderiales; family JAEUMW01; genus JAEUMW01. The sequence continues at coordinate 326 of JBEVOI010000290.1, forward strand.
TCGGTGCCGAGCTCCTTGAGACGACCGCGGGCCGCGCCGAGCACGATGCGGACGGCAAGATGCTCAATGCATGGGCGGGCCGCCTGCGGTCGACCGAGGAAGCGGATGCGCTGAAGCAGATCGGCCTCGACGAGGCGCTGAAGGCGCTCGCCGAGCGTTGTCCTGATCGCCGTTTCGCTTACACCTTCCCGGCCGAGTTGCCGCTCGTGGTCGACCGTGAGCGCGCGCGCTTCTCCACTTGGTATGAGCTGTTCCCGCGTTCGACCGCGGGAAATCCCGGAGCGCACGGCACGTTTCGCGACTGCGAGGCGCGGCTGGAATACGTCGCCGCGATGGGCTTCGACGTGCTTTACCTGCCGCCGGTCCATCCGGTCGGGCGGGAACGGCGCAAGGGGAAGAACAACGCGCTCATCGCCGCGCCCGACGACGTCGGCAGCCCGTGGGCGATCGGCGCGGCCGAGGGTGGTCACCAGGCATTGCATCCGCAGCTCGGCACGCTCGATGACTTCCGCCGCCTCGTGGTGCGGGCGGGCGAGGTCGGCCTGGAGCTCGCGCTCGACATCGCATTCCAGTGCGCGCCCGACCATCCCTACGTCAAGGAACACCCGCAGTGGTTTCGCTGGCGGCCCGATGGCACGGTCCAGTACGCCGAGAATCCGCCGAAGAAATACCAGGACATCTTCCCGTTCAACTTCGAGTCCGACGATTGGCCTGGCTTGTGGCAAGAGCTCAAGAGCGTCTTCGAGTTCTGGATCGGCGAAGGCGTGAAGATCTTCCGAGTCGACAACCCGCACACCAAGGCGTTCCCGTTCTGGGAGTGGGCGATCACGGAGCTGAAACGCGACCATCCCGACCTGATCTTCCTCGCCGAGGCATTCACGCGACCCAAGGTGATGCACCGGCTGGCGAAGCTCGGCTACACGCAGTCCTATACGTACTTTGCCTGGCGTAACACGAAGTGGGAGCTGACCGATTACTTCACCGAGCTCGCGCACGGTCCCGGCCGCGAATACTTTCGGCCGAATGTCTGGCCGAACACGCCAGACATTCTCACCGAGTATCTACAGGTCGGCGGTCGCCCGGCGTTCATGGCACGGCTGGCGCTCGCGGCGACGCTGGCCGCGAGCTACGGAGTATACGGTCCCGCGTACGAGCTGCTCGAGTGCCAGCCACGCGAACCCGGATCGGAGGAGTACCTGGACTCGGAGAAATACCAGGTGCGTCACTGGGACCTCGGCCGCGAGGACAGCCTGCAGGCGTTCATTGCCAGGGTGAACAAGGTGCGGCGCGAGAACCCGGCGCTGCAATCCGACTGGTCGCTGCGCTTTTTTCCGATCGACAACGAGAGCATCATCTGTTACGTGAAGAGCACCGAGGACCTCGACAACGTAATCCTGACCGTGGTGAACCTCGATCCCTATCACGCGCAGACCGGATGGATCGAGCTGGATCTCGCCACCCTCGACGTCGACCCCCACGCACCCTATCAAATGCACGAGCTCCTCACCGGCGCGCGCTACCTGTGGAGCGGAGCGCGCAACTTCGTCCGCCTTGATCCGGCGGGCGCGCAGGCGCAGATCTTCCGGCTCCGCCGCCGCGTGCGGACCGAGCGCGATTTCGACTACTTCCTGTAGCGGGGAAGGGGGGACCATGGAGGATAGCGTGGCGGCACCGGCCGTCGAGCTGGTGCCCGGGAAGACTCCGCAGTCCGCAGCGGTAGCCGAGGATCTGCTCTGGTACAAGGACGCGGTCGTATACCAGCTGCATGTCAAGGCGTTCTGCGATTCCAACGACGACGGCATCGGCGATTTTCACGGTCTCGCATCCAAGCTCGACTACATCAAGGATTTGGGCGTCAACGCCATCTGGATCATGCCATTTTACCCGTCGCCGCTGAAGGACGACGGCTATGATGTCGCCGACTATCACAATGTCCATCCGCAGTACGGCACCCGGCTCGACTTCCGGCACTTCGTGCGCGAGGCCCACCGCCGCAATCTCAAGGTGATCACCGAGCTGGTCGTCAACCACACGTCCGATCAACATTCGTGGTTCCAGGCCGCGCGCCGCGCCCCGGCCGGCTCGGCCAAGCGCAGCTATTACGTGTGGAGCGACACCGATCAGAAGTACGCCGGCACGCGCATCATCTTCACCGACACCGAGACCTCGAACTGGACCTGGGACCCGGTCGCCAAGGCGTTTTTCTGGCACCGCTTCTTCAGCCATCAGCCAGACCTGAACTTCGACAATCCGAGCGTGCTGAAGGCGATATTCCGCACGATGCGATTCTGGCTCGACATGGGCGTCGACGGCTTTCGGCTCGACGCGATTCCGTACCTGGTCGAGCGTGAAGGGACCAACAACGAGAACCTCCCCGAAACGCACGCGGTGATCAGGCAGATCCGGTCGATGCTCGACACGCACTACGCGAACCGCATGCTGCTCGCCGAAGCGAATCAGTGGCCGGAGGACGTGCGCGAATACTTCGGCGACGGCAACGAGTGCCACGTCGCCTATCATTTCCCGCTGATGCCGCGAATCTACATGGCGATCGCCCAGGAGGACCGCCACCCCGTTGTCGAGATCATGCAGCAGACGCCGGACATCCCGGATTCCTGCCAGTGGGCGATCTTTCTGCGCAACCACGACGAGCTCACGCTCGAGATGGTGACCAGCAAGGAGCGCGACTACATGTACCGCATGTACGCCGCTGACTCCCGCGCCCGCATCAACCTCGGCATCCGGCGGCGCCTCGCTCCCCTGATGGAGAACGACCTCGATCGCATCAAGCTCATGAACAGCCTGCTGCTGTCGATGCCGGGCTCGCCGATCATCTACTACGGCGACGAGATCGGCATGGGCGACAACATCTTTCTCGGCGATCGCAACGGCGTCCGCACGCCTATGCAGTGGAGCCCTGATCGCAACGGCGGATTCTCGCGCGCCGACCCGCAGCGCCTGTTCCTGGCGCCGATCATGGACCCGATCTACGGCTACGAGGCGGTGAACGTCGAGGCGCAACAGCGGGAGCCATCGTCGCTGCTCAACTGGATGAAGCGCATGCTCGCGGTGCGCGGGCAAAGCCGCGCCTTCGGTCGCGGGCAGCTGACGTTCCTCAAGCCGGGAAACAGAAAGGTCCTGGCCTACCTGCGCGAGCACGGTAGCGACATCATCCTGTGCGTGGCGAATCTTGCGAGCTCCGCTCAGCCCGTGGAGCTGGATCTCTCCCGCTTTCGCGGGCGGGTACCGGTGGAACTGCTCGGCCGTACCCCATTTCCACCGATCGACGAGCTTCCCTACCTGCTGACCCTGCCCGCCCGCGGCTTCTATTGGTTCCGCCTCGCCGTGGATGTGGACGTGCCACGCTGGCACGAAGAACGGCTGTCTCGCGAAGACCTGCCGGTGCTCGTGTTGTTCGACGGCTGGACGAGCATCTTCCGCGATCACGTCGTGCCGTGGCGCATCGGAATGGCGGATAAGGTCCGCCAGCAGCTGGAGCAGGACGTGCTGCCGCGCTTCGTAGAGTTACAGCGCTGGTACGCTGCCAAGCAGGAGCGAATAAACGTTGCGCAGCTCGCCGACCACGTGTTATGGGAAAGCGGTGGACGGGCTTGGTTCATCGCACAATTTGACGTCGCAGGCGCTACCGAGTCAGGGCGCTATTTCATGCCGCTCGCGCTCGCGTGGGAGGACACGGAAGAAGCCCGAGTGCGGGCGCTCGCGCCGGCCACGATCGCAAAAGTGCGGCAGCAGGCGAACGTCGGAGTGATGGTCGATGCCTTTGCCGACGAGGCGTTCTGCCGCACCGTCATCGATGCAATCAGATCCGGTCAGCGGATCGCGACTGCCCACGGGACGTTGCACTTCACGCCTACGCAAGCCTTCGGCAAGATCGCAGGCCGCGATTACGCCACGCTGCCGATGGGCCGCGTCCAGGCGCAGAGCACCAACACAGTGGTCGATCTGGGCGAGCGGCTGTTCCTCAAGGGCTACCGCCGCCTGCGGGCGGGTGTGAACCCGGAGCTCGAGATCGGCCGGTTCCTCACTGAGCGTGCACGGTTCGCGAACTGCGTGCCCGTCGCCGGCGCCGTCGAGTACATCGCCACGGACGGCACCCCGATCACGCTCAGCCTACTCCAGGCCTACGTTTCCAACGAGGGGGATGGCTGGAATTACACCATCGACTATCTCGATCGCTTCCTGGACAACCAGCGCACCGCAACCGGGTCCCTGCCGGTAGATGCGCACGGAGGTTACTTGGCGCTCATGCATACGCTGGGGGCCCGTACCGCCGAGCTACATCGGGCGCTCGCGCTGCGCACAGGCGATCCGGCATTCGAACCGGAGCCCATCAGCGGCGAAGACCTGCAAGCGTGGCAGCATCGCGTGCGCGAGGAGGCTTCAGCCACACTCGATCTCTTGGAGCGGAATATCGGCGCAATGCCGGCCCCGGCGCGCCACGAGGCGCAGGCACTCCTTGAGCAACGCGATGCGCTGTGTTCCAGGATCGAGGGTTGCGCAGCGCCGGAAGGCGGGCTATCGAAGACCCGCTATCACGGAGACTATCACCTCGCCCAGGTATTGGTCAGAAAGAACGACTTCGTCATCATCGATTTCGAAGGTGAGCCGGCGCGACCGCTATACGAGCGTCGCGCGAAGCACTCGCCGCTGCGCGACGTCGCCAGCATGATGCGCTCATTCAACTACGCGCGCTGGACCGCATTGAAGCATGCGGCTCAAGATCACGGCGACACCGAGAAGCTCGCACCGCTCGCGGAGGCATGGGAAGGGGAAGTGCGCAAGGCGTTTCTCGGAGCCTACGACGCCACCGCCCGCGCCGGTGATCTCTACCGCTCGCTGGACGATGCGCGCGGGCTGCTCGAGTTGTTCGAGCTGGAGAAGGCACTGTACGAGCTCCGATACGAGATTGAAAATCGCCCCGGTTGGATACGGATTCCGCTGCTCGGCATCCTCGCCCTCGCGGGCCTCCAGGTGCCCGACTGATGCTCGCCAAAGGAGATATCACCATGGACAAGATTGACATGTTTTTCGAGCCGGTGCGCATGCTGCTCTCGCAGGTGGCCGTCTTCCTGCCGCGTCTGGTGCTCGCTGTGGTGGTGCTCGTGGGCGGCTGGCTGCTCGCCAAGGCGGCAAGCTTCGCCGTGGTGAAGGCGCTGCGTGCGATCAACTTCAACGTTCTCACCGAGCGGTCGGGAATGGACGGCTTTCTGGCGCAAGGCGGTATCGGCAGCGATACGACGAAGATATTCGGCGGGCTGGCGTATTGGCTCGTGATACTGGCAGCGCTGATCATCGCTTTCAACGGTCTGGGGCTCACCCAAATGACCGAACTGCTGCGCGAAGTTGCGCTGTTCCTGCCCAAGGTCGTGGTGGCTCTGCTGATCATCGTTTTCGGGGCTTATTTCGCCCGCTTCATCGGGAACACGGTCGGCGCCTATTGCCGTAGCGTGGGCGCGCACGACGCCGAACTCGTCGCGAGGCTCGCGCAGTACGCGATCCTCGCCTTCGTGGTGCTGATCGCGCTCGACCACATGAAGATCGGCGGCGATATCGTCCGCGAGAGCTTTCTCATCCTTCTTGCCGGCGTCGTGCTCGCGGTAGCGCTCGCGTTCGGGATCGGTGGGCAGGGCTGGGCGGCGCGTTTGCTCGAGCGCTGGTGGCCGACGCACCGTGAGCCCGATCAACAGGTGCGCACGCCAACCGTACGCGATCCCCGCGAGGCCGGAGAGATCGAATCACAGTCTCCGACAACCCGCCGGCCTGGCCTCTACGACAGCAGTCGCCGGGGCTGATGCGGCGCGTGTCGAATGACCGGATTGTCCTCGGGCGTCTGATGCCTGAGATTCCGTACCAGCGGATTCGCTTTCGCTTCTACTGAGCCGGCGAGTTGGGCAAGCTAATCACCGCGATCTGGCCAGGCGCTCCCTATCCGCGCGGCGCAAGCTGGGACGGCGAGGGGGTCAACTTCGCGCTTTTCTCGGCCCATGCGGAAGGCGTGGAGCTCTGTCTCTTCGATCCTTCGGGACGGCGCGAGCTGCAACGCATCGCGCTCACGGAACGGACCGATCTCATCTGGCACTGCTACCTGCCGGAGGCGCGGCCGGGACTGCTCTACGGCTACCGGGTTTACGGGCCGTACAAGCCGGAACAGGGGCATCGCTTCAATCCGCATAAGCTGCTCGTCGATCCCTACGCGAAGCACATCGCGGGACAATTGCGATGGAGCGACGCCCATTTCGCTTATCGCATCGGACATCGCCGCGAGGATCTCTCGTTCGATCGCCGTGACAGTGCCGCTGGCATGCCCAAATGTCGCGTGGTAGATCCGGCTTTCAGCTGGGGGGACGATCGGCGGCCCCGGGTGCGACGGCATGAAATGGTGATCTATGAGCTGCACGTGCGCGGCTTCACGATGCGCCACCCGGACGTGCCGCAGCAGCTCCGCGGGACTTACGCCGGGCTTGCCACGGCGCCGGTGATCGATTACCTGAAGCGGCTCGGCGTGACGACCGTGGAGTTCATGCCGGTACACGCATTCGTCGACGACCGCCATCTGCTCGAGCGCGGACTGCGCAACTACTGGGGCTACAACTCACTGGGCTTCTTCGCCCCCGATATGCGCTATTGCGCGACCGGACGCATATCCGAATTCAAGACCCTGGTGAAGACGCTGCATTCCGCCGGCATCGAAGTGATCCTCGACGTGGTTTACAACCACACCGCTGAGGGCACGCATCTCGGCCCGACGCTCTGCTACCGCGGCATCGACAACGCCTCGTACTACCGGCTGGTCGGCGACAATCCGCGCTTCTACATGGACTACACGGGCTGCGGCAACACGCTGAACCTGGTTAACCCGTGGGTGCTGCAATTACTCATGGACTCGCTGCGTTACTGGGTGGTCGAAATGCACGTGGACGGCTTCCGCTTCGACCTCGCCGCCGCGCTCGCGCGTGAGGAGCACGCAGTGGACCGTCTTGCCGGGTTGCTTACCGCGATCTGCCAAGACCCGATACTGTCGCAGGTGAAGCTCATCGCCGAGCCGTGGGACGTCGGGGACGGGGGTTACCAGCTCGGCAACTTTCCCACCGGCTGGGCGGAATGGAACGATCGCTACCGCGATTCGATCCGCGCCTACTGGAAGGGTGATGGCGGCGTGATCGGCGAATTTGCACGCCGCCTCACCGGATCGAGCGATGTGTACGAAGCGGGTGGGCGCAAGCCATACGCGAGCATCAATTACGTAGCGGCCCACGACGGTTTCACTCTGCACGACGTGGTGAGTTACGACCGCAAACACAACGAAGCGAATCTCGAAGAAAATCGCGACGGCACGGACAACAACCAGAGTTGGAACTGCGGCGCCGAAGGCGCGACCGACGACCCGGCAATAAACGCGTTGCGGGAGCGTCAGAAACGCAACTTGCTGGCAACCCTGATGCTTTCCCAGGGCGTGCCGATGTTGCTTGCAGGTGACGAGATCGGGCGCACGCAGGGTGGCAATAACAATGCGTACTGTCAGGACAACGAACTGTCCTGGCTGGACTGGGACATCACCCCCACGCGCAGCGCGCTGCTCGAGTTCGCACGGTGTCTGATCGCGCTGCGGCGTGAGCATTCGGTTTTCCGGCGGCGCAGATTCTTCGCGGGACATGCATCCGACGAAGACCATGTGAAGGAAATTGCATGGCTGCGACCGGACGGGGGGGAGATGACCGAGGCCGAGTGGGATCACGAGTTCGCACGCTGCCTTGGCGCCTACCTGGTGGGAGCGACGCTGACTGAAGCCGACCGGCAGGGACACATCGTCAGCGACGACAACTTTCTGCTGCTGCTCAATGCGCATCACGAGCAGATCGAGTTCCAGCTGCCCGCCTTCACGCCGGACGTGACCTGGGACGCAATGCTGGACACCGACTACGACGCGGGCGCAGGGTCGCGCGAACCGATCGCGGGCGGCACGAAATATCCGCTCACGGGGCGGTCGCTGGTACTCCTGCGGGAGATCCGTCCCGCGTCATGAGACGGCGCCACGCCATGCCCTTCGGATGCGAAGTGCTGCGCGATGGCGGGGTTCGGTTTCGGCTGTGGGCGCCGGCTGCTCGGGAAGTCGCGCTGAGCCTTCATGAATCCGGCGCCGCCGTGCGCCATCCCATGCGATCGGCGGCCGACGGCTGGTTCGAGATCGAGTGCCCGGAGGCGCGCGCGGGCAGCCTGTACCGCTTCGTCATCGACGGTGAGCACACCGTCCCCGATCCCGCATCGCGCTCCAATCCCGATGACGTGCACCGGCCGAGCGCCGTCGTCGATGCGCTGGCGTTCGAGTGGCAGGATGATGGCTGGCAAGGAAGGCCGTGGCACGAAGTCGTGCTGTACGAACTCCACATCGGTAGCTTTACGCATGAGGGCACGTTCGCCGCCGTCGAAGCGCGCCTGGATCACCTGGCGCAGCTCGGCATCACGGCCATTGAGCTCATGCCCGTGGCGGAGTTTCCGGGCCGGCGCAGTTGGGGCTACGATGGCGTCTTGTTATTCGCGCCGGAGGCGTCGTACGGCACGCCCGACGATCTGAGGCGCCTCGTGCAGGCGGCGCATGCACGCGGACTGATGGTGTTTCTCGATGTCGTGTACAACCACTTCGGCCCCGACGGCAACTATCTCCATCTGTATGCACCGCAGTTCTTCACGGAGCGTCATCACACGCCGTGGGGTGCGGCGATCAACTTCGACGGTCCCGACAGCCGCATTGTGCGCGACTTCTACATCGACAACGCGCTCTACTGGCTTACGGAATTCCATCTCGACGGGCTGCGCTTTGATGCGGTGCACGCGATCTGTGACGACTCGCAGCCTCACATCCTGACCGAGATCGCACGGGCGGTGCGCGCGGGACCCGGCCGCGAGCGGCACGTCCACCTCGTGCTCGAGAACGACGACAACACGGTGCATCATCTCTGTGGGGCAGCAACGAACGACGCCTGCTTCGACGCCCAGTGGAATGACGATTTCCATCACGCGCTGCACGTAGTGTTGACCTGCGAGCGCGACGGCTACTACTCAGACTATGCGGATCGGGCGCTGCACCACCTGGGGCGCTGCCTCGCGGAAGGATTCGCGTATCAGGGCGAGCCCTCGCCGTTCCGCGATCAACGCCGACGCGGCGAGCCGAGCGCAACGCTCACCGCGACCGCGTTCGTGAGCTTCCTGCAGAACCACGACCAGATCGGCAACCGCGCGCTCGGCGACCGGCTGTCCGTGCTCGCGCCGCCAGCGCCGATCGCTGCAGCGATCGCGGTTCTGCTGCTCGCGCCGTCGCCGCCCCTGCTTTTCATGGGCGAGGAGTGGGGCACGCGCCGGCCGTTTCCCTACTTTTGCGACTTCGAGGGTGACCTCGCGACCCAGGTCACCGCCGGCCGCCGACGTGAGTTTGCGCGCTTCGAGCGGTTCCGTGACGAGGCCAATCGGCTGCTCATCCCGGATCCCTGTGCGCCATCCACCTTCCGGTCGGCCAAGCTCGAATGGCGCGAGAAGGACCTTCCACCGGGTGCCAAGTGGCTGGACCTCTACCGTACGCTGCTCACGCTGCGGCGGGCGGAAATCGTTCCGCGTCTTCCCGGTATGGGCCGCGATGCGCGCTACCACGTCCTCCAAGATCAGGGCCTTGCGGTAGATTGGAACTTCGGGGACGGATGCCAGCTCCACCTCCTCTGCAATCTCTCCGACGGCGACTTAACCGGCGTGTTGCTACCGAGAGGACGCTTGATCTACACGAACTGCGCGGTGCTCAGAGACGCGCTGGCCGCTGGCGCTCTGCCCGCGTGGACCGTGGTCTGGATCCTGGAGTCGTTCCATGCCTGAAGAGGCGCTCGCCAGAATCATATGATCCCGCGTGCGACCTACCGTATGCAGCTCCACGGTGGCTTCGGTTTTAAGGAGGCTCGCGGGCTTGTCCCGTACCTCGCGGAGCTGGGTGTGAGCCACGTCTATTGCTCCCCCTATCTCAAGGCGCGACCCGGCAGCCTTCACGGCTATGACATCATCGACCACAACGGCCTCAATCCCGAGATCGGCAGCCGCGAGGAGTTCGATGCTTTCGTCGCCGCGCTGAAGGCCCATGGGATGGGCCAGATTCTCGACATCGTGCCGAATCACATGGCCGTGATGGGAGCCGACAACGCCTGGTGGCTTGATCTCCTCGAGAATGGCCCGGCCTCGCGTTACGCGGACTTTTTCGACATCGACTGGGACCCGGTGAACCCCGCGCTCAAGGGCAAGGTGCTGGTGCCGGTACTGGGAGACCACTACGGGGTGTCGCTGGAACGGGGCGACTTGAGGCTCGCGTTCGATCCCGCCGCCGGCGCCTTCAGTCTCTGGTATCACGAGCACCG
>JBEVOI010000315.1:0-5492 GCA_040507665.1 Burkholderiales bacterium
TGAATCGCGCTGCGGCAGCGCCAGGTTCCCTAGTCCACCACATCGGCGGCCGGCAGGTCTAGCGCGATGTGGCTGAAGCCGCTGTCGACATACAGCACCTCGCCGGTAATGCCCGCGGCGAGATCGCTGCAGAGAAAGGCCGCAGCGTTCCCCACGTCCTCGATCGTCACGTTGCGCCTCAGCGGCGACACCTGCTCGTGGAAACCGAGGATCTTGCCGAAGCCCGCGATACCCGAGGCCGCCAAGGTCTTGATGGGACCGGCGGAGATCCCGTTCACGCGGATTCCTTTGGGCCCGAGGTTATGGGCGAGATAGCGCACGCCCGCCTCGAGGCTTGCCTTGGCGAGCCCCATCACGTTGTAATGCGGGACGGCGCGCACCGCACCGAGATAGGACAGGGTGAGCAGCGCGGCGGGCCGACCTTCCATCATCGGCAGCGCGGCCTTCGCGAGGGCCGGGAAACTGTAGCTGCTGATCTCGTGCGCGACGCGGAACGCCTCCCGGGTCAGGCCGTCGAGAAACTCACCCGCGAGCGCTTCGCGCGGTGCAAAGGCGATCGAGTGCGCAAGTCCATCGAGGCTATCCCAGCGCTTTCCCAGCTCTGCGAACACCGCGGAGATCTGCGCGTCGTCCGCGACATCACACGGGTAGACCAGGTTGCTGCCGCACTCCTCCCCGAGCTTGAGGACCCGATCCCGGAACCGGTCTCCCTGATAGGTGAAGGCGAGCTGCGCACCCTCCCGCGACATGGCCTGCGCGATGCCGTAGGCAATCGACCGATTGCTGATCATTCCGGTGATGAGAACTTTCTTGCTGGCGAGAAATCCCATGATGGCCACGCTGGGAAGAAAGCGCGGATTATAGCTGAAAGCCCCATTCCCCAAGGCGCTCGCGGGGAAGCGCCCGCTTCCCATCTCTCCGATGCATTCTCTTTCCGATGACCTTTGCGAGGCTCTTCATACGTGTCCTGATCCTCGCCGGTTTCCTTGCCGGCTGCACAGGCGCCCCCTGGAACGATCCCTACCCCGCTACGGATACGGGAGCAAATACCCTTTACTCTGCATTCGCCGAACGGCCGAAGCACCTCGATCCCGTTCAGTCCTACAGCGAGAACGAGGCAACGTTCACCTCGCAGATCTATCAGCCACCGCTCCAGTACCACTACTACAAACGACCGTACGAGTTGATCCCGCAGTCCGCCGTGGAAGTCCCGCGACCGGTCTACTATGGCGCAAACGGAGAGCGCCTGCCGGACCATGCCGACGCGGGGGCTGTGGCCTACAGCGTGTACGACATCCGGATCAAGCCCAGCACTCTGTACCAGCCGCACCCCGCTTTCGCAAGGGACGCCTCTGGGCATTTTCGCTATCACAATCTGAAGGCGGAGGATCTAGCGGAAATCAACGCACTGAAGGACTTCAAGGAGAGCGGTACCCGCGAGTTGATCGCCGCAGACTATGTGTACCAGATCAAGCGTCTCGCGCATCCACGTCTGCATTCACCGGTATTCGGGCTCATGAGCGAGTACATCGTCGGGCTCAAGGACTATTCCGCAACCCTCAAGAAGGCGAACGAGGGCCTCGCGAAGGACAACAGAAAGGCCGCCTATTTGGACCTCGGCCAGTTCCCGCTCGAAGGCGCAGAGGTGGTGGACCGTTACACCTACCGGGTGAAGCTCAAGGGCAAATATCCGCAATTTGTCTACTGGCTCGCGATGCCCTTTTTCGCGCCGGTCCCTGAGGAGGCCGAGCGCTTCTTCGCCCAGCCCGGCATGGCCGAGAAGAACCTCACCCTTGACTGGTATCCAGTGGGCACGGGCCCGTACATGCTCACCATCAACGATCCCAACCGCCAGATGGTGTTGGAGCGCAATCCCAATTTCAAGGGCGAGGTATATCCGAGCGAGGGCGAGCCCGGCGACGCGGAGAAGGGATTGCTCGCCGATGCCGGGAAAGCGCTGCCCTTCATAGACAAGGCGGTCTTCAGCCTCGAGAAGGAAGGCATCCCCTACTGGAACAAGTTCCTGCAGGGCTATTACGATGCGTCCGGCATCAGCTCCGATACGTTCGACCAGGCGGTCGCGATCAGCAGCCAGGGTGACATCGGCCTCACTGACGCGATGCAGGACAAGGGCATCCGCCTCGTCACCGCGGTCGCGCCGAGCGACATTTACATGGGCTTCAATATGCTCGACCCGGTGGTCGGCGGCGACAGCGAGCGAGCGCGCAAGCTGCGACAGGCGATTTCCATCGCCATGGACTACGAAGAGTACATCGGCATCTTCGCGAACGGTCGCGGCATCCCCGCGCAGGGGCCGATTCCGCCGGCGATCCTCGGTCACCGCGAGGGCGAGGTCGGCATCAATCGATATGTCTACGACTGGGTCGACGGCAAGCCGCAACGCAAGTCGATGGCCGAAGCGAAACGGCTCCTCGCAGCGGCGGGCTATCCGAATGGCATCGACAGCGTTACCGGAAAGCCTCTGGTTCTGAACCTGGACGTGACCGCTCGAGGGCCCGACGACAAAGCGCGGCTCGACTGGATCCGAAAGCAGTTCGCGAAGCTCGACCTGCAGCTCGTGGTGCGCGCCACGGATTACAACCGCTTCCAGGACAAGATCCGCAAGGGCAACGCGCAGATTTTCCAATGGGGTTGGAATGCAGACTACCCGGATCCTGAAAACTTCCTGTTCCTGCTGCACGGTCCCCAGAGTCGCGCGAAGCACGATGGGGAGAACTCCGCCAACTATGCGAACCCGGAGTACGACCGCCTCTTCGAGCAGATGAAGAACATGGAGAACGGCGCGGAGCGGCAGGCCATCATCGACCAGATGCTCGAGATCGCTCGCCGCGACGCACCCTGGGTCTGGGGACTGCATCCCAAGGAGTACAGTCTGTTCCAGCCCTGGATGTTCAACCAGAAGCCGAACCAGATGGCACGCAACGGGCTCAAGTACCAGCGCATCGACCCGCAGCTGCGCAAGGAAAAGCGGGAGCAATGGAACCGGCCGGTCGTATGGCCGATCGTCGCAGCGGTTGTGGCTCTGCTGCTTGCCGTGGCGCCCGCGTGGATCTCGTACCGACGCCGCGAGCAGCGTGCGGCGGCCCATGCTTAGCTACGTCGTCCGCCGGATCGCCTACGCCATCCCGATCCTGATCGGTGTCAACCTCATCACCTTCGCCCTGTTTTTTGTCGTTAACACGCCGGACGACATGGCACGTATCCAGCTCGGCGCGAAACGGGTGACGCCGGAAGCCATCCAGAAGTGGAAAGCGGAGCGCGGCTACGACAAACCGCTTCTTTACAACGCAAATGCGGACGGGGCGAAGCGCTTCACGGACACCATCTTCTACGAGAAGTCCGCGCGACTGTTTGCCTTTGACTTTGGCCGTTCCGACGACGGGCGCGACATCGGTCGCGAGATCCGCATGCGCATGGGACCAAGCCTCGCAATCGCGCTGCCGGTATTCCTCATCGGGCTCGTGGCCTACATCACGTTCTCGCTCATCATGGCCTTCTTCCGCGCGACCTACCTGGATTTTTCCGGCGTGGTTCTGTGCGTCGCCCTGATGTCGATATCCGGAATGTTTTACATCATCGGCGGCCAGTACATCGTCAGCAAGCTTTGGCGGCTTACGCCGATCTCGGGTTTCGGCGACGGGCTCGACGCCGCGAAGTTCCTCGTCCTGCCGGTGCTGGTGGCGCTCGTGGCGAGCGTGGGCGAGCGCACGCGCTGGTACCGCACCATCTTTCTGGAAGAAATGAACAAGGACTACGTGCGTACCGCGCGGGCTAAGGGATTGACGGAGATCCGCGTGCTCTTCACCCACGTGCTCAGAAACGCCATGATCCCGATTCTAACCGGCGCAGTGGTGGTGATTCCGCTCCTCTTCATGGGGAGTCTGGTGACGGAATCCTTCTTCGGCATCCCCGGGCTCGGAAGCTACACCATCGACGCGATCAACAGCCAGGATTTCGCGGTCGTGCGGGCGATGGTTTTCCTCGGCTCGTTCCTCTACATCATCGGGCTGCTGCTCACCGATCTGTCCTATACGCTCGTCGACCCGCGAATCCGACTCGAATGACCGACTTCACGATCGTTGTCCTGTGGACGGACGCGCTCGTTTTCGCGCTGGTCGCAGCGGCGATCGCGTTCGGCCTCTACGTTCGGCACAAGGAGCATCTGCGGGCGCCGTGGCGGCGCGTCGCCCATTCGCGGGCAGGAATGGCTGCGCTCGTGGTGCTGGCCGTGTTCGTGATGATCGGATTGCTCGACTCCTTGCACTTTCGCCCGGCTGTCGCCGGAACCGGCAAGAACGGAGAGAAATCCTACGCGGTCGACGTACTGTCCGTCTTCGACGTTGTTGCAGCGCCGCTGCGGGAGCGGAAGGAGAAGAGCTACTCCGCGCCGCTCAGCGCCTACCTCTTTTCCAAGCAGACGCTGGAACTTCCGGATGGACGCCAGACCCGGGAGTATCCCCGGCTCGCCCATGGCGGCGCCCACCTCAAGCATCCCGGGCGAGAGCGGGGGGCCGACATTATGAAGCGTTCGCTGCAGGGCGTCGCGGTTGCGGCGGGCCTGTGGGCGCTCTTCGATCTTGCCGTGACGCTCCTTCTCACCAGGCGGCGCAAGTCGACGTTTGCGCGGATTCATGCAGAGATCTGGCGGGGCCGCACCGAAGTGCCGTGGAATGTGATCCTGTTCACGATCGGGCTGGTGCTGCTGGTCTCGGTGCCGGTTGTGCTGCTGTCCGGTCATTACCACGTGCTCGGCACGGACAAGGTGGGGCAGGATGTCCTCTATCTCTCGCTCAAGAGCATCCGCACCGGACTGGTGATCGGCACGCTCACCACGCTGGTCACGCTTCCCCTCGCGCTTCTGCTGGGGATCATGGCCGGTTACCTCGGAGGTCGCACCGACGACGTGATCCAGTATCTTTACACGACCCTCAATTCGATCCCCGGCGTACTTCTGATCGCGGCTGCGGTGCTGATGACTCAGGTCTACATGGACACGCACCCCGAGCTCTTCGAGACGGTGAGCCACCGTGCCGACTTCCGCTTGCTCTTCCTGTGCATCATCCTCGGGGTTACCAGCTGGACCGGCCTGTGTCGGCTGCTGCGCGGCGAAGCGCTCAAGCTGCGCGAGATGGAGTATATCCAGGCGGCGCAAGCGTTCGGTGTGCCAAAGCTGCGCATCATCACCCGTCACATCCTTCCCAACGTGATGCACATTATCCTCATCGCGATGGTGATGGACTTCAGTGGGCTAGTGCTTGCAGAGGCCGTACTGTCCTATGTCGGGGTCGGGGTCGATCCGTCCATGATCAGCTTTGGCACCATGATCAACAGCGCGCGACTGGAGATGGCGCGGGAGCCGATGGTGTGGTGGTCGCTCGCCGCCGCGTTCACCTTCATGTTCCTGCTGGTGCTCGCCGCGAACCTCTTCGCCGACGCGGTGCGTGATGCCTTCGACCCGCGCGTGCGTGTTT
>JBEVOI010000320.1:0-5150 GCA_040507665.1 Burkholderiales bacterium
CGAGAGTGAATTTAGCTTAGGAGTCGGGACGGGCCGAAGGCGCGCGGCATTGGGATAAGGTGCGCTCGCGGGGATGCGAGCGACTATGACAGAGGCACGGAATAGGGTCAACGTAGAAGGCGTGGGCGCAACCCGCTCTCGGCAGGGGCGATCGGCCGACTTTGGAAGACGGGGACGGCGGCGCACTCTATGGTGGATGTGCGCACTCGGTAAACCGGCACGACGAAGTTGCCCGACGTGACACGCGAGGGAAGAACGTTTCGGCCGACTCTAGCTTGGCGGGGCTCCAAGGTGGCCCCGGGGTGCCGGCGTTTGGAGCGCAGCGCAAGCTTTAACGAGCCGCTCGATCCGGTCTTCAGGTGAGGGGTCTATACCGGCACCCGCCCCGCATCAACCCGGCGCTTTGCCAACGAAATCGGTTTCTATCCTCGCCATGAGGCAAAGGGCGGTTGGGCCGAACCCCTGCCGCGGGATATAATTTTCGTTTAGACCTTCGACGGATTGATGCTCTTGATGGCCAGATCGCGCGCCGACGCCGCCGCGCAGAATCCCCTACCGCCGAGAATCGCCGCGCTGATCCGGGAGTCGTGGTGGCTCCTGCTGGTGGGCGCTTCCGCCTACCTCCTCCTCATCCTCTTCACGTACCACAAGGGCGACCCGGCCTGGTCGGTGAGCGCCGCCTCCGGGGCGGTGGAGAATGCGGGCGGCCGCTTTGGCGCCTGGCTGTCCGATGTGCTGCTCTATCTCTTCGGCCTCTCGGCCTACTGGTTCGTGCTGTTTCTGCTGAATGCGGTGCGCTGGGGCTACGGCCGGCTCGAAACCGCCTCGTTCATCGACCGGCGATCCGTCGTGGTGGCTGGCATCGGGTTTCTGCTGCTCATCACCGCCAGCGCCGCTATCGAGCACCTGCGCCTCCATAGCCTGACGACGCCGCTTCCGCTCGCGCCGGGCGGCATGATCGGAACCGTGGTCGGCGACCCGCTGCTGAAGGCCTTCGGTTTCACCGGCTCGACGCTGCTCTTCCTGATGCTCGCGGCGATCGGCCTCTCGCTCTTCACCGGGCTGTCGTGGGTCCGCTTCATGGAACGCCTCGGGGGCTGGATCGAGGACGGCTACCTTTCCGTGCTGAACAGCGTACGCGCGTGGCAGGACCGGCGTGTAGGCACCGTCGCCGTGGTCGAGCGCGAGGAAGTGGTGGAGGAGGTGAAGAAGCGCATCGTCGACGAGCACGAGCCGATCTGGATCCAGCCGCCCGTGCTGGAGATCCCGCGCTCGGAGCGGGTCGAGCGCGAGAAGCAGGTACCGCTCTTCGAGGAGCTGCCGGACTCGCCGCTGCCGCCGTTGGCGCTCCTCGACGACCCCGGGAAGGAGGTGGCTCTGCTCTCCCTCGAGACCCTCGAGTTCACCTCACGGCTCATCGAGAAGAAGCTGCTCGATTTCGGCGTCGAGGTGAAGGTGCAGGCCGCGTACCCGGGCCCGGTGATCACGCGCTACGAGATCGAGCCCGCGGTGGGCGTGAAGGGCAGCCAGATCGTGAGCCTAGTAAAGGATCTGGCCCGGGCGCTGTCGGTGGTGAGCATCCGCGTGGTGGAGACGATTCCGGGCAAGAGCTGCATGGGCCTGGAGATCCCGAATCCGCATCGGCAGGTGGTGCGGCTCTCCGAGATCCTCAGCTCGGAGGTTTACGCCGACACGCCATCGCCGCTCACCATCGGGCTGGGCAAGGACATCTCCGGCAAGCCGGTGGTGGCCGACCTCGCGAAGATGCCGCACTTGCTGGTGGCCGGCACGACCGGTTCCGGGAAGTCGGTCGCCATCAACGGGATGATCCTTTCGCTGCTGTACAAGGCACCGCCATCCCGCGTGCGCCTCATCCTGGTCGACCCCAAGATGCTCGAGCTGTCGGTGTACGAGGGCATCCCGCAGTTGCTGGCGCCGGTGGTCACGGACATGAAGCAGGCCTCGAACGCGCTTACCTGGTGCGTCGCCGAGATGGAGCGTCGCTACAAGCTCATGTCGGCGCTCGGCGTGCGCAACCTCGCGGGCTACAACCAGAAGATCCGCGAAGGCGAAAAAAACAAGGCGCCGCTCACCAACCCGTTCACGATCACACCCGAGAATCCCGAGCCGCTTTCTGAGATGCCGGTGATCGGGGTGGTGATCGACGAGCTTGCCGACCTGATGATGGTGGTGGGCAAGAAGGTCGAGGAGCTGATCGCGCGGCTCGCGCAAAAGGCCCGGGCGGCCGGCGTCCATCTCGTGCTCGCGACGCAGCGGCCGTCGGTGGACGTCATCACCGGCCTCATCAAGGCGAACATTCCGGCGCGGGTCGCGTTCCAGGTCTCGGCCAAGGTGGATTCGCGGACCATCCTCGACCAGATGGGGGCGGAAGCGCTGCTCGGGCAGGGTGACATGCTCTACCTGCCGCCGGGAACAGGCATTCCGCAGCGGGTGCATGGCGCCTTCGTCTCCGATCAGGAAGTGCACCGCGTGGTGGATTACCTGAAGCAGGCCGGCGAGCCGCAGTACGTCCCGGGCGTGCTCGACAGCCCGGACCTGGACGACGAGGCCGTCGCCGAGGGTGAAGGGCTCGGCAGCGAGTCGGATCCGCTCTACGATCAGGCGGTGGCGATCGTGCTCAAGACCCGGCGGCCGTCGATTTCGCTGGTGCAGCGGCACCTGCGCATCGGCTACAACCGCGCCGCACGGTTGATCGACCCGATGGAGCGTGCGGGGATGGTGTCGCCGATGGGGGCGAGCGGCAACCGCGAGGTGCTCTCACCCGCCACCGACGAGCGGTGAATCCGGAACGGAATCGCTGCGTTACTCTGTGGTCGAACGTCGAGATCACGGAGCCTTGCGCAGCCCGCCATGGATACGCGTTTCCTTGCCCCTCTTCTCGCTGCCGCCTTCGGCTTGCTCGCAACAGGCGGCGCGGCGGCGCAGGTGGTGTTCAAGTGGGTGGACGACAAAGGCGTCACCCATTACACCGAGAAGTCCCCCGAGGGCCGACCGTCGAAGCAGGTCGACATCACCCCGAGCGGTTCCACCCTGGAACCGGGCGTCGCGAGGGAATGCCACACGATCCAGTGTCAGTACGACCGCCTGCGGGACCAGCGGCAACAGGATGAGGCGCAACAGCGCGCGGACGAGCGCGCCGAAGCGCGGGAGTCCTCGGCCCGGCCCGCCTTCCGCGGCATGAGCTTCGACACCTTTCGCCGGCTCTCCACCGGGATGCCGGAGGGCGAGGTGCTGCTGCGTGCGGGCCCCCCCGATTACCAGTCCAACCAGTTCTTTTCCGGCTACATTGGGAAGACGTGGTACTACTACCCGACGAATTCCGATCCGTTCACCACGGTGATCCAGATCAGCGGCGGGCAGGTCTTTTCCTTGAGCCGCATCCGCCAGTTCTGACATGACCCGAACTCTGCTGCCTGCGGTATGTGGCACCGCGCTTCTGCTTTGCACATTCGTCGCGGGCGCCGCGAGCACCGACCGGCTGAAAGCATTCGTCGAGCAGACCCGCTCCGGGAGTGCCGACTTCAGCCAGACCGTTCTCGATCGTGGCGGCAAGAAGATCCAGGAGTCGAGCGGCAGCCTGCAGTTTTCGCGTCCCGGCAAGTTTCGGTGGACCTACCTGGCCCCGTACGAGCAGCTCATCGTCGGCGACGGCACCCAGCTCTGGATCTACGACAAGGACCTGAACCAGGTCACGGCGCGCAAGCTCGACGACGCGCTCGGCGCGAGCCCGGCCGCGCTGCTCGCCGGCGACGACGCCATCGAGCGAAACTTCGACCTGAAGAGCGCGGGCGTGAAGGATGGCATCGACTGGCTGGAGGCGACGCCGAAGAGCAAGGAAACTACCTTCGAGCAGATCCGCATGGGCTTCAAGGGCGCGGATCTCGACACGATGGAGCTGAAAGACCAGTTCGGTCAGCTCACCGTCATCCGCTTCACCGACCTCAAGCGCAACCCGGCGCTGTCTCCGGAGCTCTTCAAGTTCACCCCGCCAAAGGGGGCGGACGTGGTGGGAGAGTGAGGTGAGAGGGGTGAGGCGTGAGGAACCAAACGGGAATTCACGCCTGACCGATCCCTCTCCCCGACGGGACAGGGTCGGTGAGAGGGCGGGTTCCCTTGCTGCACCCTGCGCAACTTCCGGCAACTCCTAACCCTCCTCACCCCTCACCCCAACTCATGTCCGACCTTTTCCCTCCGGTCACGCCGGAAGCGCCGCTCGCGGAGCAGTTGCGACCTCAGCGCGTCGAGGATGTGGTTGGGCAGCAGCACCTGCTCGGCTCCGGCAAGCCGCTGCGCCTCGCGATCGAGTCGGGCAAGCTGCACTCCATGATCCTGTGGGGGCCACCGGGTGTGGGCAAGACCACGCTCGCGCGCCTGCTCGCGGGCGCCTGCAATGCCGAGTTCATCACCATCTCCGCCGTGCTGTCCGGGGTCAAGGAGATCCGCGATGCGGTCGCCCGTGCGGAGGCGGTGCTTACGCAGTCGGGGCGCCCGACGATTCTCTTCGTCGACGAGGTGCATCGCTTCAACAAGGCGCAGCAGGATGCGTTTCTTCCGCATGTGGAACGGGGCCTGCTCACCTTCATCGGCGCCACGACGGAGAATCCCTCGTTCGAGGTCATCGGCGCGCTGCAGTCCCGCGCCGCGATTTACGTCCTCACTCCGTTAAGCGAGGCCGAACTCGGCCAGTTGTTCGACCGTGTACAGGCTCACGCGCTCGAGGATCTCACCTTCAGCGAAGGGGCGCGCAAGCTCGTCATCGGCTACGCAGACGGCGACGGCCGGCGGCTCCTCAATCTGCTGGAGCAGCTGCGCACGGCCGCGACGGTGCGCGAAGCAGTGAACATCGACGAAGCGTTCGTCTCCGACACGCTCACGCAGAGCCTGCGCCGGTTCGACAAGGGCGGTGACGCGTTCTACGACCAGATCTCGGCCCTGCATAAATCGGTGCGCGGATCGTCGCCCGATGCGGCGCTTTACTGGATGTGCAGGATGCTCGACGGCGGCGCCGATCCGCTGTACCTCGGGCGCAGGCTGGTGCGCATGGCGATCGAGGACATCGGACTCGCCGATCCCCGCGCGCTGCACCTTGCGCTCGACGCCTGCGAGACCTACGAGCGGCTCGGCAGCCC
>JBEVOI010000363.1:0-19773 GCA_040507665.1 Burkholderiales bacterium
ACCATCAGGCTGAAGAAGAGCGCCGGACCGACCTCCCGGCATGCGTCGATGATCACCCGCAGCCTTGGCACGGTGGGGTTCCGCTCGAGGTGCTTGTGCGCGTTCTCGATCATCACGATCGCGGCGTCGACCATGGCGCCGATGGCGATCGCAATGCCACCGAGGCTCATGATGTTGGCGTTGATGCCGAGCAGGCGCATGACGATGAAGGCTATCAGCACGCCGACCGGCAGCATGAGGATCGCCACCAGCGCGCTGCGCACGTGGACCAGGAACGCGATGCAGACCAATGCGACGATCGCGGTTTCTTCAACGAGCGTCCAGGTGAGGTTGTCGATGGCGCGGTGGATGAGTTCCGATCGATCGTACACGGTCTCAATGCGGACGCCTTCCGGAAGACCGCTCGCGATCTCGTCGATCTTCGCTTTCACGCTGCGAATCACATCGAGAGCGTTCTCGCCGTAGCGCGCCATGACGATTCCGGAGACGACTTCGCCCTCTCCGTTCAGCTCGGTGATACCGCGTCGCTCATCGGGTCCGAGCTCGACGCGGGCGACGTCGCGGATGCGCACTGGCGTGCCTCGGTCCGACTTGAGCACGAGCTCGGCGATGTCGTTCGCGCCGCGCAGGTAACCCATGCCGCGCACCATGTACTCGGTTTCGGCCAGCTCGACCACGCGGCCTCCGACGTCGCGATTGCTGTCGCGGATCACCTGTGCTACGCGCTCGAGGGGGATGCCATAGGCCTGCAGTTTGCGCGGATCGACGACCACCTGGTATTGCTGCACGAAGCCGCCGACGCTCGCGACCTCCGCCACACCCCGAGCCTTGGTGAGCTGGTAGCGGATGAACCAATCCTGAAGCGTGCGCAGCTCCGCCAGCGTTCGATTCGCACCGACCACGGCGTACTGGTAGACCCATCCCACTCCGGTGGCGTCCGGCCCCAAGCTGGGGGTCACGCCGCGCGGCAGCCGCGAGCTCGCAAAATTCAGATATTCGAGCACCCGGGAGCGCGCCCAGTAGATGTCGGTGCCGTCCTCGAAGATGACGTAGACGAAGGACGCGCCGAAGAACGAGAAGCCGCGCACCACCTTTGAGCGGGGCACCGACAGCATAGCCGTCGTGAGCGGGTAGGTGACCTGGTCCTCCACCACTTGGGGCGACTGCCCCGGATGGGAGGTGTAGATGATCACCTGCACGTCGGAGAGGTCGGGGAGTGCATCGAGGGGTGTGTGCACCACCGCGTGGATGCCTGCGGCGACCGTGAATGCGGCGGCAATGAGCACGAGGACGACGTTTCGCGCGGACCACTCGATGATGCGAGCGAGCATCTCAGTCTCCCCGGTGTTTATTGGTAGCGTTGGGCGCGGTGGCGGTAGCTGAGTGCGGGGCCGCCGGCTCGCCCGGAGGTGTCAAGCTGGAGAGCGCCGCGCGCAAATTGCTCTCTGCATCGATCAGGAAGTTCGCGCTCGCGACGACCTTCTCGCCCTCTGCCACGCCTTCGAGTATCTGCACGTGCTCGTCGCCCTGCATGCCCAGCTTGACGGAACGCGGCTCAAAACGACCCTCTGCCAGCAGCACCAGCACCACCTCGCGCGTACCGCTGTGGATGACGGCGGAGGTCGGCACCGTCAGCACCTTGCCCGCGCCTGCCGCGATGCCAATTTCCACGGTTGCATACATGGAGGGCTTGAGCGCGCCGTCGCGATTGGGCAGCTCAATACGGACTTTCGCCGTGCGCGTTTGTGGGTTCAGGGACGGGTAGATGAAGGAGACGCGGCCGCGGAAGGCGCGATCTGGAAACGCGTTGACGCGGAACGTTGCGGTTTCGCCTACTCGGACGAGGGCGAGATCCTGCTCGAACACGTCGGCGAGCAGCCACATGGTCGAGAGGTCCGCAATCTTGAGCAGCGGTTCGCCCGGCATGAAGCGCATCCCTTCCACGACCATCCTCTCCAGGACGACACCCGCGGCCGGCGAGTGCAGTGTGAGCGTTTCGCGCACGCGACCGTCGCGCTTCAGTTGCTCGATCTGATCGTCCGAGATCTGCCAGTACCGCAGGCGGGCGAGGCTCGCTCCTTCCAAATCCCGCATGCGGCTGCGGGCATCGGCATCTGCATCCTTGAGCGCCGCTACGCCCTGCCGCGCCACCAGATACTCGCGCTGGGCCGCCACCAGGTCGGGGCTGTATACCGCCGCCACGGGCTGTCCGCGGCCCACACTTTGGCCAGTGGCGTTCACGTACAGCCGCTGGACGTAGCCCTCGAAGCGCGCGGTGACGGTATGCAACCCGCGCTCGTCCACCTCCAGGGTGCCGACCGCGCGTATCGGGCGCGCGAGGTCGCGCAGCGTCGCCGTCTCGGTCTTTACCCCGAGTTTCTGGATCTTTTCCGTGCTGAGCTGAAGCTGTTTGCCCTCCAGTTCGTCTCCCTCGTACACCGGGATGTACTCCATCCCCATCGAGTCCTTCTTGGGCACGGGCGACGTGTCGGGCAACCCCATCGGATTGCGGTAGTAGGCGATCCGCCTCTCCGGCACCACGGCGGGCTTAGCCATGACCGGCGCGCTGTCGGGGCGGCTTCGGCTTCCCCACCAGTATCCGGCGCCAAGCGCGACAACGACGGCGAGCGCTGCGACTACGATTCCAGTTCGTCTCATATGGGCTCTCCTCTCATCGCTCGCGATCAGCGGGGGGAAGTGTCTGGGGCGGTGGACGCACTGGGCGCCTTCCCCGTCAGTAGGTCCAGTTCTGCAAGCGCCTTGTTGTAGCCGGCGATCGCGGCGGCATAAGCAAGCTCGACGTTGAAGACCTGCATCTGGCTGTCGAGCACGCTGAGATAGTCGAGACGGTTGACCCGGTATGCCGCGACCGACGATTCCACCGCCAACTTTGCCTGCGGCACGATGGTGCTTTCGTAGAGGCGCGCGGATTCCAGGTTCTGGTCCGCGGCGGCGGATTGGTGATGGATCTGCATGAGAATCTCGTTTTGCTGCGCCTGGTACAGCTCGAGCGCCTGTCCGCGCATCGCCTCGGCCTCCGCGACCATGGGCGCGAGCTTGGTGCTGCGCCACACCGGCAGATTGATACCCACGGTGAAGATGATCATGTCCGAGCGGTACATTCCGTCCTGCGCGCGATCCCGTTGCCCGTAGGCAAGTTTCAGATCGAGGTCCGGGAAGTACTCCTTCGCCGCGAGGTCCAGCGTCTTCTGGCTGCGCGTGATCCTGTTCTGCAGAGCGAGCAGTTGCGGTTGCGCGGTGAGCTCCTGCATCTGCGCTGCCGTCGCCGGACCGGCGGGGAACGTGAGCTCGAGGGGCTCGGGGATGATCTTGGTGGCTCCGGGATGCCGGCCCAGCGCGGCGTTCAGCTCGCCCTCGATCTCGCGCCGCTCCCGGGCGAGGCGGATCAGGTCGTCGGCCATGCGCGAGAGCTGGAGCTGCGCCTTGAGGGCATCGGCCTGGTTGCCCTGGCCGATCGCGTACTTTGCTTGTGCGATCTCAAACAGTTGCGCTAGCGCGTCCCGATTGCGGCGGGTAAGCCGGGTGGCCGTTCCGTTCAGCGCGAGGTTGAAGTAGGCAACCCGGACGTTACGCACGACACGGTTCACTGTTTCCTGATAGCGGTGCCCGGTCGCTTCCGCTTCCTGCTCTGCCAACTCCTCCCGCAGCTTGCGCTTGCCGGGGTAGGGGAGTCGCTGTCCCAGCCCGATCATCTTCATCGTCATCTCGTCCTGCCGGAAGTTGAAGGTGTTCACCGGCAGGTTGAGCACGCCCACTTCGAGCGTGGGATCGGTCAGCGCACCCGCAGGAGCGATCCGCTGTTGCGCGGCCTCGCGCTCCAGCCGCGCGGCGCGGATCTCGGGATTTGAGCGCGTCGCCTCGTCGATCAGTGCGGCAAGCGGCGTCGGTTCGGGGCCGGTCTGCTCCGACGTTGCGTGTGTGTACACGGTCGGCTCGGCCGCCCAGGCGGGGTGAATCAGCGCGGCGAGAGCCAGAAAAGAAAGAATCAGGCGTAGCTTGAACATTTTCTTTCGCCTTGGTGGTGCGTGCGCCGGGCCGAAAGGCAATGCCAGGCGCTGATTGACCCGTTGTCGGTCGAGACGACACGGAGTCGTCTCAAAGCGTGACGGTCGGAACGAGTCGGCAGCAAACGGCGCGGACGTTCGCACCAATATCGGCGGCGGTGGGACCTGCCGCGCGCTTGCTCAGAATCTCAGGATCTCGGGGTCAGCCGAGAGGGGGAGGATCGAGGTGCTCGGGAATGAATCCGGCAAACGTGACCGGCGAGGGGAAGTCGAGTTGCGACTGCAAAAAGGCCAGAACGGTTTGGGTCGCCGTCGGCAGCACGCTGGCGGAGCAGGCGTGGCATTGGGAGCAATCGTGGCATCCCATCCCTCCGCCCAGACAGGCATAGGACTGTTGTCCGGACGCACGATCGCTCACGGTCGAGTGTTCGTGACAGGGGGAATCACCGGAACGCTGCATGTCGCGCCCCTCGCTTGCCGTCGCAACCGCCCCAGCGGCGTGGCGGGCACAGGCTCCCATGGACGCGCCGGCTAATCCCTGCACCGGCAAGGCGGCGATCAGCAGCGCGGCGAGGAGGCGATAAAGTCGAGAATTCATGGGGAGGATTGTACCCTCTGCCCTGCACCATGCAACCGCCCGGCACTGCTGCACTCGCGCTTCGGCGCGCGCGGGCAATGTTAAGCTTCCGCCTCGAGCACACCCTTTTCTTCTTGGCCCGTTACGCCTTCCGATGTTCATGAGCAGCGGCCCCGGCAGCCATCGGACCGACGCGCCCTCGCCGTGGATAGTGCGATTCGCGTCCCTCATTCCGAAGGCCGGCGCGGTGCTCGACCTTGCCTGCGGTTTCGGTCGCCACAGCCGCTATCTGGCCTCGCTTGGCTTCCGGGTCGAGGCGGTCGACCGGGATGCGGAAGCGATCGTTACGCTTGCGGGCGTCTCCGGTGTGGCCGCCAGGGTCGCCGACATCGAACGCGGACCGTGGCCCTTCGCGGGCCGCTATTTCGATGCAGTGGTCGTGACCAACTACCTCTGGCGTCCGCTCTTCCCGATCATCCTCGATGCGCTCGACCGGGCAGGCGTGCTGATGTATGAGACGTTCGCGGTGGGCAACGAAAGGTTCGGCAAGCCTTCGAACCCCGATTTCCTGCTCCAGCCCGGCGAACTGCTGGCAGTGGTGTGCGGACGGCTCAAGGTCATCGCCTTCGAGGACCTGTACGTTGAGGAGCCCAAACCGGCGATGGTCCAGCGGATCTGCGCCGTCGGCCTGGCCCATCGTGGCTCGGCATCCTGACCATAGGTGCGGGCGGGGCATTTGCAGAGGCCCTTAGTCAGGGGAGGGGGCTTCGGGTAAAATTCCAGTTTTTCGAACGCGGGCTCCTATGCTCACCGGCAGTCTTGTCGCGATCGTCACCCCCATGCACGAGGACGGAAGCCTCGACCTCGACGCATTCCGCTCCCTCATCGACTGGCACGTGGAAGAGAAATCGAACGGGCTCGTCGTGGTCGGCACCACGGGTGAATCCGCGACGGTCGATTTTGACGAGCATTGCCTGCTCATCCGTGAAGCGGTCGAGCGCGCCGCCGGCCGTATCCCCGTCATCGCCGGCACCGGGGCGAACTCCACGAGCGAGGCCATCGAGCTCAGCGCGTACGCGAAGGACGCCGGCGCAACCATGAGCCTGTCGGTGGTGCCCTATTATAACAAGCCGACGCAGGAGGGGCTGTACCGCCACTTCAAGGCGATCGCCGAGGCGGTGGATCTGCCGATGATCCTTTACAACGTCCCGGGGCGCACCGTCTGCGACATGTCGAACGACACCGCGATTCGCCTGTCCAGGGTGCCGGGGATCGCGGGGATCAAGGATGCGACTGGCGATCTCGCGCGCGCGACGGATCTCGTCGCCCGCGCGCCATCCGGATTCGCGCTCTACACGGGCGACGATGCAACTGCGCTGCCGTTCCTTCTCATGGGCGGCCACGGCGTCATCTCTGTCACCGCGAACGTGGCCCCGCGTGCGATGCACGAGATGTGTGCGGCGGCGTTGGCGGGCAAGCTCGACGAAGCGCGCCGGATCAACCATCGGCTGTTCGGGCTGCACCGCCAGCTGTTCGTCGAGGCGAACCCGATCCCCGCGAAATGGGCGCTCTTTCGCATGGGGCTGATCCAGGACAGCATCCGGCTGCCACTCGTGCCATTGTCGGCCGGCGCGCAGCCCGCTGTCATCGAAGCAATGCAACAGGCGGGAATCGACATCCGGTGACCCGCGCTCGTCGTCCGTTCGCCGGACGCGAGATCGTGAGATCCGCGCTACATTTGCGCGGCTATGAAAAGAGGTAGTACATGAGAGCAATGCACACTGCGCTGGTCGTGGCTGCTGCCGCGTTGTTGGCGCTGTCCGGCTGCAAGTCCACGTTGTTTAGTGGCAACAAAGTCGACTACAAATCGGCCGGCAAGACGAAGCCGCTGGAGGTTCCGCCCGACCTCACGCAGCCCAATGTGGACGAGCGCTACGTTGTGCCGGACGTGAATCCCGGCGGCACGGCAACGTATTCCGACTATGCGCGCGACCGCGCGAACCAGCCGCAGGGGACGCAACCCAGCGTCGAGGGCGTGCTGCCGGCCGGCGATGGGAGCGTCCGCATCGAGCGCTCCGGCACCCAGCGCTGGATTGTGGCACGCGGCGATCCCGCACAGCTCTGGCCGATGATCAAGGATTTCTGGCAGGAGAACGGGTTCATCATCGCGCAGGAAAATCCCACGGCGGGCACGATGGAAACCGACTGGGCGGAAAACCGTGCGAAGATTCCCCAGGACGGCGTGCGCTCTGTTCTGGGGAAGGTGTTCGACGGCATGTACTCCACGCCGGAGCGCGACAAATTCCGCACGCGCCTGGAAAAAGGATCGGAGCCCGGCACGACGGATATCTTCATCAGCCATCGCGGCATGTACGAGGTGTTCGTCGAGGAAGGCAAGGAGCGCACGGTGTGGCAGCCGCGGCCAGCGGACCAGGATCTCGAGGCTGAGATGCTGCGCCGGCTGATGGTCAAGCTCGGCGTCCAGGAGGCGAAAGCGAAGACCGACGTGGTGGCCGCCGCGCCAGCAGCGGTTGAGCGTGCAAAGCTGGTGCGCGCCCGTGATGGCAGCACGCAACTCGAGCTCGATGACGACCTCGACCGGGCGTGGCGACGGGTGGGTCTCGCCCTCGACCGCGTCGGCTTCACGGTGGAGGACCGGGATCGCTCCCAAGGCATGTACTTCGTGCGCTACGTCGATACGAAGGAGGATGCGAAGACTACGACGGGCCTGCTTTCCAAGCTCAAGTTCTGGGGTGGCGACGACAAGGTCGCGAACGCGGCGCAGTATCGCATCGAGGTCGTCGGCGACGCCAATGGCACCACCGTCACCGTGCTCGGCAAGGACGGCCAGGCGGACCGCTCGGAGGCGGCGGGCAAGATCGTCGCGCTTCTCTACGATCAGCTGAAGTAGCTTCAAGGCGGAATGGACCTGACGCCTCCCGCCGCCCCAGTCGCCCTTCTTCCCGCCTTATCCGCCACGGTGCCGGAGGCGATGCTTTGAGGTTCGCCTCCCTCGGCAGCGGCAGCCGTGGCAACGCCCTTGTCGTCGAGCACGGCCAGACCCGCATCCTGCTCGACTGCGGCTTTTGCTTGGCGGATTCGGTGCGCCGGCTGCGCCGGCTCGGCATCGAACCGGAGAGCCTTTCCGCGATTGTCGTCACCCACGAGCACGAGGACCACATCGGCGGCGTAGCGCGCTTTGCACGCCATTACCGAACTCCCGTGCATCTCACCTACGGTACCCTCGTCGCGTCAGGCGGTGCGATGAGCGGGGCGGAGGTGACCGCGGTGGTGATTGACGGGAATTCCGCTTTCACCATCGGCGATCTGGAAGTCTTCCCGTTTCCGGTTCCCCACGATGCGCGGGAACCCGTCCAGTATGTGATAGGAGATGGCGTTCGACGGCTCGGGGTATTGACGGACGCAGGTTGCACGACAGCACACATGGAAACCGTGCTGTCGGGGCTGGAGGCACTGGTGCTCGAGTGCAATCACGACGAGGAAATGCTGCGCGGGGGGAGTTACCCACCGGTGGTGAAGGATCGCATCGCTGGCCGCTTGGGGCACCTCGCAAACAGCGCCGCAGCCGACCTGCTGGCGCGGCTGGACACGAGCCGTCTGCGGCACCTAGTTGCGGCGCACCTCAGCCAGCAGAACAACCAGTCGGACCTGGCGCGTGGTGCACTCTCGGGCGTAATGGGGTGCAGCCCGGACTGGGTCGGCGTAGCCGATCAGGCAAACGGAGTTGAATGGCGTTCGATTGACTGAGGCTGACGCGACCCAGAAAACAAAAAAGCCGCCCCGGAGGTCGGCTCTTTTCGAAGGCGGTGACGTCGTGCTATTTCTTTTCGGCTTCCTTGGCCTTTTCGACTGCAGCTCCAGCAGCATCCTTCGCGTCCTTCGCCTCGCCCGCAGCGGCAGAAGCGGCGGAGTCGGCGGCAGCAGCGGATTCCTTGGCTTTGTCCGCAGATTCCTTCGCAGCCGCAGGGGCGGAAGGGGCGGGTGCAGGAGCGGCGGCAGGGGCAGCAGGAGCGGGTTCTTCCTTCTTGGCGCAAGCGGCGGCAAGCGCCACGGCAACAGCAGCAGCGAGCAAGAGCGAACGGTTCATTTTGTTCCCTAGCAAGTTGAGTCCAGAACGGAAACCCTGTCGAACCCCGGATTCAACCTCCAGATCCGAGGAATCTCAAAATGTTAGCATGTTGCGATCGCACGATCCAAGCGCTATTTTTGGCTCGTTTGCGCCACCACGTGTCAGAGCCCCAGGGTCGTCGGGACCACAGCCGGAAGAGACGCTTCCAGAATTTCCTCGAAGCGCTCCACAAATGGCCGGGCGCCGTGAGGGTCGTCGAGGGCGAGCAGCCCGCGCGCGTCGTCGTAGTGGAATCGTTGCACGAGATGCTGGTCATCCGCGACCGCGAACGGATCGTAGACCCCGCGCGCCACGGGCAGTGTCTGGTGAATGGTGATGCCGTGGCTGAACTGGCGCAGCAGGGTAACGAGGCGAGGGCAGTCGCGGGTGACGTTGTCCACCTCGTGGAGCACGATCTGGAGGCGGTTCGCGCGGTTTTCGAGAAGAAAACTGCGCAGCAGGTGATGACGCCTGGGCGCGTTGAAGCTGCGCCCGAGCGCGCGGTCGAATATGCGCAGCCTGCGTGTCGCCTTGGCGATCACCATGTCGAGCGCGGCTTCGTAGTCGGCGCTGCCATCAAGGCGCGTGTGCTGCGGAATCACTTCGTCGTTCATGGTTGCGTGCCCTTCTCCCGCGAAATGGCGGGCTGAAATTCCACGTAGCCCGCGCGATACCACTGGTAAAGCAGGTCAGCAACTTCTGCGCCAAAACGGGAGCCCGTCGGGAGCTTGCCCGTGTTCGCGAGCGGTCTCAATCCGGTTGCCGCCGGGCCAGAGAGCGCATGCATTTCTCCGTTGAGATAGATGCAATCACGGTCGAAGAGCATGCGGCTCTTGAGCGAGAGCACGATGCCGTCGCGCTCGGCACAGGAGAGAAAGCGCGCGCGGGAAAGCGGCGCGCGCGGCAGGTCGAAGAATACGTGGGGCTTGGGTTCAGTGAGGTAACGCCCGAGGAAGCGTTTGACGTTGCGCCGGCTCCAGCGGATACGCGCGAGCATCGCCGCCACCTGCGCGGTCATGGCGGAGCCGATCGCGCCGGGATTCCGCTGGGGCCCGAGATCGGGGTCTTGATATCTGCCTGACAACTCGATCGTGTCACGCAGATGATCGAGGAACGCCTGCGCCAGTTCCTGCGCGCTCGGTGCCCGGAAGCCGATCGAGTAGGTGATGCACTCGTCCAGGGCTACTCCTTCGTGGGCATGGGCTGGCGGCAGGTAGAGCATGTCGCCGGGTTCCAGCACCCACTCTCGCGCTGGGACGAAGCGCTTCAGTATCTTGAGCGGCGCATCGGGCACTAGCTCGAGATCAGTTTGCGTGCTCACGCGCCAGCGGCGCCGTCCGCAACCCTGGAGAAGGAACACATCGTACGAGTCGAAGTGCGGCCCCACGCCGCCGCCGGGCGGCGCGAGGCTCACCATCACATCGTCCAGGCGCGCGAGCGGGATGAAGGAAAACTCGCGCATGAGAGCGTCGGCCGCCGGCAGAAAGTGATTGACCTCCTGCACGAGCAGCGACCAGTTGCGCGCAGGCAGGGTGCGGAAGTCGCGCCGGGCAAACGGACCGTGACGAACGTCATAGCGCGTGCCGCGACGCACGACCAGGCGCGTCGGTACGCCTTCACGGCACGCCGCTTCCATCAGCCCTGCCCGGTCGATGAACCCCGCGAAGCCCGGAACCGCGCCGCGTACGAGGAGCGGCTGCTTGTGCCAGTAGTTGCGCAGAAATGCACGGGAGGTAAGGCCGCCGAGCAGGGATTTGCGCATCGGGCGGATTATACGCGGGGGCATCGAAACCCCACCGCCACACTCGATTGCGGGCAAGGGAAATCGGTTAGAATCCGGCCAGTTTCTTCGCGGAGCACGCGATGCTGCAGGTGGGTACGCCAGCGCCAGTTTTCGACTTGCCCGACGCCGACCTCGAGGTGGTCAGTCTGGCGAGCTTCAGGACCACACAACACGTGGTGCTGTACTTCTATCCGAAAGACAACACGCCGGGCTGCACGATCGAGGCCATCGACTTCAGTGACCTGCAGGACGAGTTTCAGAAATGCGGGGCGGTCGTGCTCGGCGTGAGCATGGACGACTGCATCAGCCATGGCAGCTTCCGGGACAAGCACGGACTCAGCGTGCGCCTGCTCGCGGACGCTGACGGCGAAGTCTGTGCACAGTACGGCGTGCTGGTTCAGCGTGAGAGCAACGGGCGCAAGCGCACCGGCATTCTCCGTTCCACCTTCGTCATCGACCGGCAAGGGGTGCTGCGGCACGCGCTGTATGGCGTGAATGCGCGCGGGCATGCGGTCGAGGTGCTCGGCCTGGTGAAGTCCCTCTGATCCACACCGATTCCACTCTTTACGCGAGCCCGTCCGACCCGTTCAACCAGGGAGCTCCCCGTGCAGATCATGTCCAATACCGTCGTGTCGCTCGATTACCAGCTGCGTGACACCGACGGCGTGCTTATCGAGCGCTCCCGCGCGCCCCTTACGTACCTGCATGGGGGCTACGGTGGCATCTTTCCGCTGGTCGAGGAATCCCTGGCAGGCAGGCAAGAAGGCGAGGTGGTCGAGGTGCGGCTTGAGCCCGACGATGCGTTTGGGGACTACGATGAAGAGCTCGTGCGCCTCGAGCCGCGCAACCATTTCCCCGAAGACGTCACGGTCGGCATGCAGTTCGAGGGTCATTCCGACGGCGGCGGAGAAGTGCGCGTGTATACCGTCACCGACATGACGGCGGAGCAGGTGGTGGTAGACGGCAACCACCCGCTTGCCGGACGCAGTCTCGTGTTCACCTGCACCGTCGCGTCGGTGCGGCCGGCGACTCCCGATGAGATCGAGCATCGCCATGCCCACGGGCCGGGTGGTCACCACCATCACTGAAGCGGGGAGGGATCGAGCGATCCGTACTCCGGCTCGATCCTGAAGAGGTCCTTGCCGGACGAGTCGACGCGGACGCGCACCCAGTTCACATAGGGCGAACCGAAGGTCGACACTCGGGTGACATTGGGAAGGGCAAGCGCGCCCTCCTTCCAAGGTTGGTCCGTCTTGTACAGGTGCCGGTCGCCGTGGATCAGCAATACCGGTTTCCCGAAACGCCTGGCCTCCGTGGCAACCTCGGTGAGAAAGGCTTCGTAGCCGCGCCGCCTCGGGTTTCCAGGTGCGATCTCCAGGTGCGGATCGCCGTGGAAGAAGATCACGATGCCCGGCGCCTCGAGGTCGCGCGCCCTTTCGAACCCCGCTCGCAGCCACGCCGAAACAGCGCGCGTGCGCTCCCTCGCCTCGCGCGCGGCCGCCTCGCCCGACCCATAACGGTTTGTCCCACCGATGATGTTCAGCGTGAGGAACACCACCGTCCCGACCGTCCAGCGCGCATGCTCGGCGTAGTCAGCGTGGGCAGGATCTGCGCTCTGCCGTTCCACCTGCATGACCTGCATGCCGAGACTGAAGCCTCCCTGGAAAAACACCCTGCGCAGAACCGCAAGGCGCTCGACCGGGTCGTATCCGCCGCCCGCGGAACGATCGCAATCGGACCAGTCGTTGTCGCCGGGCACGAGCACGAACGGCCGCGGTGAGGAAGCGAACAACTCGCGGCGTGACGCGTAGAGGGCATCGTCGCACCGGCTCGACCCGCTCTTGATGTCGCCGACGTGCACCACGAATTCCAGCGGCTCCCGGGCGAGCGACTTCAGCAGGCCCTTCAGGTAGACCTCCTCATGCGGGTAGTAGGGGGTGTCACCGATCACGGCAAAGTTGAAGGGCCGCAGCGTCGACTCCTGGGCCCGGGCGACCGAATTTGCCGCAATAAGCAGCAGGCCGACTGCCAGGGTTCGCGAGAGGCCCGCCATCACTCGAGATCCTTCTTGAGCTGGTAGAGCAGGTCGAGCGCCTCGCGGGGCGAGAGGCGATCAGGATCGATGTCGCGCAATCGGTCCAGCAACGGGTGAGCTCGCGCTTCCGACTGTGGCAGCTGCGCCGCGGGCGGAGCGAACAGATCACCCTGGGGACTGCGGGCGGCGCTCTCCTCCTCCAGCTTGCTCAGGTAACGGCGTGCAGCGCGGATCACCGTGGCCGGTATGCCCGCGAGCTGCGCGACTTGCAGTCCGTAACTCTGGGATGCCGGGCCTTCCTCCACGCTGTGCAGGAACACGATCGAGTCCTTGTGCTCAACCGCGTCGAGATGCACGTTCGCCACCTGCCGATATTCCTCCGCGAGCTGGGTGAGCTGGAAGTAGTGGGTGGCGAAGAGCGTCCTGCAACGATTCTTCTCGATCAGCTGGCGCGCGATCGCCCACGCGAGGGCGAGGCCGTCGAAGGTCGAGGTGCCGCGGCCGATCTCGTCCATCAACACGAGGCTCTGGGGCGTGGCGTGGTGCAGGATGTTCGCCGACTCCGTCATTTCCACCATGAACGTCGAGCGCCCTCCAGCAAGATCGTCGGCCGCGCCGATGCGCGTGAAGATCCGATCGATCGGTCCGAGTAGCGCGCGCCTGGCCGGCACGAACGCGCCGCAGTGGGCGAGGAGCGCGATCAGCGCCACCTGCCGCATGTAGGTCGACTTGCCCCCCATGTTGGGACCGGTGATGAGGAGCAGCTGACGGCCCGGATGCAGCCGAGTGTCGTTGGGGATGAACGCCTCCACTTGGCGTTCGACCACGGCATGGCGGCCCCCATCGATATCGATTACCGGCTGTTCGGTGAACGTTGGCGCGGTGAGATCGAGTGCCGCGGCGCGCTCGGCGAACGTCGCGAGGAGATCGAGCTCCGCGAGACCACGCGCGAGTCGCTGCAACGACGGGACCTCGGACCCGAGGCCTTCCAGCAGCCGCTCGTACAGTAATGCCTCCCGGGCCAGTGCGCGCTCCTGGGCGGAGAGCGCCTTGTCCTCGAAGGTCTTCAGCTCCGGTGTGATGTAGCGCTCCGCATTCTTGAGCGTCTGGCGCCGCCGATAGTTTTCCGGTATCCGGTCGGCGTTCGCACGGGTGACCTCGATGAAGAAACCGTGTACGCGGTTGAATTCGACCTTGAGATTGGCGATGCCAGTGCGAGCGCGCTCTTTCGCCTCGAGATCGAGCAGGAAGTCGCCGCAGTTCTGCTCGATGGACCGCAGTTCGTCGAGCTCCGCGTCAAAGCCCGTTGCGATGACGCCGCCGTCGCGCACGTGCGCGCCCGGTTCGGTTGCGATCGCACCGGCGAGCAGCGCATGCAACGGACTTCGTGGCACTATGGATTCCTGCAGCCGCGTCAGACCCAAGGGGGCGAGCTGGTTCGACAGTTCAGGCAGCGCGGCGAGCGTTTCGCGCAAACTTGCAAGGTCTCGCGGCCGCGCCGACTTGAGCGCAATGCGTGCGGTGATACGTTCGACGTCGCAGCAGCGCTTGAGCAGCGTGCGAAGTTGAGCAAACGGGCCTGCGCTATCCACACCGAGCAGGGTGGAGACGGCGTCGAGACGCTCGCGCAGTTGCCCCTGGTCCCGCAGCGGATGGTGCAATGTTTGCCGCAGTAAGCGGCTCCCCATGCTGGTCGCGCAGGTGTCGAGCAGCGAGAGAAGCGTTGGCGCGGGCTCGCCGCGCAGGGTTTCCGTGAGCTCCAGATTGCGGCGCGTGGCCGGGTCGAGGTGCAGGTATGCGCCCTCGTATTCGATCTGCATTCCGGTGACGTGCAGCAGCGCAGTGTCCTGGGTCGCCTGCGCATAGTCGAGCAATGCCCCAGCCGCGCCCAGGGCAGGCCCGAGCCCGTCGGCGCCGAAACCGGAAAGGTCCAGCGTCCCGAACTGCTGCGCTAACGACCGCATCGCCCGCTGCTCGTCGAAGTGCCAAGGCGGGAGTGCCTTTACCGTTGCCCCCTTCGACAGGGCCGTGGGAAGGACGATGCCGTCGGGCACCAGCAGCTCGGCCGGCGCGAGCCTTCCCAGCTCCGCGTCGAGGCTGGCGAGCCCGGTTTCCATGACCTTGAGCGTTCCCGAGGCGAGATTGAGGGAGGCGATCCCCAGCACGCGATCGCGAATCACCAGCGCGGCCAACACACTGTCGCGCTTTTCGTCAAGCAGCGCGGCGTCGGTGAGGGTGCCCGGCGTGACGACGCGCACGACCTTGCGTTCGACCGGTCCCTTCGACGTTGCGGGATCGCCGATCTGCTCGCAGATGGCCACCGACTCGCCGCGGCGGATCAGCTTCGCAAGGTATTGTTCGACGGAGTGGAAGGGCACGCCGGCCATGGGGATCGGCTTTCCGGCAGAAATGCCGCGGGTGGTAAGCGTGATGTCGAGCAGCCGCGACGCTTTCTCCGCATCGTCGTAGAAGAGCTCGTAGAAATCACCCATGCGGTAGAAGAGCAGCAGGTCCGGATGCTGCGCCTTGAGGCGCAGGTATTGCTGCATCATCGGAGTATGGCTCGGTTCCCGGCCGCATTGCGTTGCGTGCGCCGGCGATTCGGAATGAGGTGCCACTCCGAGATTGGATGTTCCGCTGTCTGTGGTGTTCACTGCGCCGGTATGGTGCCGGGTCGGCCTTTCCCTGTCGTCTATTGGCGGGATGCAGCCGCTGCTCTCGACTGCAGATCACGGTTCACGAAAGCACGAAGACTATCATCGCCGTGCTCCGGATCGAAGCGCGAGGCGCCGCGGGCTCTCCGCGTACTGTCACGTAGGATCCAGAAAATGGTGCGCAGCGTCCGGTTTGTAGTAGCCTTTGCCGGCGGCGCTCCGCGCGGGATACGCGCGAATCGTTTGGCCCCTGCGGAAGGAAGTGAACAAGGATGCTCACCCTCGTTGTCACTCGCCTCGAAGACCGTCCTCTCGAATCACCGATGCGCGCGGAGTTCGGTGCGCTTGGCGGAACCATTGGCCGGATGGGCACCAATACGCTGGTCCTCCCCGACCTCGAGGGGCGCGTTGCGCCGCTGCAGGCGCGGATCAAGGCGAGTCCGGAGGGTTACGCCATCCGCAATTGCAGCGCAAGCCCACTGCAGGTGAACGGTGCGCCAATCGCGAACCATTCTGAGGCGATGCTGGCCGAGGGTGACGAGATGGTGATCGGCGCCTATACGGTTCGGGTGGTACGCGCAGATGCCGAGGACAGCGCTCACGGTGCGGACGGTTCCACGGTTTCGACCGCACAGCCGTCGTCATCCTCGCTCGAGGGTGCAGCGGGTGGCGTGGATTCGGATGCGGGCGGAATGCCGGATTCCCATGAGGAACTGGAGCGGGCGTTTCTGGAAGGGCTCGGGATGCCGGACCTCGCCCTTCCCGGAGGACTCAATCCGGAATTCATGGAACGGCTCGGCGCCCTGATGCGACAGGTGACCGAGGGCACGATCGATCTCTTGCGTATCCGTTCGGAAACCAAGAGCAGCGTGCATGCGGGCGTCACGATGATCGACTCCCGCGCAGTCAATCCCTTCAAGGCTGCGTGGGACGCCGACGTCGCGCTCCAGCAGCTGCTCGCGCCCCAGCGCTCCGACATTCTGGGTCCGCTCGAGGCCATGGCCGATGCCTACCACGATCTTCACATTCACGACCGTGGGCTGGTAGCCGGCATCCACGCGGCGCTCGCCGGCCTGCTCGAGCGCTTCAAACCGGCGGAGCTGGAAAAGCGGCTCGCGGCCGGCCGGGGGTTGGATCAGCTGCTGCCGGCTGCCGGGAAGTCCCGGCGGTGGGACCTGCTGGTGGAGCTCTACGGCGAGCTGTCGGTGGAGGCGCAGCAGGACTTCTGGGCGGTGTTCGAGAAGGAATTCCTGGAAGCGTATACCGCCGGGCGTCGGTCGCGGAATGCAAGCGGCACGGATCGCAACGTCACGCGGGGCTGACGGCAAGCCTTAGTCCACCTTATCCCCCGCTTCCCTCATTACGCCGGCCGTCATCCTCAGAATGCCCGAGAGGTGATGGACGAGGTTCAGCAGCAGCCGTCGATAGAGGTCGGGATTCGCCGCGAGGATTGCTTCCAAATTCATCCGTGACAGGCTGTAGACGACGATCGACTCCTCGGCGACCGCCGTCATGGCACGCGATCCGCCCTTCAGGACCGCCGACTCGCCGAAGATCACGCCCGGCGCGAGCGTAACGATGCGCCCGCGCCGGCCGGCGGCTCCCGCGTCTTCGGCCATCAGGCTCACGGCGCCCCGGGCCAGGAGGTAGAGCCGTTCGCCCGGTTCGCCGGCGTGGAACAACACGGAGCGCGCCGGGAGGAGCTGCCGGTCCAGATAGGGCTTCATGAAACCGAGCTCGGCGGGCGCAAGTCCCTCCATCAGCGCAAACTCCTCGATTCCGATCTCGTGTTTCGTTCCGGCGGCGCCGGCTTCCTCCAGCAGCTGGCGCTCGGCCCACTCGAGTGCCCGGTCGGCGTCGTGAAACCAGTCGGAGTGGTGCTTCCCGGTGAAAACGCCCGCCGCGGCGAGCGCCTGGCCGAGACGGCTGGTTTCACTCAAGTGCGCGAGCAGCAGCATCGTTCCTTCCTCGCGCAATCGCTTGGAGAGCCGCTCGAGCATGAGCGCTCCGGAGGCGTCGATCATCGTCACACGGCGGAGATCGAGAATGAGGAAGCTCGCCCCGGTCGCGCCCCGCAGCGCGGCTGTGCTCAGTCGCTCGGCGGTGCCGAAGAAAATGGCGCCATCGAGCTCCATGATCCGGATCCGCTTTCCCCTAGCGCGCAGCAGGCTCGCCTGCTCTGGCGGATAGACGCGACGTGAAGCGCGGTTTTCGCCGGACGCTACCGAGCGTATGAGCGAACGGTTCATCACCGAGATGAAAAGCGCCATCGACAGGATAAGACCGGTCACCACCGCGGGCACCAATCCAAAGAAAATGGTGACGCCGGCCACGACCGCCACGAGGAGGAGGTTGAGCCGGAGTTCGCGGTCGTATTC
Source organism: Burkholderiales bacterium (assembly GCA_040507665.1). Lineage (GTDB taxonomy): Bacteria > Pseudomonadota > Gammaproteobacteria > Burkholderiales > JAEUMW01 > JAEUMW01. The sequence continues at coordinate 17,582 of JBEVOI010000363.1, forward strand.
GCGGCGCATCGCCTGCTCCACGATGCCGCGCGCCCAACGGTCGACCAGCCCCATCGCGAGCAGCACCATCACCCCGGCCAGGGCGGCGAGAGGGATCAGTTGCAGCAGCGGTGAGCCGTACAGCAGCAGGAGCAGGATGACGAGGGAAGTGGTGACGCTCCGCACGGCATGCCTCCCGCCTGCCCGCTCGTTGACCAGCGCCTCGGTGGAGGAATATGCCACCGGCACGCCGCCGAAAAGAGCGGAAACAAGGTTCCCGCACCCCAGCGCCACAAGGAGCCGATTGGGCTGGTGCATGGTGTCGAGAGGTCCCTCGTTTTCGCCCACCGTGGAGAGCAGACTGTCGAGAGATCCAACCACCGCGATGGCCGCCGCGGTTACCCCGATTTCATACAGCCGCGGGACCGCGATCTCGAGGCCCGCGGCGGAGAGCAGGGGCGCAAGCGCGTCGGGCAGCGGCAGTGTACCGTCGAGCTTCGGCAGGCAGGACCCCAGCCCCGCGTGTGGGGCGAAGTGCATGACGACCCAATAGACCGCGCTGCCCACCGCAAGGCCGATCAGCCTCGACGGCGACTTTGGCCAGCCGCGCGCGATCACGATGATTATCGCCATGGTCGCAGCCGCCAGCACCAGCGTCCACGGCTGTATCCCCCCCGCATGCGCCCCGTCCCCGTGGCTTTCCATGATGTGATGTGCCTCGTAGAGGACGAGAGCGATCGCCAAGCCAGTCATGAGGCCCGCCACGACGGGATAAGGAACGAAACGCGCAATGCTGCCGAGGCGAAGCACGCCGAAGGCAATCTGCAGGATGCCGCTCCAGGCGAGGCACAGCGCTGCAAGGAACAGGATCTCGTCGATCCCGCCGTTGGGGAGGTTACGTAACGTGGGATCGCCGGCAAGGCGCGCGACGAACGCGGCGAAAACGAGAATGGTGGACGCCCGCGGGATCTCGTTGGGAAGCAGTGGCCCACCCAGGATCGCGGCCGTGAGATTGCCAAAGATTGCGGCGGCAAAGGCGGCCCGCACGCCGGCCTCGACCGCGGCCGGCCCGAGGGGCGCGAAGGCGATGAGGCCGAGAATGAGCATCTGGGCGAGGAGTACGATCGCCGCTGTTGCGCCGCTGGTCACTTCGCGGAAGACCCCGCCGACTCCGTGTGGAACGCCTGAGTCTGCAGCGTGTTCGGACATGCCTTGCTCCCGGTGTTCTGGTCAGTGTCCCTTCAAACCTATTGCGCGCGATCATCCCCCTGTCGTCGCAGGGGCAGGCGCAGAGCGAGTTTATAACCGGCTTCGCGATTCTGCGCTGCACGATCGTCGTCGACCCTGCGTACGGGTGGGCAATGCGGATGATCCTTGACGCACGCGGGGACCACCCTCCATGCTTTGGGCGCGATGCCGGCCGCCCGGGTACGAGGTTCCATGCTTGCGATCAAGGTCACCGCTTATAACGCGCAGCCGCTTTCCCAGCCGCTCGAAGCGAGCTTCGGCGAGGCCGGAGGAAGCATCGGCCGCGCCCCGGGGAACACGCTCGTCCTGCCCGATCCCGATCGCGTCATCTCCCGTACCCACGCGCTGATGGTTCACCGCGACGGTGCCTTCTTTCTACGGGACCAGGGCAGCGCCGTAGCGGTTATGGTGAACGGCCGGCCGGTTGGAAACGGACGGGAGTGTCCGCTCCGCCCTGGCGACGAGATCCTCATCGCAGGCTTTGCGATGCAGGTGGAATCGTCGGACGCGCGTCATCCGACAAGCAAGGGCGGGCCTGCCCCTTCCCAGACCGGGGATAGGTCATTCGATCCGGTTGCCACGGTTCCGTCGCTTCCAGCGGGCATGCGATCCGCCCCGCCTTCCCCGTCTCCGGCCTCCGCGCAGGTGCTCTCGTGGGAAGAAGGCGGAGTGTCGAGCAACGACCGCCGCATCACCACGGTGATCCTGGAGTCTCCGGGACCTCCGCAAATCGGTCGTGGGGACGATGCGCGTCCCGATGCGCCTTCGAGCGAACAGTTTACAAGGCCGCCGGAGCCAGCCGAATCCGCCGAACCGCCCATCACGTCCACAACGCCCGCTCCCCCGGCATCGAGGGAAGCGTTGCTGCGCGCCTTCCTTTCCGGGGCGGGAGTTCCGGACCTGCGCATCAACGGGGGCCTTACGCCCGAGCTCATGCATGATCTCGGGCTGCTCCTGCGCGAGGC
>JBEVOI010000026.1:0-10144 GCA_040507665.1 Burkholderiales bacterium
ACAGCGATGTCGATCTTGACCATCTTCATCATCGCGTCCGACGCCCGCTTAGCCTTGGCTCGGTCGGGCTCGGCCATCATCTCACCGAGAACGGTCGGGACGATCTGCCACGAGAGGCCGAAGCGGTCTTTCAGCCAGCCGCACTGCTCGGCCGAGCCGCCCTCGAGAAGTGCATTCCAGTAGCGGTCGAGTTCGGCCTGATCGTCACAGTTCACGACGAACGACACCGCGTGGTTGAACGGGTCGAGCGGCCCGGCGCTCATGGCGATGAAGGGCTGGCCGAAAAGAACGAAGTCGACGACCTTCACCGATCCAGGGGGGCCGCTGGGAGATTCGCTCGGCAGCGTCGTGACCCGGTTGACGCGTGAGTCTGGAAAGACGGAGGCGTAGAACACCGCGGCCTCCTCGGCCTCCTTGGAATACCAGAGAAAAGGGGTGATCTTCTGCATTGGCTTCTCTTATCAACGGTGAGGGACCGCCGCTGCCGCATACATGGCAGAAGGCCGGACCCTCCAGCCCGTGTCGATCGTGCCGCTGATGTCGGCAGCTCCGACGTTCGATTAGCGGAGCATCAGGAGTCGGCGCTCGCGGGATCGAACATCTGGCGAACCTCCAACGTGCCTTCGTAGGACTGCCCGAGGACATCGACATGGAGCTGCATGAACTCCTTCCCCAGCCGGATCGCCTCTTCCTTCGATGCCGCCTCAAGAATGGCGAAGCCGCCGATGAGTTCCTTCGTCTCGGCGAACGGCCCATCGGTCACTGTCATCTTCCCTCCGGAAACCCGCACTCGGGCGCCCTTCGAGCTGGGCAGCAGGCCTCCCGATTGAAGCAGTACCCCGCCTTTGGTCATCTCGTCACTGAGCTTGCCCACCGCGGCGAGGAGGGCCGGATCCGGAGGTCGTCCCGCTTCGTAGCTCGGGTCCGCCTTAACGATCATCATGAATCGCATTGTCATTTCTCCTTCAATTCAAGGGGTATCGAATCCCCGACCTTCGGGGATGTACCTCCTATAGTCGATCAGCGGTGCCGCGAATCGACATAGCCGATGTCAATGTTCAGGCGCGGTGGCACGGCACGCCGGCATAGCGCCGATGTTGAACGTCGGAAAGCGCTTCGCGTTCGGCGCTTGGAAGCGCCACGCTCTTCTGCGTGGCCAAGATTACGCGGCGTACTAGCCAACTGGTTGACTGCACGACGACCACAGATTGGCGATCCGCTGCGCCCAATCTTCGGGGACGGTGTCATCGAAGCCCTTTATGGTCGTCATGCTTTCGTTTCTCACAATGTTGGGGAGAATCGACTTGCTGTGCGACTGGCACCATCGAACGACCGCTATCGGCGACTTCTACTGTCCGGCCGCTGTTGGGCCGCTTTATGCCGTACCAGCATCTCCGGCTGCCATGGCGGGATGAGTTACTGAGCAGTCGATAAATTAGAAGACCATGGTATGAACCGAAGCGTGTATCTGTCGGTCGAAGGAAGCATGAAGCGGGACGGACGCACACTGGATCATAAGACGCTCGAAGAGATGCGGCGGATGGCGGTACAGCGGGTGCGTGAAGGCGAGCGAGCCTCGGCGGTGATGGCCTCGCTCGGTTTGCATCGCACGGTCATTTATAAATGGCTCAATGCGGCGGCGGGACGCGGCCGCGGACTGCGTGCGTTGCGCTCGACGCCGGCGACGGGACGACCGCGAACCCTGACGTCCGCGCAGGAGCGCCTGGTATTTCGTTGGGTCAACGGTCGCGATCCGCGCCAGTACGGTCTCGACTTTGGACTGTGGACGCGGCGCATCGTGGCGCTGTTGATCGAGCGGAAGTTTGGCGTTCGACTGGGGGTCACCGCGGTCGGAGCGCTGCTGGCCAAACTCGGGCTCACGCCACAGAAGCCACTGCAGCGTGCCTACCAACGCGACCCCGAAGCCATCGACCGCTGGCAGCGCGAGATCTATCCGGCGCTGGCCCGCCGAGCCAAGGGGGAAGGCGCCGACATCTTCTTCTGGGATGAATCGGGATTTCGCGCCGACGCCGTGCATGGCAAGACTTGGGGACGGCGTGGCGAAACGCCAGTGGTGCATCGTCCCGGGCAGCGCCAGTCGATGTCGGCGGCTTCCGCGGTGCAGGCGCGTGGCGCGTTCTGGTTTTGCACCTACCAGGGCGCGCTGAACGCTGAACTCTTCGTCGAACTGTTGAAGAAGATGATGCGGCATCGTAAGCGGCCGGTGCATCTGGTCGTGGACGGTCTGCCCGCGCATAAGAAAGCCCTGGTCAAAGACTATGTGCACTCGACGCTGGGAAGACTGACGCTGCATTTTCTGCCGGGTTACGCCCCCGACTTGAATCCGGATGAATTGGTATGGAGTCATGTCAAGCGCACCGGGACGGCACGGCGACCGCTGCAGCAAGGCGAGAAGTTGCAGGAGCGCATTGCCGCCGAACTGCTTGCCGTGCAACGCAATCGCCCGCTCGTGCGGTCATTCTTTCGCGCCCCATCTGTCTCCTATATTACGGACCACTGAGTAAACTAACCCGGTCTCACATACTTCATGCACAGACCTGTGCGCACATTGAAAGCTGAACTCTCCGCCTGGCGCGGGGCGTAGACCGCATTCGGGGTTCAGGTGCTTTCACTGGCTCGGCGATCGGAAAACCTCATGTTCACACCAACGCTGGAGCTCCGATGGTCGAAGACGTTTCGAATCTGATCGCGACGCGCCGCCATCAGATCTTCCCGGTGCTGAGTGCGTCGGACATCGCGCGTATCCGTCTGTTCGGCACCGTCCACCGCTTCGCGAAGGGCGAACGACTCTTCTCGGCGGGCGAGGCGGGTCCCGGGATGTTCGTGGTGATCGAAGGCGTCATTGCGATCAGCCACCGGGATGGTCTCGGGCGCGTGGTCCCGATCACCCGACTTGGACCGGGCGAGTTTTCCGCCGAAGTGGCACAGCTGTCGGGCGGCCGCGCGCTGGTCGACGGATACGGCGAGGACGATGTCGAGGCCGTGCTGGTGCCGCCGGATCGGTTGCGCGCCTTGATCATCGCCGAAGCCGATCTGGGCGAGCGCATCGTTCGCGCGCTGATCCTCAGGCGGGTAGGGCTGATCGAGTCGGGGGCCAGCGGTCCAGTCCTGATCGGAACGGCTGGATCGCCCAAAGTGGTGCGGCTGCAGGGTTTCCTGAACAGCAACGGGTACCCGCAACACCTCGTCGACGCCGGCGGGGACATCGTCGCCGCGACTCTGCTGGAGCAATACGGCGCGGCCGAGTCCGACGTGCTGGTCGTGTGCCCCGATGGTTCGGTGCTGCTAAACCCCTCGGAGGAGGCCGTAGCCCGATGCCTCGGCATGGTCGATACCGCGGAGCGTCATGAACTGTTCGACGTCGTTGTCGTGGGCGCGGGTCCGGCGGGGCTCGCGACGGCGGTCTATGCGGCGTCCGAAGGCTTGCGCGTCGTGGTCGTCGACTGCCGGGCTTACGGTGGCCAGGCGGGCGCGAGTGCGCGCATCGAAAATTACCTTGGTTTTCCCACGGGCATCTCCGGCCAGGCGCTCGCCGGCCGCGCCTTCGTTCAAGCCCAGAAATTCGGCGCCGAGATGATGATTCCGGCGCAAGCCGCGTCGCTCGATTGCACCGGTGCCTCGTCCGACGGGGCGCTGGCCGTGACCCTCACCGATGGACGCAGACTCCGGGCGCGTACGGTCGTGATCGCCAGTGGTGCGCGTTATCGGCGGCCTGCCATACCGCGTCTGGCTGAATTCGAGGGTCGCGGCATCTATTACTGGGCGTCCGCGCTCGAAGCGAGGATGTGCGAGCACGCCGAAATTGCGCTGGTGGGCGGCGGCAACTCTGCCGGCCAAGCTGCCGTCTTCCTGGCGCGCTACGCGGCCAAAGTGCATGTACTGGTGCGCGGTCCCAGCCTCATCGCGAGCATGTCGCGCTACCTGATCGACCGCATTGAAGCGACGCCGAACATCGAACTGCGGTCGCGCACGCAGCTGACGCAGTTGCACGACGACAGGGCGGGAGGTCTGTCGGCGGTGTCGTGGCGCAACGAGCAAACGGGCGTCGAGGAAGAACGACCCATCCGTCACGTGTTCCTGTTCGTCGGGGCGGATCCGGAAACCGGCTGGCTGAAAAGCTGCGGCGTCGCCCTCGATTCGCATGGTTTCGTGCTGACCGGCAGAGCCCACATGGATCCCGCCCTGGCGCACTCGCCCGCGCCGCTCGAATCGAACGTACCGGGCTTGTTCGCGGTAGGCGATGTCCGTTCCGGTTCGGTAAAGCGTGTGGGTGGCGCGATCGGAGAAGGCGCCGCAGCCGTCGCGCTGATACATCAGCATCTCGCGCGCCAGCCTCCAAAGGAGGACGAGACAGAGGCGGACGTGCCGGGGAAGTGACGTCTCGTGTGTGGTCAACCGTGGGCACGAACAAGCTCAAGGTTCTTGCGGCAGCACGCTGTCGTGATTTAGACCGCTATTGAAACGCAACCTCCGCAAAACTCCTCAGCTTGCGGCTGTGCAGTTGATCGGGTCGCTGCCGGCGCAGTATTTCGACAGCACGCATTCCGATGCGCAGGTGCTGATCCACCCGATCGCGGTAGAACTGGTCTGCCATGCCGGGCAACTTGATCGTGCCGTGGAGCGGCTTATCGCTCACGCAGAGGAGCGTGCCGTAGGGAACGCGAAAGCGGAAGCCGTTGGCGGCGATGGTCGCACTCTCCATGTCGAGTGCGATCGCCCGGCTTTGGCTAAAGCGGCGCATTGGCGTGCGCTGCGGCAACAACTCCCAGTTACGGTTATCGGTGCTCGCTACCGTGCCGGTGCGCATGATGCGCTTCAGTTCATACCCTTTCAGTTGCGTGACCTCAGCCACCGCCGCTTCGAGCGCGACCTGCACTTCAGCAAGTGGCGGGATTGGCACCCACAGTGGAAGATCCTCGTCGAGCACATGATCCTCGCGCACGTAACCGTGCGCGAGCACGTAGTCACCAAGCTGCTGCGTCGTCCGCAAACCGGCGCAGTGGCCCAGCATCATCCACGCATGCGGGCGCAGTACCGCGATATGGTCCGTGATGGTCTTGGCGTTGCCTGGCCCGACGCCAATGTTGACCATCGTAATGCCGGTGCGATCGTTGCGCACCAAATGGTAGGCCGGCATCTGCGGGAGCCGGGGCGGCACTGCGCCCATCCTATCCCCAGGCTCGGAGCCGTGGCCCGTGCGACGGGTGACCACGTCACCCGGTTCGACGAACGCGACGTACTCGTCACCCCCTCGATCATGATCGGCCATCAGTTCGTGCCCAAGGCGTACGAACTCGTCGATGTAGAACTGGTAGTTGGTGAACAGCACGAATTTCTGGAAGTGCTCGGGCGTAGTGCCGGTGTAGTGGCGCATCCGGTGCAGGGAATAGTCCACGCGGGGTGCAGTGAAGAGTGCGAGCGGGCGCGGCTCGCCGGCCCCCGGCTCGAACGTCCCGTTGGCAATACCGTCGTCCATTGCGGCGAGATCGGGCAGGTCGAACAGATCACGCATCAGGAGGCGCCGCTCCGCGACCATCGCCCCTTCGATGTGGTCGTGCTCGGCGAACGAGAAATGCACAGGAATCGGTTGCTTGCTGGTACCGACTTCGAGCGACACGTGGTGGTTGTCCAAGAGGAGGCGAAGTTGCGTAAGGAAATAGGGCGCAAACAGATCCGGTCGCGTCAGCGTGGTCTCATAGGTGCCCGGTCCTGCAACGAACCCATAGCTCAGGCGCGAGTCGGCGCGCGCCACGGTTTCGGTGCGTACCCGAACGAAGGGGTAGCAGGCACGAACGCGATAGCGCAGGTCCTCGCCAGCGATGAAGCGCTGAAGCGCACCACGCAGGTGGGCGATGGCATGTTCATAGATCGTGCGCACTTGCCCCAGTGCCGCGACCGGGTCGTCGAAGCGGAGCGGGGGGATGAACGGCGGGCTGAACATGAGCGCATCCGGGGGTCTTGCGGGATTGTACCGAAGCGTCCTCTCACTCGAGTCGGAACGGTTATCTTGCGTGGCCCTCGATCCGCTGCACGCTGTCTTGCTGATCAAGCTGTCCCGGCGGCGAATGCCTTTTCGCCAGCTATTCGACTCCCAGTCGTTCGCGGGAAAGATACTGCTGGCGGTATCCTTCGAATGGCATGGTGTCCCTTTCCTCAATCTGGCGCTGCTTCTCGATCGACTCTTGCGTCATTCGCGCGAAGAGGCTTTCCACCTCGGTGGGAAGCGGCTCACTTCGTAGGGCGCTCCGATGCCGAAGCGACTGTGCGAGAGTGAAGTGGAAGTTAGAGCTGTCGTAGCGTTGTTGCATTTCGCTTAGGATCTGTGCGGAGGGTAGGGACATTGGATCGTCAAGGGTGACGATTGCAGCGGAGAGCGCTTCGCCGTGGGCACTGCCACCGTGCGCGGCGTCCAGAGCCGCGGCGATCGGCTCGCACTCGGCGAGCACCTGCCCGGCCCATTCGCGGAGCTCCACCGTCTGACGGTTCCTGTCCAAGCGCAGCCCTGGCTCGCGCCCTTGCGCGGCGACCCGCCGTTGGTTGCGTCCGATCGCCTCGATCTCCTGCGGCGTATCGGACGGGCTCTCGGTCAGCAGACAGTGCAGGAGGAAGACGTCCAGGAACCGAATCGTTGCGGCGGTGATGCCGATTGCACAGAACGGATCGAGGTCCATCGCGCGGACTTCGACGTACTCAACGCCGCGCTCGCGCAGGGCGTGCAGCGGCCGCTCGCCCGGGAAGATGACGCGCTTCGGGCGGATGGCGCTGTAGAACTCATTCTCGATCTGCAAAAGGCTGGTGGCGAGCTGGCGATAGTCGTCGCCCTCACCGATGCCGATGGCCTCATAGGCCGGATAGGGTTTCGTCAGCGCGTCATAGAGCGAGGCGGTGTAGCTTGCGAGGTCGTTGTAGCTCACGGCGAGTGACTCTTGCGCTTCGCTGAGGTAGCCAAGGCGCCCCATCCGCAGCGACGTGGCATAGGGCAGGTACAGGGTGCCAGGCGCAAGTTCACGCAGTTCGTGCGCACGACCCTCGACGAAGCTTGCGCACACTGCAGGCGACGCGCCGAAAAGGTACAGCAACAGCCACGCGTTTCGCCGGAAATTTCTGATCAGCGCGAAGTAAGCTTCGTTGGCATCACCGAGACCGGGGATTGTCCAGACCGCCTCGGGCAGGGAGAAATTGTAATGAATACCCGAGATCGTCTGCATGCGCCGGCCATAGCGATGCGAGAGCCCCGTGCGATACACGGTCTTTGCGCGGCCGACGTTGGAGCGACCGTAGCGCGCGATCGGGATGGCAGCCTCGTCGGGCAGCTTGCAGGGCATGCTCGCGCACCAAAGCACTTCCTCGTCGATGTGGCGATAGACAAACTGGTGGATATGCTTCAGCTCGCCGAGACAGGTGTCCACGTCGGCGTGCACCCCGGTGATGAGCTCAAGTTGCGCTTCACTGAAGTCGGTAGTGATGTGCGGGTGAGTGAGCGGCGACCCTAGCGCTGGCTGGTGCCGTGTTGTGGCGAGCGTCCCGTCGGGCCGCACGCGGAGGCTTTCCTTCTCGATCCCGCGTAGAAGACCCGTAAGGACGGCGGGCGAGAGCAGACGGAGTCTTTCCTGAGAATTGCCCATGGCGTTCATCAAGCGACGGTATGCCTGAGAGTAGAGGATTTCGGGCGGGGCGTGTGGGGTTCGTTGAGGCGCTCGAAGGTGGTGTCTCGAGTGGCGGACTTCATCAGCACCACGAGACGCGCTTGAATTCCGCTGGCTGCCGTGACCGGCGACCTCCGGCGCTGTCGGTGGAGGCAGGGTTCGCCGGCGTGCTGATCGGCCGACGCGGCGCACGCGGAGGAGCGTTTCGGGCTCCCAGGGCGGGATGAGTTAAACTCGTTCGATCTCACACATTCCCTGCACATGAGTATGCCCACAGTGAAAGCCGCAATGGCGGAGCTGTTTGCCTGGCGCCGGCCGGAGGCGCAATTCGCGGTTCAGGTGCGGACGACGATTTGTCCAACGGGAAGAAGACGGGAAGGATACGGAGGCACCGCTTGCCTGCTCACCCCTACGCACCGTCACTTCTTCACATGCTTGTTGACGCTTCCCCCTTCCCGCTTCCGCCTTCCCCCGTGATGAATTGCGGCAACCTGTTCATCGTCGCCGCGCCCTCGGGCGCGGGCAAGACAAGCCTCGTCAGCGCACTCCTGGAAGCGGACCGCAAGCTGGGGCTGTCGATCTCCATCACCACCCGCGCCCCACGCCCCAGCGAGGTGCACGGCCGCGATTACCACTTCATTGGGGTGCGGGAATTCGGGGCGATGCGCGACCGCGGCGAATTTCTCGAGAGCGCGGAGGTGCATGGCAACCTCTACGGCACGTCGCACAAATGGGTGTCGGACCAGCTCGCGGCGGGGAAGGACATCCTGCTCGAGATCGACTGGCAGGGCGCGGTCCAGGTGCGGCGGCTGATGCCAGCAGCGATCGGCATCTTCGTGCTGCCGCCGTCGCTGACAATGCTGGAGCAACGACTTCGGTCCCGGGCGTCGGACAGCGACGAGGTGATCGCCCGCAGGCTTGCCGCCGCGCGCGAGGAGATCGCGCATGTAGCTGAATTTGATTATGTTATCATTAACGATCAGTTTGACGAGGCGGTTCGCGACTTGGCGAGCATCGTGCGGGCGGTGCGGTTGCGCCTCGAGCAGCAACTCAGCCGGCATCGAAACCTTCTACAGCAGTTCGAGTGAGACCCATCCATGGCACGCATTACCGTTGACGACGTTCTCAAGTTCATCCCCAACCGGTTCGAGCTCACGCTGGCAGCAACGTATCGCGCCCGGCAGCTTGCGAACGGTGCAACCCCCCTGGTCGAATCGAACAAAGATAAACCGACCGTGATCGCGCTGCGGGAAATGGCGGCGGGGAAGGTGGGGCGGGAGATGCTGAACAAGAGCCAGGCCTGAGCGAGGCTGGATTCCCATCCCGAGTTACCCCAGTCAAAAGCAGGTGCGGGGGTAGTATCGCTGGCGAACGGAGCTTCGGGGCCCGTCTGAAAAGCGCTCGCAGGGGCGAGGATTTCTCAGACTGGCTCCCACCTTCGCAGGCATGTCCGAACCGCTGACCCTGTTCAACAGCCTGACCGGCTATCTCAAGCCGGAGGACGTTGCACGGCTCGAGGCGGCGTTCCACTTCTCCGAAGCGGCCCACGAAGGCCAGTTCCGCAAGACCGGCGACCCCTACATCGTCCACCCCCTCGCGGTCGCCAACATCCTGGCCGAACTCCATCTCGACCCGCAGGCGCTCACCGCCGCCCTTCTGCACGACGTGATGGAGGACACTTCCGTCACCAAGGCCGAGATTTCGCGGAAATTCGGCAAACCTGTGGCCGAGCTCGTGGATGGCGTATCGAAGCTGGACCGGGTCGAGTTCGCAACCCACGAGGAGCAGCAGGCGGAGAACTTCCGCAAGATGCTGCTGGCGATGGCGCGGGACGTGCGCGTCATCCTCATCAAGCTCGCCGACCGGCTGCACAACATGCGCACACTGGGGGGACTACCCCCCGAGAAGCGCCGGCGTATCGCACGCGAGACCCTCGAGATCTATGCGCCGATTGCGAACCGGCTCGGGCTGAACAGCATCTATCACGAACTCGAGGACCTCTCGTTCAAGCATCTTTATCCGGTACGGTTTCGTGTGCTGTCGAAGGCTGTAAAGGCCGCGCGTGGCAATCGGCGCGAGGTGGTGCAGAAGGTCCTCGACAGCATTCGCGGACGGCTCAAGGAGTGCAAGGTCGAGGCGACCGTGTCCGGACGCGAGAAGCACCTCTTCAGCATCTATCGCAAGATGAAGGAGAAGCACCTTCCCTTCTCGAAGGTGCTCGACATCTTCGGCTTCCGTGTCCTGGTAAAGGACGTGCCTTCCTGCTATCTCGCCCTCGGCGGTCTGCACGGACTGTACAAACCCATTCCCGGCAAGTTCAAGGACTACATCGCGATCGGGAAGGCGAACGGCTACCAGTCACTGCACACGACGCTCTTCGGCCCGTACGGCGTGCCGCTCGAAGTGCAGATCCGGACCGCGGACATGCACAAGATCGCCGAAGCAGGGGTCGCGTCGCACTGGCTCTACAAGAGCTC
>JBEVOI010000036.1:0-14961 GCA_040507665.1 Burkholderiales bacterium
TGCTATCAGATTGAGTGGTAAGAACACGATGTTGATCAGGGTGAGATTCTTCAGCAATACATTCATGTTGTTGTTCACAATATTGCCTCGGGCATCCATCAGACCGCTGATAACGGAACTGTAGATGTTGGCCTGTCGAGCGGCCTGAGCATTCTCAAGGATAACTTCATCCAGGAGCTGAAGTTGTCGGCCGTCGAGTCCGATCTCACCGCCGATACGACGCAGCCTTGCGAGCACGGCGCTGTTGCCCTCGATGGCATCGATGTAGTAGACAAGGCTTTCGCTCAGTGCAAACATCTGAAGCAAGTGTCTGTTCTCCATGGACACCGTAATCTTCTTCTGCAGTTCGCTGCTCAGCTGCTTGATAACCCTCAAATGCCCCACGTAATGATGGATAGCGTGGAGTAGAAATCCCAGCAAGACGTCTCCGACGTTGTTGAGATTGCGGAACTCACGCGAGGAAAAGGAAATCTGGCCCTCGCTCATCACGAACGCCAATCGATCTTCGACCAGAGCGAGGCCAACCGACAGCACCCCAAGCTCGATCACCTCGGCAACCTTCGCGCTTCTCGGGAGTTTCCAGATCATGAAGGTACGCGCCTGGGAAGCCTCAAGCCTCGGGACTTCATCGGGATCGAGAGTTGAGGACAAGTCATACTCATCAAGGTGAAACTGATCGCGAATGATCGACTTTTCGCGATCATCAGGCGCGACATAGACCAGGAGCTGCCCAATGCCGTCGATAGATTCGGCAATTCCGCCCTCTTGGATTCTGAAGTGCTTCATCATCTTTCGCGTCTCTGTCTTGTAGGTTGGAGAAAACACCGCAGCTCGTGCTGACCACCTGTTGTGGATCTCGTGCGCCGATGTCCGCAAAGCCTTCTCGGCCGGGTTGCGCTCGATCATGGCGTCCAGCAGGAAGGCAGTCTATTCCGAACTCCACGACGATCCCCTGGCGCCGTCAAACGGCTAGACTCCCGCTAGCTGATTCCCCAGAGGGCTTCACTTCCCGAACACCGCGAGATTCGCGGCGAGCGCAGCATGCTCGGTATTTACTGGGTTCATGATTATTCCCCCAGCAATCGAGGTCAATCTTGCCAACGAAGTCGGCCAGCCGAGGATCGTCCAGGATCTCTCGCCAGCGCTGCGACAACGCATGGGCGTCCAATGCGTGCTGAATGACTTCCGACATGACCGTGCTGGCGGTATGGCTCGCGATTCGGGCTGGGCTTGATCAGGCTACAGCGCAAGGCGGACCCCCGAAAGTCGTGGTAGAACTCGGCATCAGCCGACCAACCCCATGGGAACTCAGCGCCTCGACGAAAACCTAATGAGGGTGTGGTAAGCCTATTGCCTGTTCGGATGCCACAGCGCGAGCTGGACCGCCGTAGCGCGTATTTCTGACAATTCAAGAAAGGAAGCAGCCGTGCTGTACATAGCGTTGCACCTTGCTACTCGAATCGGGACACGGATCGCGAGTTTCCTCGCGAGGCGTAGCGGTCCAACCGATCACGTATTGCGGCCGACGAAGTCGAGCGACGCCCGGAAGCGCGCGCATATCGAGGAGTCGATGGCGGACGCGTGGATCAGGCAGCACCAACGTGTCAAGGAGGCGATCGCCCAGGCACAGTCAAAGAATGCGCCGACGGAGCCCGCTCATTTCGATGACGAGTGGGTGAACCCTTGGAGCAGGCAGCAGCAGCGGCTGAAGGAAGCGATCGCCCAAGCGAAGCGGCGGAACCTGACAGTCAAGAAATGAAGCGCTGAGCGCCCAACTGCGCAAGTGGTGCTCTTTCCGCCGCCAGGACGTTGGCTCTCCGGCCAGACCGGCGGCGACGAAAAACGCGCCTATCCAAACGTAAATTCCATCCGCTCGCAGTAGAGCGCGGCACTCATGCGACTGACTTTGTCCGCGCCGACCTCGGATCTTTCGGGAGTGAGCTTGAAGATGCCGAGGTTGTGCAAGGCAATGCTCAGGAGCGTCCCCTGAAGATTCGCCGAAATGAACTCGAGGGTGCCGTGCCTCTGTTGCGCCTCGCCGTTGTTCCCATTGATCACGAAGTCTTCGTGCCACTGCCGCCAGGTCTCCGCGGACGCTTCCGGGAGCGTGATCGTCAGGTTCGGAAACTCGAGCTTGCCCGGTACGTTCGCCTGCTTTACGGTGAACGCGTCGATCTTCGCCACTTTAGAGCAGTCGAGAGCATCGATCTTCAGCCGGAAATTGGATGAGATCCACGACTTTTGCTTCTGGTCCGGCTTGTCCGTCACCTTTCCCGAGGCCTTGACGTAGCGCGTGCGCTCCGGCGCGAATCTCACTGTGAAATACGCCGGGTCCTTGGACGCACCGTCGCAGGCCGGGAATCCGACCTCACTGATCAGCGCGTTGAAAAACTGCTGCTCGCTCCTGGCTTCGAAGTTGTGGTCGGCGAGAATGATGGCACCGTTCATGGGTTCCGCCTTCATCTGCAACGACGCAGTGATCCACTCGTACAGTGGCTTGCCCATGGAGAAGGCGGCCTGGACGGTGATGTCCTCGTACCTGGCCGCGCCGAGATGCTTCTTCACGAAGAACTCGGGACCCACCTCCTGGATCACATCCGCAGTGGCGGCACCGCCCTCGACAGACTGCATGAAGCCGCACGACACACCGTCGAGCTGCAGGAGAAATCTACTGGCAACGACTGGGCGAACTGGCATGGGCAATCTCCTCTTTGGCGCATTCTGCGCTTTCGTTGCGAGGTAGAAAACCAGTAATTGGATTGCGAAAGGGCGAGAACAACCCGCCGTCCAGAGCCCTCTCCCGGCTCGGTGCGATGCGACACCTGCAGCGCCCTATACTCGATCGCGCGTTCGGCGCCTTGGTTCGACTCGACGACATCACCCGCACGGACTAGTCCGAATGCCTGATTGTCACGCCCACGTCGAATTCGCACACTGTTCGCGCGAGGAAACGAAACACTTCGATGCTGCAATGATGTATGTCGCGCGCAGAGCAGGCTTGGCTCCGCCGCCGGGCCGCTCGGCGACGCCGAACGAGCAATCACGATTAGAGGAGAGAAAGGATCATGCCGAACAAAACGATGGAAGTCGTGGTTGAGCGGCCGGTGGATGGCGACACCGTTCGGGTTTTGATCGATGGCAAGTCCGAGTAGATACGCATCCTGGGTCTGGACACCGAGGAATCCAAGGCTGGAGGCGACAAGCCGCTGACGCCGTGGGGAAAAAAGGCTGCGGAGCACGCCGCAGAGTTGCTCTCCCCCGGGAAGACGCTCACGTTGGACTTCGACGCTCCCGAAGACGGGGAACTGGATGTCAACTTCTCCCGCTTTCGCGACAATTTCGGCCGTCTGCTTGCCCTGGTCGTCGTGGACGGGGTGGACTTCCAGGAACACATGATCGGGTCGGGTTACTCGCCCTACTTCGTCAAGTACGGCGATGTGCGAACGCCGGGGTATCACCGGCTTTACCTGGCCGCCGAGCGCGCTGCCCAGAGCAGACGGACCGGACTATGGGATCAGGTCGCGGCCAATGGCTCGGAGCAGCGCAACTACTCAGCGCTGGGAGCCTGGTGGGCATTGCGCGCGGGCGTGATCAATGACTATCGCCGCCTGCGAAGCGAAGGAGGCGAAATCCTCAATTCCCGCATCGATTTCGAGCGAATCAAGGCGCTGGCGCAAGACAACCAGCGGTCCACGATCTTTACCGAGTTCAGCACGTATCAACGGCTCGGCAGCCGCAAAGCCGTGGTCAGGATCGGCTCCGTCGCCCAGCCATTCAGCATACTCATCCCCGACGTCGAGTCCGAGGGCGGGCAGGGTCTCGTTACGTTGCTCTCCGAGCGCTACATCGCCGGCGGCACGGAGGGTGGTGTGACCGTGACCCGTCCACGTCGCAGTTACGGTTACGTGACCGGGCAACTCAAGATCTTCCGTGGAGACCCCGAGATCGTCGCCGAAGCGCCGGAGGCGATTTCCGACCTGCCCAGCTGAAATGCGGGCCTGGGAGTTTGTTTGAACCTTCTCACCGGCGCACCCACCACGAAGTACGGCCGCTACTTGAGGTGCTACTCCGTAAACAGCGACAGCTCGACCATGCGCTCGAGCGGCTCACCGGATGGCTGTGGGGGAAGTTCCTCAGCACCAGTTCCTTCGCGAACAGGCTCGCGATGTGCGCAGCTTCAGGCCCGACTCCGTGCGGCACGGACGCGGGCGGAATGAATCGTCGCAGGCAAGCGTATGTCGGATCGCCATGGACCGGAACCGGAGTCTCTCTCTCTTGATCGCCCCTCGAGGCTCAGCCCCAGGATCGTGCACTGCACAAACCTCGTCAATCTCTATAGAATGCAGAAAGGTTGCTTTGCATCATTCGGAGGTCTGGCATGGGCATGGACTTCACTATCCCGCTTGGCACCAAACGCGTCATCGATGGTCAATTGCGCGTCCATTACTACGGTTACTGGGTCAAGACCTATCCGGTCCCGGCAGACACGCTCTACGCGAAGAAAGAGCTGATCGCCGCGCTGACGCGCCGGCTCTTCAATCACACCGAGCACGGGTTGAACGTCCCGGGCACCCGGCTCGACGAGGCGCGTCGCGCCTTCGAGCAGGAAACCGATCCACAGCGGCGACGGGTAAAAGGCGCCATACTGGCTGGAGCGTTGTTCAACCGCGCCACGGGCATCTTCACCCAGCTGGTGGAGATTCAGTCCCTCGGCGTCGAGATCCAGCCCGACAACCCCCTCATGCGGGAGTGCGGCCACCATCTGCAGGAATCGCTGGAGCTCGGCAAGCTGGTGCGACACCGGAGCGGCGAGGAAGGCATCGACGAACTGTGGGGCGAGCCCTTCAAGGCGTTCCTGCTGCCCCTGGAGAACTTCTACGAAAACCGCTACATCAAGATCGCGCAGACGATGCGGGACATCGATCGCATCGCTGCCATGCTGAATTCGACGTTCGCGGACCTCACCGCCTTTGGCGGCATCGAAACGCACGTCAGCGAGTTTGCCGAAGCAGCGAGGACCAAGGTCGAGACCCTGCGCACCGATCGGGACATCTTCGACGTGTGGACGACGTTCGTCGTGTCCGCCGAACATCTCGCCGCGTTCGAGCCGCATCTGGCCGCCGACGCTTCGCTGCGGGCACATCAAGAAGTCTCCGATGCTCTCCACCTGATCCGGCAGGGAAAGGACCTCATCACCTACATCACGCGTGCCCGGGTGCCCATGCCCAAGAGCACGCGCGAGTTCGTCGAACGCTGCGAGCGGTTTCGCAGCATCTGTACTGCGCTGCTACCCGGCGAACGAAGCGCCGCCTGATCGCAGCGGTGGAGATCCTAAGCAAGGGGCCGGAAAGGGGTCGTCACCCCTTAGCCACTTGACGCAGCGGCTCTCCTCCCGCCCTGCCTCCGACCCTTCCCCCTCCGCGTTCGGCGTCTATCCTCGCGCCGATGCGCAAAGTCCTCACCGACTCGCTCACGCTCGTACCCGCCGCGATCCCGTGGGACGCCACGCTTCGCTACGTCGTCGGGGTCGGGGTCCCGCTCACGCTTCTAGTCGCTTTCGGCCACACGGGTTTCGGTGTCATCGCCGCGCTGGGGGCGATGTTCGCCTCCACGAGAGATCCCGGCGGGCGTGTGCGCGACCGGATCGCGATCATGGTGCTCACGGTGGTTTTCACGGCTGCCGGTGCGGCATTCGGGGTCGCTATCGGTCATACGCTCTGGGCTACCGTAGCGGGCGTGCTCGTAACGGCGACAGCGGCGGGCTGGCTGCACCAGACGCACCCTGGCATCGAGACCTCGGGCCGCTTCGCCGCGCTCGGCATGGTCGTGGGCACCGGCCTCGACGCCCTCGGTCTCGCGGACCCACGGCTCGCTCTCGCGCTCATCGCGGGCGGCGTGTTCGCCGCTCTGGTGCTCGCGGTCGATGCCCTGGTCCGCGGCGGCGGCAGCTACACGAAGATTCCCCCCTGGAGCGAAGGCTGGCGCCAGTTGCTGTCGGGAAATCTTGCGATCGTTCGCTTCGCAGGGTGCTACGGGCTCACGGCCGCGCTTTCGCTGCTGGTCGCGACCGAGATCGGCGCGGAGCGCGCTTACTGGGTGGCGGCGACCACACTGCTGGTGATGAGCCCCGATGCGCTGGGGAGCTGGCAGCGCGTGATCCAGCGCTTCGTCGGCACCATGGTCGGGATTCTCGTCGCCTGGGGAATCGTGGACATGTTCCACACGCCCTGGGCGCTGGTTGCGGCGACGATGGTGCTCGCCGTCTGCGTGAAGCCCGGCTCGGCGCGCAACTACTGGGTCGGCGTGGCCATGATGTGCGCCATGATCATGGTTCTGCTCGATCTCGCGCTGCTCGCGCTCGGCGGCGACCGGCACCTGCTCGAGGTGCGGCTCTACGACACGATGATCGGCTGCGCCTTCGCTGCGGCGGGAACGGAGCTGTGGCGGGTTGCGGAGCGGTGGCGGGCGGTGAGGCGACCTGGTGAAGAGATGAAGGGGTAAATGGCCCGCCCGACTTCTCGCCACTCGTTCGTCCGTGCGTGGGCTATATTGAAAGCTCAAGGACCCACGATGCGGAGGTTCCCATGGCTATCGCGATGACGGTCGAGAATTACCTGAAGACGAGAGAAATTCCGTACGACGTGGTGCCCCACATCCGCACCAGCATGACCAGCATGAGGACGGCAGCAGTCGCGCGGATCCCCGCTCATGAGATGGCGAAGGCCGTGCTGCTGAAGGACGGCCAGGGCTTTGTTGTCGCAGTGGTGCCTGCGGACCGTCACGTGAGCCTGCGCCGGCTGCGGCGGCAGCTCGGCAGGAAAGTGGGGCTCGCGACCGAGGACGAGGCAATGACGCTATTCCGGGATTGCGACCTCGGTGCGCTCCCGCCGGTCGGAGAAGCGTATGGCATCGAGACCATCCTCGACGATGAGCTGATTGAGGAGCCAGAGGTGTACTTCGAAGCGGGCAACCACCAGGAGCTGATCCGGATGGGGCGCGAAGAGTTCATGCGCCTGCACGAGCACGCGCTGCGCGGGCACTTCTGCAAGCATTGAAGCTGATCGTTGGGGTCTTCGCTCCGGCCCGACGCTTCTGAAAGGGGGACACACCGTGGAGCTGATCGGTCACGCCGTCGTCACCGGCTCAGGGGAACGCAATTACGTCCAGCGCATCCACGCCGGGAAACACGAACTGTCCGCCGACGAGATGCCCAGCCATGGCGGGGCGGATGCCGGTCCGACGCCGTTTTCCCTCGTGCTGGCTGGGCTTGGGGCCTGTACGTCGATCACCCTGCGCATGTACGCGCAACGCAAGGGCTGGGAGCTGGGAACGGTCAACGTGCACCTCAAGCTACTGAGGGAAGACAAAGCGGTCCACATCGAGCGCAAGATCGCGTTTGACACCGCCCTGACGGACGAGCAGCGCGGCCGACTTGCCGAAATCGCCGAGAAGACGCCCGTTACGCTGCTTGTCAAGCAGGGCACTCCGATCCAGACATCGCTGGAGTAGCGGCGCCGTCTTCGGGTCCATTGACTATAGTGAAAGCTCCAGGACCCACGATACGGAGGTTCCCATGGCTTTGGCGACGACAGTCGAGGACTATCTGGGAGACTTGAACGTTTCCTACGACCTGTTGC
This sequence comes from Burkholderiales bacterium, assembly GCA_040507665.1. GTDB lineage: Bacteria > Pseudomonadota > Gammaproteobacteria > Burkholderiales > JAEUMW01 > JAEUMW01. The sequence continues at coordinate 7,638 of JBEVOI010000036.1, forward strand.
CGCACACCCGGACCGCAACCAGCATCAGGACGGCGAGCGCCGCCCACGTTCCCGCTCACCAGATCGCGAAGGGGGTGATGCTGGAGGACGACGCGGGTTACGTGATGGCGGTCCTCCCGGCCGACCGGCGCGTGCACCTGGGCGCGCTGCGCGACCAGCTAGGGCGGCGTATGGGGCTTGCGACCGAGCAGGAGCTCGGGACGATGTTCCAGGACTGTACCCTGGGTGCGGTGCCGCCGGTGGGCGAGGCCTACGGCATCGAGACCGTGGTCGACGACGAGCTCCGAAGGCGGGGCGTGTGCTTCGAGGCTGGCGATCACGAGGAGTTGGTGCATCTGCCGCGCGAGGCGTTCCTGCTGCTGCACGGACCGGCCCGACGGGGGCACTTCTCCAAGAACTGACTCTGACCTGACGGCGCGCGACGCGCCCTTCCGGACCTCCTCGGGTTAGACGCGCAGGCGCAGCCAAAGCCACGCCCCCGCGATGGCGAGCGTAATCAGCGCGATCGGTATCCCCGTACGCGCATGGCGCTTCCAGTCGATGTTAATGCCGTGCCGCTCCGCCGCGTCGGCGACGATCAGGTTGGCGATGCTCCCCACCAGCAGCAGATTGCCGGAGAGCGTGCTCGACAGCGCGAGCACCGGACCCGCCATCGCATGGGTCGCCACTGGCAGCAAAAGCATAACCGCCGGCACGTTGGAGACGATGTTGCCGAGGAAGAAGGTCACGACGAAGAGCGTCGCCGGATCCTGCAGGTGAATGCCAGACTGGGCAAGGTCGTCTACGATCCGGTCAGGCAGCCCCGTTTGCTGGAGCGCGTGGTTCACCACGAAGAGCCCGATGAAGAGGATCAGGAGCTGCCAGTCGACCAGCCCGAGCATGTGGCGCGAGTGCAGCTTGCGCGAGAGCAGCAGGACGCCCGCTCCCGTCAGTGCGACGATCTCCCGCGGCCACGGCGCGAACAGGAAGGCTACGAATAGGACGGAGGCAACGGTGAGGCCTTTGGCCGTCTGCCAGCGGTCGAAGGGGATCGTTTCGCCGCGTCGCTCGTGGGAGCGGTCATTTGCCTGACCAGCGTGCTCCCACTTCCCGTGGGTCTGCCAGGAGATGAACGCCCAGGTCGCGAGGAGCCCGAGTACCACCGGCACCGCGGCTTCTGCGAGATAGCCGGAGAATGAGAGCCGGAGCGTCTCGCCGATCAGCATGTTCTGCGGGTTCCCGATCAGCGTCGCGGCGGAGCCGATGTTCGCCGCGCACGCGAGGGCGAGCAGATAGGGCAGCGGCCGCAGTCTGCGTTCGCGGCAAGCGTCGATCAGCACGGGAGCGACCGCGAGGCACACGATGTCGTTGCTGAACACCGCCGACAGAGCGGCGACCGTGGCGATGAGCACACCCAGCAGAATCGCCGGCGAGAGTGCCAGTGCCGCGAGCCGGACCGTCACGCGCGCGTAGAAGCCCGAGAGGCGCAACTGTGCGGAGACCACCATGAACGCGAAGAGCAGGATGATCGTGGGCAGGTGCACCGCTTCCGCCGCGTCCTGGAGCGTCAGGTCGCGCAGGGCAAGCAGCGCGATTGCGCCGAGGAGCGCGATGCCCGTGCGGTCGAGCGAGAGCAGTGGCAGCCCGCCCAGGATCATGCCCAGGTAGACGAGGCAGAAGATGACAACGACGATGGTGGTCATGATCGCGGGACGGGGTTGGCGCGAAGCCGAGAGTATAGGGAATCCGATCCCGCTCCCGCGTCCGCACTCAGAGTCACGGTAATGGCAACCTGTGCCCGCCTCTCCCGCTTTGCCCGCTTCCTCTGCTACTCTTCTCGTTTATCCCAACCAATCGACTGAGGGAACACCATGGCCGACAAGCGAGACGACCGGCTTCCGGAAGCCAGCATGGATGCGGCGGAGCTCTACCGCGAGGAGATCTACACCGACCGCAAGGTCGGCACTATCCGCGTGATGGTGCCGGTGAAAAGCGACGGGACACCCGACCCAAAGCGCAGAACGGCCTACGTCGGCGAGGCGCAGATGATGACCTCGGCCGGTGCGCTGCCGCTCAGCTTCGAGATCAATGCGGACTCCCTCTCCGACGCAGTAGCGAAGTACGGAACCGCCGCCCGCGACGGGTTCGAGCGGACGATGCGCGAGCTCGAGGAGCTGCGGCGCCAGGCCGCGTCTTCCATCGTCATCCCCAAGGCCGGCGCGCCGGGACTACCGGGGGGCTTGGGCGGCGGCAAGATCCAGATGCCGTGAGTCGGCGCGAAAGAAATAGCGTGCACCCTGCGTACGGAAGCACGCGGACGTTGGGAGAAGCGTCAGCGACAGGTTGCGGTGGCGCAGGCCAGAACCACGCGGTGCCAGCTTGATCCCGGATCTACTGCGTCGCCTTTGATCGCTGCGGCTAGCTCAATCATTAGCGTCGTGCACAAGGACAATATCCAGAAGCTATCCGGTTCGGGTTGACGCTCAGAAGCAATTCCCCGTCGCCACACCTACGCGGCAACTCCACTGAAAGAGCGCATTCCCCTGCTTCGCGGAGCGCTGGAACACGGCGGTCGGCTCTGCGAGGATTGGGTCCGGCAGCGGCACTTTCACAGCCACCTTCTTAGAGTTGGTGAAGAAGCGAAGGAAGCAGGTCGTGTCCGGATCGCAGAGCGTCTTGATGATGGAATCGTAGAAGTCGCGGTCCTTCGCCCGTGATTCGGACACGACCACGAACTGAAGCAGTCCGAGTCGGCCTGCCACCTGCCAATCCGAGCCACGCGACAGCACCTCGGCAGCGTAGCCCGCGGGCGCGGCCAAAAGCCCGCACAAAAGGAAAATCGCCGGTTTCATCGTGCCTCCTGAGAGCGTCCGCTACATCGGGCGGATGTCGAACGTGGCTGCGCATTATGCCCCCCGTTGTCAGCCTGGAGAAGGCGGGCGAGACCACCAAGCAGGACGACTGGCGCAACCAGTTCGTCCGCTAGCGCAACCTGTGCGATGGAATTCCAGCGAAGCGTCCGTGGAAATGAAGGGAACCCAGCGGACAAAAAAAGACCCCAGACGGTCAAACTGTCGGGGTCCATCGTAACTAAGAGATGCCGCCTAGACTTCGAGTAGCGACATCAAGCGATCTTCTTATTCCGCCTAGGCAGCCTTTTCTTTCTTCGCAGGTTGGGCTTCACTGTCGCTCCCGACGGCCTTGGCGACGAAGTCCTTCACCCGAGATGCGGCGGCGTCACGCCCGTCAGTAATGGCATTCGTAAACTGGTCGAGATACTTCTGCGCCTCCATGTTGTAGGAGGCGAATGGTTCGCCCAGCAATTTGCCCAGCTCGGCCTGGGTTTGGGACGCAATTTCGAACCAACTGCGGGTTACGTCCACCATCTTTTGCGCGCTCTCTTGATAGAGGCTCGGCCACTGCGTCAGCGCTGCGGGTGATTCCTTTGTGTTCAGCAGGGCTTTGATGTGCTTTGAATTGTCTGCAAACGCTGCATTGACGGCCTCGCTTTGAAGCCGAAAGAGACGCTCGTTGGCTTCGGTCATGATCGCGGCAATACGCAGTGCCGTATCCATAATTGCTCGGCGATCATCGACCGTTGTTTGCTTTGGACCAACTGGGGTGGGACTAGGTCGGTTGTAGCTAGACATGGTGTAACCTCTTCGGAAAAAGTATAGGACCTATATGGGCAACGCCCCTATAGGACTTCGCTTGGATTTCGGCAAATGCGCGGCGTCGCGCAGGAGTCAAAAGAGAAGTACCGCAGGTACTCGACCCGCTGGGAATCGGCATCGCGCAAGCTGGTGATGCCTGGGGAAACGCCAAGAGCTGCAAATCCGACTTGGCGTGAATAAAGGGCTGGGACCGCCCTCTCGGTAACAATTCAGTATAGACCCAACCACAGGGCACAGGGTCGGTGCAGTGGGGTTTATTTTCGGCCTCGGTGGGTCGGCACCGTCAATTCAGTCGCCGACCGGAACAGACGCCAACCGTTCACGCTCTCTGACAATGTGTTTCGAACGGCGGATTAGGTTAAGGCAGAACGATACCGATCAAGAGCGGTCCTATGTACGCTGGGCGCGATGGCTGTTGGATCCGGCATCTACGACCGTTTCTGAGTCGTGAGCAAAGGTCATGAAGTTGCTCAGCGTTACACTGATATTGACAGCGGTAGTGCTGGGAGCCGCCGATGACAATCGTGGCCCACATTCTAAAGTCGAAAACTGACCACAGCGTCTACACCATCGCGCCCACGGCCTCCGTGTTCGATGCCGTCAAGCTGCTGGCGGAGAAGAACATCGGCGCGCTCGTAGTAATGGGGGGCGAGAAAATCGTCGGAGTCATTACCGAACGCGACTATGCGCGGAAGATGGTTATCATGGCGCGGTCGTCAAAAGACACGTCCGTGCGCGACATCATGACGTCCCCAGCCCTGTGTGTGCACCCCCGCATGACTAGCGAGGAATGCATGGCGCTGATGACGCAGAAGCGGGTGCGCCACCTGCCCGTCCTGGACACCGGCAAGCTGATCGGTGTCGTCTCCATCGGAGACCTGGTGAAGGACACCATCGCCGACCAGCAATTCACCATCGAACAGCTCGAACACTACATCGCGGGGGAGCGAGGCTGAGCGGCTCTCTCCGCTCTTCGGGAGTGCCCACCTGCGGACGGTCGGTGCACCGCCGCCAGCAACGCGCGAATCAGCTCGACCAGTGTCGCCGGCTGCTCGAGCATCGGGCGGTGTCCGCAGCCGGGGATCTCCATGAAACGCCAGGCCTTCGTCGCAGTGCCCTTCGGCACCAAGCCGAACCGCTAGGGCGCCACGATCGACTTCAACCGCCTGTATTCTCAGGCCGCGATGTGCGGCGGAGCAGGCGTGGCGGCAACGCTTGGCGTATCGACAGATCGAGCCTCCTCTGGATCGGCGAGGACGGCACCGGCGCCCCAGTGCACGAGCTCCATGCGGCCATCGGCGTGCTCGACGATCGCGGTGCAGCTATCGACCCAGTCACCGCAGTTGATGTAGGTGATGCCGTCGATGTCGCGGATGGTGGCAGCGTGGATATGGCCGCAGATGACACCATCGAGATCGCGGTCCTTCACGTTGCGCACCACCGACTCCTCGAAGTCGAAGATGAAGCTCACCGCACTCTTCACCTTGCGCTTCGCATACCCGGAAAGCGACCAGTATCCGGAGACGCGCAGCGTGCGCCGTATCCATGACAGCATGACGTTAAGGCGCACGACGAATGCGTAAGCGCGATCACCGAGCACGGCGAGCCAGCGGTGGTAACGGGTGACGCTGTCGAACTCGTCGCCGTGGAGCAGCAGGTAGCGCTTGCCGTCGGCCGCGGTGTGCACGCAGTCGTGGGCGACCCGGATGTCGCCGAAGGAGGTGCCGACGTACTCGCGGATCGCCTCGTCGTGATTGCCGGGGATGAGCACGACGCGCGCGCCGTGGCGCGCGCGCTTGAGAATCTTCTGCACCACCGTGTTCTGCGCCGGAGACCAGTAGATGCCGCGGCTCATGGCCCAGAAGTCGATGATGTCGCCGACCAGGAAGAGATGGTCGGAGTCGTAGTCGCGCAGGAACTCGAGCAGACGCTCCGCCTGGCAGGCGCGGGTGCCCAGATGGATGTCCGAGAGGAAGATCGAGCGCACCTTGGGCATGCTTCAGCCGCTCTCGGACTTCGTCGGCTTGCGCCCGACGAACAGATACCAGGGCACGCGCACGCCAGGCACGTAGGGCAGCAAGCCAAGATGCTCCTCGCGGCACAACGCCTCGAATCGCGTCTCCAGATACGGGAGATGGTCGGGCGAAAGGCAGAGCGCGCGCCGGTCGACCGCAGGATCTTCGCAGCAGGTGTTATAGACAAGCGAGCGCGAGTAGATCGCGTCGAAGACCCTCTGGTCGAGCTTGTCCGCGAGTGTTCGCGATTGCCTCAGTTTGGTCCCCTTGCGCCGGTGCGGGCGGGACGGCCCAGTTCGGGCGCAAGGGTAGACCCCGCGTGTGACAGAGGCGTTAAGGAAGAAACGGCGGTGGAGAGCCGTGCACCTAGCCACGACCTGTGCCGCGATCCCTGTCATCGGCCCCCGCTCTTGGCGCGCGCGACGAGGGCCGCAGGGGCACCGGATGTGAGCTTCGTCCACCACGTAGGGGGGCTTGTGAGAATCAGCTGCACACGCCCCACCACTCCGCCCGTTCGGAATCACGTGCGAGAACGGCGTGTGTTGAGTCGGGTGGCAGCGTGCGAGGACGCGATCCGGAGTAGACGTGCCAGTCGACGTGACCCGGACCGAGTCAGTGAGCCTGGTGGCGGACGAACAGCTCGTAGAGCGTGAGCAGAATCTCAATCACGATCAGAATGACGATATACCACTCGACCCTGAGCGAGTGGCGGCTGCTTAGCATTTCGAGCAGCGTCTGAACGGTGCTCGAAATGAGGTTCAGTTTGCGTTCCAGCGCCCCGTGACGCTCGATGATCTCATATTCGTCCTCGAGCCGCCCGAAGAGGCCTTCCAGGCCGGGATGGTCCCACAAGAGCTCGGGCTTCTCCGTAATCGCCGCGCGGCCGACCATGCGCTGGGAGACGAGCAGCATAGCGCCGATCTTTCTGAGCAGCTCCTTGCTTTGGCCCGGAATGCGGCCCGAGCGTTCGAGCTCGGCGGCCAAGGGCTCGATTCGGTCAAACTCGCTCGCAACCTGCGACTCGTAAAGCGCGAGCAGAACGCTCTTGCTCAGGACGTCGGCAATGACCTGCAGGCGTTCCAGGCTGGCGTCCTGGAGTACCACCGCACCGCCCTGCACGCCCTCCCTGGCTTCGGCAGCTTCGACGCGCACTCGGACCGCTTCCGTCTCGGGTGTCGGGTAGGGATTTGCCGCGAACGCGCCAAGCTGGCCCAGAAACGCGAGCTCCTCCATCGCCGCCACATCGAACAACACGACGACGCCGTAGCGGAAGAGCACCGCCATCCCGCCGCCCTTTACTTCCACCGCGAGGGGATTGGTGGCTAGCGCATTTGCACCGCGCAGGCCCTTGAGGTCGATGCGCTCCGCGAAGAGGACAGCGCGAGCGTTGAAATCACTACGCTGGATGGCGAAAGGCTTCGGCATGCAATCTCTGATGGCGCGGACGTGAGCTCAATAACCTGAACAAATTCTGGCGCGTCGGCGAAACGCAGACGCCGCAGGCGAAAGGCTGGAGCCCTTTAGAGCACCTGGCCCCACCTGACCTTCCATTGCCTGTCCGGGGCAATGAGACTAAAGCGGTTGTATACGCAATGAATGTGAACAATACTCTGTGAAGGCTTAAGAAATGGAGCGGTTGGGAGCATTCTCTTGTTC
>JBEVOI010000040.1:0-7600 GCA_040507665.1 Burkholderiales bacterium
GCTCGTCCCAGATCTCGATCGGCCTGCCCGCCTTGCGCGCGGCGTTGACCTGCGGCTCCTTGCCGGATTGGATGATCTCGACCAGCCGGTTGCTGATTTGCGCTCGCATTTTTGGCGTCCTCGATTCGTCGTAAGTGCACCGTAAGTGCAGAATTACTATACCGCCGTGAGCCGACGTGAACAACCATGAACATACAAGCGCGCATTATCAATTACTTGCGCTGGAAGTGCCTGAAGAGACAGGTGGAGAAAACGCGTTCGGGACGCAGGAGTCGGAGGTTCGAATCCTCTCACCCCGACCAGGACTTTTCTCCCCGCCCATTCCTTCGACGACCCCTCTTGCTTGCGACCGAGGTCACGGCCGCACGACCATTCGATTGACTCAACGTCTGGCAGACGCTTCTGGTTGCCCCGAGGACGCGCTGCCCCAGAAGCCGTCCTCGGCGTCCTGGTCATCGGGGAACCAGCGCAGCTCGTAGACCCTGTCGGCGTGCATCGCAACCATCAGCGCCCCGTGCGAAGCGAGCTGCGCTTCGCCGCGACGGGCAACCCAGGTGGCTGGCATGAGCGCGACGCCGCGATTGAATACTACGGTACCGAACGCGCTGAGATGTGCGCCTTCAGCTTCTGCCTGAATCTCCGCGAGGAAACGGCGGAGTGGCTTGCCGCCGCGGTGGATACCTGACAGGCGATTGCCGCCCGGCTGATACCAGCTCAAGTCCGGGATTCCGAGCGGTGGCAGATCGCGCCAAGCACCTGCTTCGAGCACGGCACGCACACGTGCGACGAGCCCGCGCAGCGCTGCCGGCGACATCTTTGGATCGTCGCTCAGCTGCCCCGCCTCCAGCGGGGGAACGCCGAAGAACTCAAGCACGTGCCGCGCGACGAGCTCGCGATCGTTGTCGATGCAGATCATGTGGTAGCTGTTCTCGAGCACGGTCATGCGCGCATGGTCGCCGCCGATCCCGCGTACGAGGAAGTCCGCCGAGCGCAGGCTGGTCAGTTCGTCTTCCCGCGCGTGGACGACGAGGGTCTCGCATTCGATGCGCTCGAGGCCCGTCATGACGAGCTGGCGCAGGCGGTCTACTTCGCGAACGCAGGTGAGCGGTACCCAACGATAGTGGAAGCCGTCGCTGCGCGCGAACTTCGCCTTCACGATTCCCCGCAGCTGCTCGTTCTTGATGCCGAACGGCTCTTCCTCCTCGACCCGCATATGCCGTCGCACCGGCGGAAACCAGTAAAGCAGATGGCGCAGGCTCCGGTACCAGGGCGTGGCCCAGCCATCGAGAAAAATCGGCGGCGCGAGCGTGACCAAACGGCCCTTTCTATGCTGCTCCTGCTTTGCCACCTCGACCGCGAGCAGCGAACCCATGCACATTCCCATCAGGTGTAGGGTCTCGAACTCCTCGGTGAGCTCGCGATAGCGGGCCCGGCAAGCGTCGAGCCAATCGTCGGCGGTCACACCGAGCAGATCCTCGGGCTTCGTCCCGTGGCCCGGCAATGTCAGCGAGTGAGTGATGAAGCCGGAAGTCTTGAGCCGCTTGTGCATGGAACCGAGGTCGTATTCGGTCCCGCCCAGGCCGTGGATGAGAAATACGCCTGCCCGCCCGTCGCGTGGCGAACCATTGCGATCCTGCTCCGTCATCGGTGCGCGCTTATACGCTGGTCGGAGTCGGCGCTCCGAACCGGGCGCAGGAAGCCGACAAAGCGGTGGATCGTGTCGTCGAAGTCGACAATGGCCGTCGCTTCGCCTTCAAGGCGCTTCTCGTCTCCCGCCCGAGATTCGAACCTGTGTCCTGCGTCGAGGTGCACCTCGATGCCGCGGCCGAGCGACTTGAACGCGCTGCGCAGCGCGTCGCGATCGTCCGGGTGCACGCGGTCAAGATAGGCGGCGAGGGTATCGATCTGCTCCGGCTCCACCCCCAGGAGGCGCCGAGTGTCGCCGGCCCAGTTCAGCCTGCCCGAGAGGGGGTCGAGCTCGAACAGAAGTTGATCGTTCGCGCCGATGACCGCCTCGTATCGAACCCGCCACTCGGTGGCCTCCCGGAGCGCGCGTTCCTGGCTTCCCTGGAGGGCGGTCACCATCAGCGTGAGGAGCGCCGCCGCTGCGACATAGGCCTGCACCTCGAGGACGCCCTCGCCCAGGAATCCCTCGATTCCAGCAAACGGCCCTTCGCCCACCTCGGTGTAGAGAACGGCCAAGGCAGCGAGCACGAAGGTCGCAAGCGTGGCCCCGCGCGCGCCCCAAGCGAGGGCGCCCAAGACCAGGAACGCCAAGGGGAGGTAGGTCAGGGCAATTCCCACACTTCCCGAAAAGCGCGCTGCGGTGTCGCCCCGGAAAATCACGAGTGCAACGACCACCATCAGGAGAAAAAAGACGCCGCCGAGGGCAAGGTCGCTCATCGTCGGACCGCCCGAACGCTTCGCCCGCAGGCCCGCCCAGGCAAAGAGGAGGGGCGCGATTACCAGCGTACCGACGGTACCCGACACGATCCACAGGGGCCACTGGCTGGCGGGGCTTGGCAGGCCGAGGACTGCATAGGCGAGAAGCGCTACGGCCCAGCCCAGGACCGCACTTCCGAGCGCGCCTACCGCGGCAAAGATCCATACCTTTCGCACCTCGTCCAAGCGTGGCACGGGGCCCAGCAGGCGGCGCAGCAGCCACGCGATCGGCACGGCGACGGCGAGTTCCTGGAGAGCATAGATGATGCTCGGGACCCAGAAGGCTCCACTCGCCAAATTGCCGGCGAATGCGCCGAGCCCAATGCCGACGAGATAGGATGGCCAGCGGAGAGGATCAGCAAGCGTGAGCACACCGATCGCGATTCCGCTCGGCAGCCAGATATTGGCCTCTTGTTCGAAGCCGCCGCCAAAGTGGTAGGACAGCAGCAGTGCACCGGCGTAGACTAGTCCCGCAAGCGCCGCCCGCAGCAGAATCGGGTAAGTCCGCGCTGATCCTTCAGCCTTTTTCATGCCGGTCCTCCTCGACCCGCGGTCTGGTGGGAGTTGCTACAGGAAGCTTGAGCAGCGTGGTAGAAGGTCGCAGCGGGACCCCCATCCACTGCGACCGCTCCCGCGGCAGCCAGGCCGCATTCCAACCCGCCACGGTTCTCCATCCCGCCGCGGTGCAACGCGCGCAACGCCGCCAGCGCGGCGAGCCAGACGAGCACCGCCGGGGGACGCCGCATAGGCGAGCCAGACTCCGAACAGGATGCCGAGCCCCTTGGTCGGTCGCTCGGCTTGGGCTGGGCCCATTTGCCATGGCGGACATGGGCTACTCCGCGCGCGACCAAAGAAGTCAGTGTACTGGTTAGCGCGACCGTGGAGATTCCCGGCACCGCAAGTCTGCGCGCCGCAGCGCTCTGCAGTCCCGTCGCGATTGCCGCGCCGACGACGAAACCCGGCCGCGAGCACCGAGCGTAAAGTCGCGTCACTATGGCCTCCGAGCGGCGATGCCGAAGCAGGACACTCTTGCCCGTCATACTCGCGACGAATATGTGGCCGAACAAGAGAAAACCTACCGCGTCCACGTAGCCCGCGGCCGCAGCAAGTGCGAGCAGCAGGACACTGAGCGTCGACAGATGGGGCGGCGGCGGGGATGCGGCGGTCACAATTCGGGAGTTTACAGGCGCCGGTCGACATGCGCGTGGTGACGCCCTTGCGCAAGAACTCTCATTCGGGCGTGTCGTCGCTGCAGCGCCGCTCGACTCGGGAGCAGGCGCCGTGACCCGCCATAGCTTTTTCGGTATCCTCCTCGCCTTCGGTTTTTCCTCCGCTAAGGCCCCGACTTGGGCAAGCTCTTACTCGTCGTCGCGATCATCGCGCTGGTGTTCTGGCTGCTGAGGAGTTACCGCAAGGGCTTGGATCGCGGGCAGGAGCAACGGACCAGCATCGAGGAAAGTATGGTTCGCTGCGCCCACTGCGGGGTCCATCTTCCCCGCAGCGAGAGCATCTCGACGGGCGGCAAGTTCTTCTGCTCGGCAGAGCACCGCCGCCTGTACCAGCCCGAGGTTCCCTAGCCGCGCGCCACTCCCGGTTCATGTTGCCCAACGCCATCTCCCTCGGCCTGGGTGCCAGAGGCGCCGAGCGCCCTGAGCACTACTGGCGCTCGCTGCTTTACTTCAACATATACCGCTGCGCGCTCGCGCTCATCCTCACGGTCACCCCGATAGTATTCGGGGGCGAGCTGCCCTTCGGCGCTGCCAACCCCATTCTATACAAGTACGTGTGCGGCCTTTACGTGTTGTTTAGCGCCGCCTGCTTCATCACGATCACCTCGCGCGTACCGAGCTTCAATCTCCAGCTCACCCTCCAGGTCGCGGCCGACGTCGCCTTCATCATGCCGCTCATGTTCGCGAGCGGCGGCATCTCGAGCGGGCTTGGCCTGCTGCTGCTCGCGTCGCTCGCGGCGAGCGGGTTGATCGGGCGCGGCCGAATGACCCTGTTCCACGCCTCGCTTGCCAGTATCGCGGTGTTGTTGGAGCACGCGTTCGACGTCGTCACACGGGATGCGCACGTCGCGGAGTTCGTGCAGGCTGGGCTTCTCAGCATTGGTTACTTTGCCACAGCGTGGCTCGCCCACGCCCTTGCGCGCCGGACCCTCGAGAGCGAACAGCTCGCCGCCCAGCGCGGCTTCGACCTCGCGAACCTGGCGCAGGTGAACCAGCTCGTGATCCAGGACATGCAGGACGGCGTGCTGGTGGTCGACGACCAGGGGATCATCCGTCAACACAACGCACAAGCGGAGGAGCTTCTGGGGCTGGTGCCAAAGGGCAGGCGCGACGTACTGCTGTCCGAGTACGCGCCAGCCCTCGGGCATCAGATTGCTCGGTGGCGTGCCGAGCCCGCGCTCGCCGCTGAACCGATTCCGAGCGTGAACCCGCAGGACCAGGCGAGCGTGCGCTTTGTGCGCGTGGGTCGGGAGAACTACCTCGGCGCAGTGATCTTTCTCGAGGATCTGTCCCGGGTGCAGGGTCAGGCCCAGCAGCTCAAGCTCGCCTCCCTCGGGCGGCTGACGGCGAACATCGCGCACGAGATTCGCAATCCCCTGTCCGCCATCAGCCACGCCACCGAACTGCTACAGGAGGAACCCGAGCTGTCAGCGACCCAGACGCGACTGCTGCAGATCATCCACGACAACGTCCAGCGGCTCGATCGCATGGTCCAGGACGTGCTGAAGCTGAACCGGCGCGACCGGGCGCTGAAGGAGAACTTTGACGTCGGGGCCTATCTGCGCACCTTCGTCGAGCAGTTCAGCGCGATCGAGAAGATCCCCGCAACCACCTTTGCAATCGAGCTCGGCGGCAGCTACTTTGTGGCGTTCGATCGCTCCCATCTCAACCAGGTGATGTGGAACCTGTCCCGCAACGCCCTGCGCCACTGCCAGCGCAAGGATGGCAGCATCCACCTCGTAGTAGGGCTGGGGCACAATGCGAATATTGTAAAATTGGAGGTGATCGACGACGGGTCCGGCGTGCCGCGGAATCTGACGAACCAGCTGTTCGAACCGTTTTTCACCACGGCCGTCAGCGGCACCGGCCTCGGACTCTACATCGCGCGGGAAATCTGCCAGGCGAATGGCGCGAGCCTGTACTATTCGGACGCGCCGGGCGGCGGCGCGCAGTTCACGATTCTCTGCAAGAGGGCGCACACTTGAGACGTAAGAGCCGCATGGACGGGGCGGTGCCACGCACGGTGCTGATCGTCGACGACGAGGCAGATATCCTCGAACTGCTCGAGCTCACGCTCCTGCGAATGGGGCTGGAGGTGGAGCGGGCCTCCGGCGTCAAGGAGGCCTTGGAGCGGCTGCAGTCGCACCCCTACGACCTGTGCCTTACCGACATGCGCTTGCCGGACGGCACCGGCATCGACATCGTCAAGCACATCAGCCAGAACTGCGCCGATCTGCCGGTCGCCGTAATCACCGCCCACGGGAATACCGAAAACGCCGTCGCCGCGCTGAAGGCGGGCGCCTTCGACTACGTGGCCAAGCCAGTCTCCCTCGAGCAGTTGCGCACACTGGTCAAATCGGCTCTGAGCCTGCCCCAGGTCACGGCCGCCAAGTCTTCCGGCGGACACTCGCTTCTCGGCGACTCCCAGGCGATCCAGCAGGTGCGCACACTGGTCGAGAAGCTCGGGCGGAGCGAAGCACCGGTGTACATCTCCGGCGAATCCGGCAGCGGCAAGGAACTCGCGGCGCGGCTCATCCACGAGAAAAGCGCCCGGCGCGAGAAACCCTTCATCCCGGTGAACTGTGGCGCGATTCCCGAGACGCTGATGGAAAGCGAGTTCTTCGGCTACAAGAGGGGCGCGTTCACCGGAGCGGACCAGGAACGGGACGGCTTCTTCCAGGCGGCCTCCGGGGGCACCCTGTTTCTCGACGAGGTGGCGGACCTGCCGCTGCTGATGCAGGTCAAGCTTCTGCGCGCCATCCAGGAAAAGAAGGTGCGCAAGGTAGGCTCGACCCAGGAAGATCCGGCCGACGTGCGCATCATCAGCGCCACCCACAAGTCGCTGGCCGATCTCGTCGAGGGGGGTAAATTCCGCCACGATCTGTACTACCGGCTTGCTGTCATCGAGCTCAAGATGCCGCCGCTGCGGGAAATGCTCGAGGACATTCCACTCCTGACCAACGCTGTCCTTCAGAAGCTTACTCGCGCCCAGGGGCGCACCGACGTGCAGATCGACAAGAGCGCCATGGGCGCGCTCATGCGTTATGACTTTCCGGGTAACGTCCGGGAGCTCGAGAATATTCTCGAGCGGGCGTTGGCGCTTTGCTCCGACGATCTGATCCAGCTCGAGGACTTGCAGCTCACCCCGCCGGCGGAGATGCTCAAGGCGGAGGAGGGTGTGACCGCAAGCTCCGGTGCCAATGCTGGGACACCACCGGGGGGCAAGGTACCCCTGCAGGAATATCTGGACGGCGTCGAGAAGGCAGCGATTATCGAGGCGCTGGAGAAGACCCGGTACAACCGCACCGCGGCGGCAAAGCTGCTCGGTATCACGTTCCGGGCGTTGCGCTACCGCATGGAGCGGCTCGGTATCAACTGAGGTAGCGCAGGCGGGTGGACGCCTTCGCTATCCCGCTGTCGGATGTCCATGACCCGTCGATCTCCGCACGCCTGGATGCTGGACGAAGCCGGGCGTTTGCCTGCCGCGCGCTTTCATCCCTCGCCCAACTGTGACGAGCGTCCGGCCGACGCTGCAATCACACTGCTCGTCATTCATAGCATCAGCCTGCCGCCTGGCCGCTTTCGCGGGGATGCGGTGGCCGATCTCTTCCTGAACCGCCTGGACCTCGACGCGCACCCCTATTTCGCGGGCCTGGCCGGGCTCCGGGTCTCCGCTCACTTCTTCCTTCGCCGTCGCGGAGAACTTCTCCAGTTCGTACCCTGCTCGAAGCGCGCATGGCATGCGGGTGCGTCCACGTGGCATGGGCGAGACCGCTGCAACGATTTCTCGGTCGGCGTCGAGCTGGAGGGGACCGACGATGTCCGGTTCACCGCCGCGCAGTATGCGACCCTGGCGCGACTCACGCATGCGCTCCAGGCCGCGTATCCCATCCGCGACCTGGCGGGACATTCGGACATCGCCCCCGGAC
>JBEVOI010000044.1:0-5349 GCA_040507665.1 Burkholderiales bacterium
TGGTGCCGCCGCCAAATTGGAGCACGACATCCTCGCCCAGGTAGTGCAACAGTTGGTGCATCTGGCCGGCGTGAATGCCGCCGGAGGCCACCGGCATCACCTTGTTGAGCGAGGCCCAATCCTGGTCGAAGAACAGACCGTGCTCGAGATTCTGCGGGACATGTGTCTCCCGCAGCGTGTCGTAGAAGCCCTTGATCATGAGCGGGTCGCCTTCCAGCTTGCCCACCACCGTACCGGCGTGGATGTGATCCACACCCGCCATGCGCATCCACTTACAGATCACCCGGAAATTCATACCGTGATTCTTCTGCCGCGAGTAGGTGGAGTTTCCGGCGCGATGCAGGTGCAGGATCATGTCGTTCTTGCGCGCCCATTTGGCCATGGACTGAATGGCGGTGTAACCGACTACGAGATCAATCATGACGATGACGGAACCGAGCGACTTCGCAAAGTCGGCGCGTTCGTACATGGCTTCCATGGTGCCCGCGGTGACGTTGAGGTAATGTCCCTTGACCTCGCCGGTCGCCGCAGAGGCCTTGTTTACCGCCTCCATGCAGTAAAGAAAACGGTCCCGCCAGTGCATGAACGGTTGCGAGTTGATGTTCTCGTCATCCTTCACGAAGTCGAGACCGCCCTTCAGCGCCTCGTACACCACCCGCCCGTAATTGCGGCCGGAGAGCCCGAGTTTCGGCTTGGTCGTGGCCCCCAGGAGCGGGCGCCCGAACTTGTCGAGACGCTCGCGCTCGACCACGATGCCCGTAGCCGGGCCCTGAAAGGTCTTGAGGTATGCGACGGGTATGCGCATGTCCTCGAGACGCAGCGCCTTGACCGCCTTGAAGCCGAAGACGTTGCCGATGATGGACGCCGTCAGATTGGCGATCGAGCCTTCCTCGAACAGATCGAGGTCATAGGAAATGTAGGCGAAGTACTGCTGGTCGGTCTTGGTCCCGGGGCCGGTGTTTGGAACCGGGTCGACGCGGTAGGCCTTGGCGCGGTAGAGCTCGCAGGCGGTCAGACGATCGGTCCAAACCACGGTCCAGGTCGCGGTGGAGGATTCGCCCGCGACCGCCGCTGCGGCCTCATCGGCGTCCACACCGGGCTGCGGCGTAATGCGGAACATGGCAATAACGTCGGTGTCCTTGGGTTCGTAGTCGGGCTCCCAGTAGCCCATTTTCTTGTAGGGGATGACGCCGGATTTGTAGCGTTCCTTGCCTTCCTGCATCGTTTCTGACTTACCCATCACACCCTCCGAAATGGATTACGACCAAGCTCACGTGAGCTGCAAGCGCTTCAACCGGCGCTCTATGTTCGGGGCGCCGAGAAATTCGGCGTGCTCGGCCCACCTGCAAACCTGATGAGACTGCGCTGCGCGTGGCTCCAACGTCCGATCACCTGCGTGTCCCGTGATAATCGCCGCGCTTGATGGGCGCACTATAGTCCGCGCCAAACCATCACAACAAGTTAATAATTCTGATCGTCATGATAAGATTGAGCGCGTTCAGAGAAGGAGAGGAACCGGGTCGTGCTGCACCTCACATTGCGCCAGCTCAGGGTGTTCGAGGGGGTGGCCCGGCACCTGTCGTTTTCCCGCGCAGCCGAGGAGCTCTACCTCACCCAGCCCGCGGTATCGATGCAGATCAAGCAGCTCGAGGACAACATCGGGCTTCCGCTCTTTGAGCAGCTCGGCAAGAAAATCTATCTCACCGACGCCGGCCGTGAGCTCTTCCAGTACAGCCGCTCCATCGCCCAGCAGCTCCGGGAGATGGAAGAGGTGCTCGATCAGTTGAAGGGCCTGGAACGCGGACGGCTTCTGGTTTCCGTGGTGAGCACCGCAAAGTACTTCGCCCCCAAGCTGCTCGCGCGCTTCCAGAAGATGCACCCCAAAGTGGCCGTGAGCATCTACGTCGCAAATCGCCAGCATGTGCTCAAGCACCTCGCCGACAACGAAGTGGATCTCGCCATTCTCGGCCGCCCACCGCAGGAAATGGACCTGCACGCGGAGTCCATCATGGAAAATCCCCTGGTGTGCGTCGCCGCGCCCGACCATGCGCTCGCGAAGCAGAAGAAGATTCCGCTTTCCCGACTGGAGCAGGAAAGCTTCGTCGTCCGTGAACCCGGGTCAGGCACCCGCAATGCGATGGAGCGTTTTTTCACCGACCACGGCCTCACGCTCAACCGCAGCATGGAAATGGATACCAACGAGGCGATCAAGGCAGTGGTGGGGGCGGGGCTCGGCCTGTCCGTCATTTCGCTCCACACGTGCGAGCTCGAGGTCGATACAGGACGGCTGGTGGTGCTCAATGTCGAGGGATTCCCAATTGTACGGAATTGGTATCTTGTACACCGCTCCCAGAAGCGGCTGACCGCCGTTGCCCAGAGCTTTCGTGAGTATTTGCTGAGCGAAGCGCCCAAGGTGGTGGCGGCGCGCAAACCGGCGCGAGCCGTGCCGCGCTAACCCTTGCAGGGGAAGAGCTCGCCCCGATGGTTTGCGGCCGTTCGACCGGGTCAGGCAAGTGCATCGCCTGTCTGGTTACCGGGCGCAAGGCAGGCTCCAGCATAAGCCGGCTCATAAAGGAGTGACCATCCTGCAACTGCCTTTTTCGCTGATCGCGATCGCGGTTGCCTTCGTCGGTCTGGCCGTCCTCGTCACCGCATTGACAGCATTGGTGCGTCGACGGCCGCTCGCGTTCACGTTCCGAACCCTGGTCGCCCTGCTCTTGCTTGCGGTCGCGGCCTTGAGCGCGACGATCGGGATCGGCACCCTCGGCTACCTGGCACTCACGAGAGAGGAGGTGGCGGCGCGGGTGAAGGTGGAGCCGGCCGGGCCCGGGCGCTTCACCGCGAGGTTCAGGTTTCCGGACGGTCGGACCGCCACCTACGTGCTCGCGGGCGACGAAGTGTACGTGGACGCCCACATCCTGAAGTGGAAACCAGTCGCGAATCTCCTCGGGTTGCACACACAGTACGAGCTGGATCGGGTAGCAGGGCGTTACCGGGACGCGGAGGACGAACGCACCCGCGTGCGCACCGTGTTCCCGCTCGGCCAGCCCAAGCCCGTGGACATGTTCTCGCTGCGACAGAAGTTCGCGCTGCTCGAACCGCTGCTCGACGCAGAATACGGATCGGCATCGTTTGTCCCGGCCGACCGCAATGCCGAGTGGGAGCTGCGGGTTTCGACCAGCGGGCTCATGTTTCGTCCGTCAGCCGAGACGCCGCGCCGTCGCCAGGATTAGCGACAGACTGTCGCCCGGGTCGCTCGGCGACCAGCCCCGGCCATTGGCCCGGCCAGTATTCGAGCGGATCGCGTTTGAAGCCGCTCTTGGCGAACTGATGCCAGCGCCCGACCACGAACGACAGGATCAGGTTCGCGCGGGCGGCCGCGTCGAAGTCGGTCTGGATCTCGTTCTGGCTGGCGGCGAAGCGCAGCGCCTGTTTGATCGTCGCCTCCAACCGGTCGTGGAGCTGGTTGATTCGTGCCTGCAGCCGCTCGTTTTCGTTCACCAGCGCATCGCCGATCAGCACGCGCGTCATGCCCCGATTCTTCTGCGCAAACCCGAGCAGCATGGAAATCGTGCGCTCGAGCTGCTTGAGCCCGCTCGACTCCTCAGCGGTGATCTTGTTCGCGAGGGCGAACACAGTCTGCTCGATGAACTCGATCAGGCCCTCGAACATCTGGGCCTTGCTCGCAAAATGACGGTAGAGCGCTGCTTCCGATACGTCGAGCCGTGCCGCGAGCGCCGCAGTGGTAATCTTTTCGGGTGCTGGACGCTCCAGCATCTCGGCCAGCACCTCGAGGATTTGCTGCTTTCTTTCTCCCGGCTTCGTAGCAGGCATCGGTCTTCTCCTCCCGAGTCGTTTCATCAGCCGAAGGTAACAGCGCCCAGCTCATGCACGCTGCGCACGGTCGCGTCCACCCAGGCAGGTGCCGGTCCCCGCCGGGCGACCCACACCGTCCTCATGCCCAGCCGCCTGGCGGTCATGAGGTTCTCGAGCGAGTCCTCGACCATCACGCAGCCCCGCGGGTGCAGACGATGCCGTCGCAAAAGGCGTAGAAATCCCACCGGGTCTGGTTTAGGCCTAAAGCCGGTGTGCTCGATGGAGAACACGCCATCGAATAGGTCCGCGATGCGCAGGATGCGCAACACCGCTACGGCATAGTCAACAGGCGAATTGGAGAACACCAGCTTGCGCCCGCGCAGCCGGTGCAGCGCCGCTCGGAGCCCCGGCTCTCGCACGATCATCGCTGGCAGATCGGAAAAGTCATGGGTGACGCGCAGGAAGTGATGCGGGTCGGTGCCGTGATGGCGCATGAGTCCCAGGAGGGTGGCGCCGTAGCGTTTCCAGTAGTGGCGCCGCAGCCGGCTCGCCTGCTCGGGGTCTAGGCCGAGGTGGTGCTCGAGATAGTCCGTCATGGACCGGTTCAGGTACGGGAAGACGTAGGGCGACGCGTCGTGCAGGGTATTGTCCAGGTCGAAGATCCACGTCCGCGCTCGAATCCGCCGTGGGCCCGACGGCGTCATTTGGACCGGATCAGCGTGCCGACCCCCTCGTCGGTCAAGATCTCGAGCAGCAGCGCGTGCTCGACCCTGCCGTCGACGATGTGTACGCTCTTGACCCCGCTGCGCGCCGCGTCCAGCGCCGAAGAGATTTTCGGCAGCATGCCGCCCGAGAGGGTGCCGTCGGCCACCAGATCGTCGATACCCTTGGGGGTGAGCCCGGTGAGCAGATTGCCCTGCTTGTCGAGCACGCCTGGGGTGTTCGTAAGCAGGATCAGCTTCTCCGCCCGCAGCACCTCCGCGAGCTTGCCCGCCACGAGATCCGCATTGATGTTGTAGGACTCGCCCTCCGGGCCGACGCCGATCGGAGCCACGACCGGGATGAATCCCCCCTGCTCGAGCGAGTCGATGACCCCCGGGTCGATTCCGGCAATCTCCCCGACCTGGCCGATGTCGATCAGCTCCTCGGGCCTCTCCTTGTTCGGCAGCAGCATCTTGCGCGCGTGGATGAAACTGCCATCCTGCCCGGTGAGGCCGACCGCCTTGCCCCCCGCGCGGTTGATGAGGGTGACGATATCCTTGTTCACCGCACCACCGAGGACCATCTCGACCACGTCCATCGTTTCGGCATCGGTGACCCGCATCCCCTGCACGAACTCGCCTTTCTTGCCGAGCCGCCCGAGCAACTGCTCGATCTGGGGCCCGCCTCCGTGCACGACCACCGGGTTCATGCCCACGAGCTTGAGCAGAACCACGTCGTGGGCGAAGCTCTGCTGCAGACGGATGTCGGTCATCGCGTTCCCACCGTACTTGATGACGATGGTCTTGCCGTGGAAGCGCCGGATATAGGGCA
>JBEVOI010000066.1:0-3320 GCA_040507665.1 Burkholderiales bacterium
TACGTGACGATCTTGGGCGATCATACCAATGGCATATTCTCCTATCAGCTCGAGAAGAAACTTCCGAACGGCTGGGAGTACTGCCTATCATACCAGAAATACTTCTCGGCGGACATGGTGTGTTACGAAGCCAAAGGCGTACCAGCCGATGTCGAGCTGTTCAACAGCACCGCTGATATTGAGAACGGGACCGACCCGTTGATCACCGCGGCGCTCGAGGTATTGAAGTCGAATTGGTCTCGCGGATAATCAACCATTCCTCCGGATGGCAAGAGCTGCGCAGCTACCTGCCGTATCAATCGCGTAGGCGCAAAATTGCTCCGGCCCACCGTACGCTCGTGGCGCATCGACGATGCGGATGCTCGGGCCAAGCTCGAATTGGAACGCGTCGAGGCCAAAGGGCAATCCCTCTCCAATGGATTTTAGGGCTGCTTCCTTGAGTGTCCAGAGTTGGAAGAAGGTTCGCATGCGGGTCCGTTCGCCGGCTCCTTCAACGACCTTTGCCTCAGCTCTTGAAAAATAAGCGTGCGCGAGCTCAGTCACCTCGAGGTGTCTCGTCGGGTCTTCGATGTCGACGCCGATGGGCTGTGTAGAAGACCACGCCCCGAGGTATCCGAGCCTGCAGGAGGAAAAGCTGAACCAGCAACCCCGCAGTTCGGGGAGGTAGGGACACCCTTTCTCCGTGGCCTCGAAAGCGATGCGCGATAAGGGCAGAGCCGAACCGAGCGCGACGGCGCCGCAGTAGCGGCGAAACGCACGCTGCTGCTTAAATTGTGCTTCGCCGCCTTCCCCCAGCAAGCTTTGTGCCCGCCGCTTCTCCGCATCCGAGAGGACGGACGCGCAACAGCTAACTGCCTCCAGATCGTGCGAGACCGGCGCAAATAGAACTCTCGCTATATGACGTGCAGGCGCCGGAGTGCAGTCGCGCGCGCTTGCGGCGAATAGGTTGTTGACGCGTGCGCTAGCGTCCCATGTCATCCGAACCGCGAGCCTCCGCAAGCAATCGACCCACAGGCTCAACGGGGCTGCCCTGGTAGGTAGCCGAGTGGAGGTTCCTATCCTTGAGGACGAGCGACAGCGGCAATACCGTCGTGTCCCGCTCGATAACAACGCCACTCATCACCGTTGCGCCGGTGCATATAGAACATCCGTCCTGGATGTGGGTTTGCCTCACCTTCAGCATCATATTTTCGAAGGTATGGAACTGCAGGAAACCACCGACGACACAATTGTCATCAAATTTCACCGCGTTCCAATCGCAACACTGCATGGGCTCGGTCAAGATCGTCTGGTGTCCGATCTGGCACCCCATCCACCGTAAGATAGGGTTCGCGAGGATCGTGCCTGCGCAAAAGTTCAGAGGTACCTGGCACCAGACGAAAAAGCAATCCTGCGCGAAAAAGTAGGCGAAGTGCCGCAAGGACCAGAAGGGCGTCGCATGATTGACTCCCCAGTCCCTACCGACGAAAGCCTTCTTGATCGCGACGCTGAACAAGATCAGATGGACCTCGGTGAGCAACAGTGCCAGCAGCGCGCCGATGAGTGGGCCGAAGCCCATCCGCAGCGAACAGATGTACAGGATTGTAAAGATCAGCCCATCGGTGACGCGCAGCATCCCGATGCTGAAGAAGTCATTCAGAAGGACGCGGGCCAGAAAGAGCGGGAAGGTCGGCAGTTGCTTGTGCTCGGTCTCGGTACTGGCGAACTTTAGCGGCGGATTCCCCGCCACAGCAATCGGCTCGCCGAGTCGCGATCGCATCTGTCGCCGGAAGTCTATATCGCTGCACGGCGTTGATACCCCGAGGAGGAAATTCGACGGCAACTGGCCGTATTCCGCCACGCAGTTGTTGCCGCTGAAAAAATTCCGCGGCATGTCCAGATTGCGCGGCGTCAGATGCTCGGCGCCGTAGTCGAGCATGTTCGTGAAGGAGCCGTTTGACCAGAACACCTGCGCGTCGGCAGTGGCGAGCTCGGGGACGAGATTGAACATCACGTCGCACTCGGACGCGCCCAATCGAGTGAAGTGCATGCCGGCGAGCGCCCGCAAATATTGCCCCGTGATGGTCCAGGTCCACAGCAACTGGATGTTGTTGAGCTTGCGCATTCTGTACATGAGGAGCGCGCCACTAAGACCGCGCGCACTGTGAAGTCCTGGTGAGGCGGTCGTGTAGCGAATGAAGAGGCAGCCCAACAAAGAGGTAACGACGATAGTCAGCCAAGCGACAATGAAGGTGTAGAGCGTTAGGTGCCCGATGATTTTGTACAGTGGCATCACGCTAAGGTAATTGCTGGGTACGGCGGCGTCTGCCACCGGCGTGAAATCGCGGGCAAACCACAGGATCATCGCGGCGGGTACCACGTTGATCGCAGAGAACACTGCGATCTGCATGAAGACGTTGCAGGTCTCCAATAGCCAGATCGGGTAAGTGTCCCGACAGACGCTTGCCGTACGCCGCAGGTGCGTGCAACGGCCGGTAAGGCGAGCCGGAGCCCCTTCCCAAACCTCATGCGCGCCAACGTCTCGCAAAATGGGTGTGAACGGAGTGATCCAGCTGCCGCCGCCAATCCTCACATTGTTGGCGATGGCGGCTCGCATTCCGATCTTGCAACTGCTTTCAAGGTAGATCGGGCCGACGAGCAGATTCTGCCCGGACCATCTCGTCGTTTGGACGTAGGCGCCGGTCTGGATAGCGACATCATCCTCGATGGTAATCAAGTCCACGGGCCCAAACAGATACGCATCAGGCGCGCATTGAAGATTTCTGCCGACTGTCGCTCCGAGCTGCCGCAGCACGAATGCCATGAGCGGCGCGCTGCGGTGGAAGGCGCGCAGGGGCAGGAGCACTAGGCTCTCCATTCGTCCGATGCACCAAACCCGCAGGTGCATCTTGCTCCACTTGGGGTAGACGCCGGGCGTCACGTTGTTGCGGTAGATGTCGCCACCCAGGAAAAACTTGATGCCCATGACCCAGAGCAGAATGGCGAAGGGCAGGAGCAGGCCGAGCAGGTACAGGCCGATGCCGGCGACGATGAAGGTCCAAATGCTGGCGGTCGCGAAGAAGGCTCCCATTTCGACGGCGCTCAAGATCTCTAGTGACGCCAGCAAGCCTGGCGAAATGAGCAAACTCGCAAAGACGATTTGCAGGGTGGTGAACCATCCGACCGACAGTATCTGCGCAGCGCTCTCATCGCGTGCAGCGCTGCTCGGCGCGGATTCTTCGGCGACAGTTGCCGCCGTGGTGGGCGACTGATTTCGCCGCATTCGGCTCGCTACCTTGCGTGCCGTATTGCAGTCGCTGAGCAGCGCGCGTACCGAGACC
>JBEVOI010000085.1:0-14762 GCA_040507665.1 Burkholderiales bacterium
ATCACGACGGAACGCGTACGACTGGCATCGACCGGATTTCCTCGCCTCGCAGCTTCTTCGCCGCTTGCAGCAGCGCTCCGACCCGGAGCTGGGGAGTCTTTGCGAGCGAGCGGCAGAGGATGTGCTACGGGGCCGAGGATTGCGCCCGCTCACGCCGAGCCTGCTAGCCTCTGAGGCGCTCATCCGGCGCTCGAGGGGCACGCGGGCTGGGGTCAGCGCGCTCGCGCTGCCCGCCGACGGGCAACTCGCATCGGGGTCGAGGGACGGCACGATCAAGCTCTGGAACGCGGCGACCGGCGGCTGCGAGGCGACGCTCGAGGGGCACACGTTCCAGGTCGACGCGCTCGCGCTGCTCGCCTACGGGCGGTTAGTTAGCCTCGGGGTCGGGGACAAGACGATCCGGCTCTGGGAGCACAGCCACGAGGGCCGGATCGTCTTGGTTTGGTTCGTCGCTGACGCCAGAATCACGGCGCTCGCATTTCTACGAAGGGCCGCGGTCCTCGCGGTTGGCGATGTGAGCGGGCGCGTGCACCCCTTCTGAAGGTCGAGGGTCTGGCGCCAGCCCCAGACAATCCGCGTCGCTCATGAAGCCGACGTTCATGTCGACGATGAGCACTCCGCAGTCGGTGTCGTAGCAGCCGCGCGACTCAAAGGAGCTTTTGAAGGTCGTCGCGAACGCCCTCGAGCGCTGCGCGCAACTCGGCGTCTTTCACCTGTTGGAGGCTCACGTCGAGATCGGCGAGCACGCTCTTCAACTGCCAGTCGCCGGGCCCCTCGTTCACAACCTCGTCGTAGAGCGTCGTTGCGGCGTCGATGTCCGCAGCGTCGAACGCAGCGGCGAGCAGCGTCGGCCGCAGCCACGGATCGGGCGCGCCACGGGCCTTCGCCCGCTGGCATGCATGGTAGACGACCTGCGCGACCGCTCGCGCCTTGTCCGCGTCGCCCTTGGCGCCGCGCACCATGTAGAGCCGCGGCAGATTGGATGACGGGTAGTAGTCGTTGAGATCGAGCATCATGCCCCGCTCGTAGTGCTCGATCGCCTGGTTGAGGTAGCGGCGCTTCTCGAGGTCGGTCTTCGCGTCGCGCCACAGCCGCTTGAAGCGGCCGCCAACTAGTCCCTCGCGCTCGGAGGTCGCGCCGGCAGTCTTCATCAACTGTTCGAGCGCACCGATTGCCTGCAGGTGATCGCCGGTCTGCGAGCGGGCGAACTCGCGGATCTCGAGGATGTGTGCCGACGAGGCGAACGGATCCTCGAGCTTTGCGACGATGTCGAGCACCGCCTGCCACGCACCGCAGTCGCGCAACAGCTTGATAAGCCCGTTCGCGACCTGCGACGAGATCGGCGGCTGCGCAAATTCCGCCGCGAGCGCTGTCGCGGCTGCCCTGCGTTCGTCGTTGCCCGCGATCGCGCGTATTGCGGTGCTCCGCGCCTGGAATGCGCCCAGCGCACCGAGCTCCGCTTGCGTGGCCGCTCGTTTCGAGTCGTCGACGTTGTCCGGATAACCGTCGAGCGTCTGGAAGAACGGCGACTTGCCTGCGACGCGTGGGCGCGCGCCGTCGCGGACCGCCTGCCGGATCGCCGCCGCGGTCGCGTCGTCGCCCGTGATGTCGCCGTTCTGCAGCGGGTAACGCACGTGCCGCATCTGCTGCACGTCGAAGAGCGGTCGCGACCAATCCGCGGCCACCAGCACACAGCCGTGCTCCTTTGCGGCGTGACGGATGCCCACCTCGTAGTACACGTTCCCATTCGGAATCGTCATGTCCGCGATGATGAGATCGGCGAAGTAGAGCCGCTCGAGCATCTCCTTCACGATCAGCGCGCCGATATCCTGGTCCGCGCGGATCGGCTCGTAGCCGAGATCCTCGATAGCCGCCTTGAGCGCGTGGTCCCACAGTGCGTCGAAATTGATCTCCGCTGGCGCCTTGATCTCGGGTGATGCGTCCGTGCGTTTCTTGCCGTAGGGCATGACCATGAAACAGATTGGGCGCGGTCGTGGGTTTGACGACATGAAGGCCTCCGATGGTTATGCTCACGGCTTGTGTGCTTCCGGACTTGGGAAGGGAAAAACGTGGAACGCACCCGCGCCGATCGCGAATTCTCGCATCTGCCACGCGACTGCCCGCGGGCACGCCTGGGGGCTCACGCCTGGCGCAGGCGGCTTCTGACAGACCTTTGGCTCATCCGAAAGTCGTATTGCGATCTTCGCGTCTCCTTTACCATAATTGCCGCGAAGTAGACAATAGTTCGACGCAGGACCCCGGCTTGAGGGGGCAGGAAGCTGCGCTCGAGCTCGTGAGCACCAAGGCTGCCGGCGTTGCCTGGTGCGGCGGGGGACGATTCCGTCGTCAAGATCGCTCCTAACAAACAGGCAGAAGGAAGAGCGCGCAGTGGCTCGGATCTATGTTTCCTCAACGTACGAGGACCTCAAGACGTTCCGCGAGGCCGCGTACAAGACGCTTCGGCAACTGAAGCATGACGCCATCGCGATGGAGGACTACGGCGCTGCCGACGCTCGGCCTGTGCAGAAGTGCCTCGCTGATGTCGCCAGCTGCGATGTTTACGTGGGTCTCATCGGGTATCGCTACGGCTATATTCCGGGCGAAGGCAATCCTGACGGCAAGTCCATCACCGAGCTCGAGTACCGTGAAGCGGACAAGCACAGCAAGCAGCGGCTGATCTTCATCTATAGCGGCGATTTGAATTGGAGGTTGGGAGACAACATAACGGGGGCAGGCGACCGCGGTCGTCTGCTAGAGGCGTTCAAGAGCGAGCTGCAGAAGCGGCACGTGGTGAGCGAGTTCGCCACGGCGGATGAGCTTGGCCAAAAGCTGGCCGTTGCCGTCACGGCCGCTGTCCAGGAGCTCGAGGCGAATGGCAAGAGCGGACCGCCTGGAGGGGCTAACGAGCAGCCGGAGCTCGAAGCCTTGCGCCGAAGCGCCCGCACCATCCTCAAGCTGTACGGCGCGAAATCGATCCACGACATATTGCACGACATCTACCTCAAAGCGCGCGTATTGCGCGCCGATGATCCGGAACAGATCGACGGCCGGACGCTTTCGGATGTCGCTTCGTACTGCGCTCCGAAACTGACGTCCATCCAGATGGAGATCACCCAGTGTGAGCGCTGCCTCGACGACGCGGACCGGGAGTGGTTCGAAGCGCACCGCGTACCGTTCGAGGGCGCAATCGCGGCCCTCCGCACAGCGGCGGCCGATGAGCCGGGGCCAGGGCGAGCCAACGCGATCGGCGATTTCAACCAGCGGCTGGGCGCCTGGCTCTCCGACCTCGACAACGTGCTCAAAAACCTGGCGGACAAACTCGACGGCGACCAGATTCGGTTAGACATGGGACGCGTGAAAGACCGGTATGCAGCCGAGCTGGAGCCTGTCGAGCGCAGCCTCGAGGTGCTGATGGCGGACGTCAATCCTGTGCTCAGCAAGTGCAAGGCGCTCGTCGAGGAGCACCACGGTCTGCAGGACGTCCATGACAAATTGCCGTGGCTTTTCGATCAGCTGGCCGCGAAGGACGCCCAGTTCGACGCCAACGAATGGCGGCGGGTCAAGCGTCGCCTGAATTCGGCTCGCGATGCGTGGGAACGCTTCGGCGCGCTGCCAAGCGGCGGCGCGGACTGGGAGGAGGACGTGCGCGACGACGCCCGCGTGACATGGCCGCTCGTGGACACCTGCATCAAGGATGTCGACGGGATGTTTGCGCCAGAGTCAGCGGCTATGGACGCAACTTCCCAGGTGGTGCGGCCGCTCACGAAGCTCCAGGCGCGTGTGGAGGAGCATTTCAAGATCGTTGACGAAGCGCTGCGCGAAGGCTATCGCCTTTTCAAGGTGCGGGTCGGCGAGCCGATCATGGAAATCAGCTAAGCTGTCGGCGAGCGCCACGCGGCGCGGCTTTGCTAGTTGGTCGATAATAGAAGAATGCGTTCCAGACTGCCCCTCCGCAATGTGGCTAGCCACCCGCACCGTTCACGGGGCGTTGGGCGCGCAACTTTCCGGCGTTCATGATGGAACACGACCCGCGACCCGAGTCCACAGCGCTGTTTACCACGCTCGAGCAGATCCGCAGCGAGCACGCGCGATTGCTCGATGCCGACTGCGGCGACGACGCGCCGGGACCGGAGTTCTGGGTTGCAGTGCAGCGCTTTGCAACGTGTGTTGCCGAATCCGGCATCTATTTCGATGAGCCGCACGAGGTCAAGGCGTGTCAAGGCTACCTGAGCTACTGGGAACGCGAGCTTTCCCGCGCGCGGGCCGAGCGGCGCTTGACCGGCAACCTCCGGGTCCCGGAGTTGAAGCCCTATGACGAGGCGGCGCTGCGAGACTTGCAAACGCGGTATACGAGTCCGTTCGAGGGCTTGGCCAAGGAGGCGCACGCCCTTGTCAAGGACGTCACACGCACGCGTTCCAAGAACGAGCTTGTGAAGCTCGTGGAGGGCATGGCCGCCGCCGCGGGCCTGCGGTTCGAGCTGGACCTGGTGAAGGAGATCTCGAACCAGGTCGCGGGCGATACCTTCGCGCCGACGCTCGTCGAGTTCTGTCTTCACCACCTGTTCGAGGATCCGGGTACCCGCGTTGGAAACAAGCTACGGCGGCTGTCCAACGAGCGTAGCTTCAGCTGCCTGGCATACCTGGTCGACAAGACGGAGCAGCTCTACACCCAACAGGGACCTACCGAGAAGCGTGCGATGCTCGATGCACTCTCGCTCTACGCTACCCGCTACGATCCGCGATTGCCTTGGGACACGATTCCGGGGCCGGAGATCGAGGCGGTGGACGGAGCTGCGTCGCCGACCTTCAAGGACTCGGGAGGGCGTACCATGCCCCTCCGTTCCTTCCTCGTGTCATCGCGGTTACTGTTCGAATACGGGCCCGGTCTTTCCATCGTGCATCCGGGCCTGTTCCGCCGCTGGCCGGAGCTGCTGGCCGAAATCCGCGTCCGCAAAGATCGTGAGCAGCGTCGACGGCGGGTACGCTTATACGGTGCCATCGCTGCTGCTGTGGTGTTTTTTGCGTTTGGCGCGTGGCAGTATCTTGCGCGGCAGGGCGAAGAGGATCAGGCGAGGGCCAACGCGCTGGCCGCCGAAGCATACTCAAACCTGTGGAAATACGAAGCTTGCCGGGTGCGGCAAAAAAAGACTGATTGCGACAGCAAAGCGCCGCTGGAAAACGCCCGCGCAAAGGCGCGCGAAGCCGTGAACGCAGCACCGACGCGGCGTGCCATGATGGCCCTGAATGATGCGATCGGAGCGAAGCTGGGGGCGGACGTCAATAGCCCTGGCGCGGAGAAGCCGCTGGCCTGGAGGCCGCCAGGCCCTAAGGTCGGACCGTGCGATGGCGAACAGGGGCAAGGCGGCGCTTTGTGCTTCGTCGGGTCGGCGGGGCAGCTGGTGAATCTGGCTGGCCTGCCCGAATCGAGCGGTCAAGGGCTTCCGTTCGGAACGGACCGGAACGAGGAATGGGTCGCCGTTGCCTGGCCGAAGTCGGGCGGAACAAACGAGCCGCCCGATGGAACGCTGCAGGTCGCAGTATTTCACCTGGTGCAAGGAAACAAAGCTGAACCGGTCGGCGCAATTCGCAATACCAAATGCGTGGGAAAAGTTGCGGGCGTCCGTGTGAGCTCGAATGGCTCGGCGGTAACGATCGACTGCGAGCCCTCGAGCGAAGACGGGCCGACCTGGGCCTTGATCACGCTCTCAGGTGAGGCTGAGAAAGAGCTGGCGATGTCACCGGAAGAGGAAGACTCGATCGACGCTATATACTTCGCGTCTCCGGACGAGAAAGGTGTTGCAAAGGGCTTTGCAAAGCTGAAAGACGGCGGTGTGCTCGAGATCACCAACGAACCCGGCAAGGATCCCGACATCCTCCAGACCGATATTCTGCGAGTGATGGGGCGTCCCGGCCACGTTGCTTATCGGTCGGAGCGCGGATTTGCGGCGACGGGCAAGTTCGGTGCACCCATGGTCGTCGTTCACGAGAAGACGGGAAGGGGACCGGGAGCAAGCAATGAGGGCCGGGATACGATTTTCGCGGTTCCCTTCGGGCTCGGAACGCCCACGCAGGTGAACTTCTCGCCGAAGGCGACGTGCGTGGAGGTCCGGACGATGAAGGGCGAGAACCAAGCTTACCGCTACCACGTCGTACTCGACGCCGAGGTTCTCAAGGAGGTCGCAAAGGGAATGGCGGCCTCACCGCCGCGCTACGACGCGCATAAGCTGTGCGGCTTCAACGGTCCGGCGAATTAGCGTCTAAAGCTTGCTAGCAAGGAGACGCGAGTGCGGCGCTTTGTGGCTTGTTCGCCAGCGTCTCGAGCAACTCCAGCGAGACATCGAGCGGCCGCTGGATCGCATTACGGCAGAACGCCGTTTCGGTCGAGTCGAAGCGGCCATTCTCAAACAGCTTGTTCGCGGGCGCCCCGCCGCCGCAGAGGAAGTAGTAGCGGCAGTCGCACGCGCAGCGCTCGACGCCCGCCATGATCTCACCGAAAAGCTCCCGGAACCGCGGTGTGGCCAGGACATCGATCAACCGGTCCCGATGCACATTACCGAGTGCGAATCCGTTGAACCGCGCATGGCTTTGCCCGAGAAGCTCCGGTGAAAAGGTGGAAAAGTTTCCCTCGCAGTCGATGGTCGTGATCTCGAACGGCCGAACCTGCTCGTTCGCGACGTAGCGCTTCTCCCCGAGCGTGAAAGTCTGGAGGCCGCACAGGATGGCATCGCGCGCCTGGTCGAATTCCCTCACCTGGAGGCGGCCACCCGATGCAAGCGCTCGCTCGAAAACGCGGCGATAGAACCGGGCGACGCGATCCTCGGCCCCGGCGAGCGATGAACGCGGATTGATCCCCTCCTGCTCCTCGACATTGAGCGCAAGGTCGCTGATGCCCGACTGCACGAAGAAATCCACGATCGCGTCTGGATTCTCGAGCGTATCTGCAGTGACCACAGCGATCGCATGGAAAGGCACGCCGGCCTCGCGCATTCGTTGCGCGCCCCGCATCACGTCCCGGTGTGTTCCTCGTCCGGACCGTGTCTTGCGGTGCAGGTCGTGAATGTCGGCCGGCCCGTCGATGCTGATGCCGACCCGCACGGACCACGCGCAGAACAGGTCGCACCACTCGTCGTCGATCAACGTCCCGTTGGTCTGGATCGAGTGGTGGACGGCGGCCTGGCCGTCGACCAGCGACGCGATGCGCTGGAAGGCTTCGGCATAAAAGCGTGGCGGAACGACCAGCGGCTCGCCTGCGTGCCAAATCACCGTCAGATCAGGGCCGAGCAGGCCGCTCTCGATGATGTTGCGGAGCGTGGCCTCGACCGTCGAGATCGCGAGGCGGCGTTTATCGTCGCGCCCCGGGAGGTAACAGTAGCTGCAATCTAGGTTGCAAAACGGCGTGGGCTGCATCACGAGCAGCCGCACCTGAAGAGTGGGGGAAAACGACGCCGCCCCGATCTCGGTCGTCCCAACTTGGGGTCGGCTCGAAACACGGGGCGGGTGACGATCGACCAAGGTTACGCGGGTGGAAAGCCGCCTGACGACATCAGGGAGACCTGTCGGCCGGGTTCAGGTCGGAAGACGAACTCAACCATTCTTCCACTTGTTCCATTGGGCGAGCTTTGGCCCCGGTTTCAGGGCCCGATCAACCCATGGCGCGGTGCCCTCGACTGACGGGCTCCTTTCCGCCAGCAGCTGGCGCAGCGCAGTCACACGATCGGCGAGATCGGGCTGCTTGGACGCGGCGACCGCATTTCCCGGTGCTGCTGCGACCAGCGCCGTGGTGACTGCGGCTGCGATGGCGGCGCCGGCGACGCGGCGCTTGCCCCGAGCGGCACGATGAGATGATGAGTTATCTGACTTCATACTTTGACCTCCATTACGTTGGGGGGGTGATCTGCTACCGAGGGCAACCGGGAAACTTGGCGCGGATTGCAGCGGATTTGCCGACCCCAAGGAAACTTATAGGCGTTGGTCACCCCTCCTGTCAATCCGCCAAATGGACTAGCAGGCTGTATTGCTGGAGTATTCTGCGGTGCAATATCGTAGGTTGGGCGGGCGCCCAGGCGGTCTACCAGAACCGCTCGGGGCAGAAGCGGTAACCTCGGCAAGGCACACGCAAGCAAGACGTTTACGGGGCGCATCTGGGATGCAAGTGTCCCCTGAGACGAACCGGACGCATGCGTTACCGATATGCTTTGCGTCGTTGCTCCGCAAGGCTTGCAGTCATCAGGAGATGCTACGGAATGAAGACAAAGCGCATTGTCGTCGTCGGTGGAGGTTTCGCCGGACTCTGGAGCGCTGTCGGCGCTGCCCGCAAGCTGGACGAGCTCGGTCTCGGGCCGGACGACGTTGCCATCACGCTCGTCAACCGTGATGCGTACCATTGC
This sequence comes from Burkholderiales bacterium, assembly GCA_040507665.1. Classification (GTDB taxonomy): domain Bacteria; phylum Pseudomonadota; class Gammaproteobacteria; order Burkholderiales; family JAEUMW01; genus JAEUMW01. The sequence goes on from JBEVOI010000085.1 coordinate 8,388, forward strand.
ATCCGCGTGCGGAACTACGAGGCGGATCTGAGTCAGGTTCGCATCCCGCTGGACGAGGTGTTGGAGCCCGCAGGTATTCAGCGCATCGAGGGGACTGTTGCGGACATCGACCTTGCGCAGCAGCAGGTCAAGGTGCGCATGTCCTCCACGGGCGAACTGTGGAGTCTAGCCTACGACAGGCTGGTCTTCGCCCTGGGCAGCCAGCTCGTTCATCCCGAGATTCCTGGGCTCGCCGAGTACGCCTTCGACGTGGACACCTTCGATGGTGCTGCGCGCCTCGATGCCCACCTGCGCGCTCTGCCGATGCAAACCCAATCCCCCGGACAGTACGCCGTCCTCGTCGTGGGAGCGGGCCTGACCGGCATCGAAGCGGCGACGGAGATGCCCGGAAGACTGCGGGCGGTGCTCGCACAAGCACGAGTGACGCACCCGTTACGCGTGATCCTTGCCGACCACAATCCTCGTGTGGGCTCCGACATGGGAGACAGCGCCCGCCCGGTGATCGAGCTGGCGCTCGGGGAGCTGGGGATCGAAACGCGGACCAGTGTATCCATCAGCGCCATCGACCATGCCGGAGCGACGCTCACCTCGGGCGAGATCGTCCCGGCTTCCACGGTGGTGTGGTGTGCGGGAATGCACGCGAATCCCCTTACCCGACTCTTTCCCATAGAACGCGATCGCTACGGGCGGCTTCCCGTCGACCAGTACATGAAGGTGAACGGCGTCGCGAACGTGTTTGCGGCTGGAGACTCGGCGTGGGCGCTGATGGACGATACGCACGTTTCGGTCATGTCGTGTCAGCACGGCCGACCGATGGGAAGGTTTGCCGGTCATAACGTCGTCTGCGATCTGCTCGGCCTGCCGATGCTTCCGTTGCGCATCGACTGGTACGTCACGGTGCTGGATTTGGGTCCTTGGGGTGCTGTGTATACGGAGGGGTGGAACCGCGTCGTCGCTTCGACCGGTGAAGCGGCCAAGAGGACCAAACAGACGATCAACTGTCAGCGGATCTATCCGCCGCGTTCGCGGGATCGACGAGAGATTCTCGATGCGGCTGCCCCAGTGATTCAGGCTCCGCCGAAGCTGGGGCATTAGGGAGCTTTGAGACCGGTCGATCTCTCGCCGGCGTCCGTGCCTTTCAACGGGTACGTTGCGACCAGAACGGTAGCGGGCAAGGGCGGGCTATGGCTTCCTGCGCAACTTGGCTTTGCAGACGAAATCGAGGGCGGACTCGCTGAGCAGTCCGGGAACCACCAAGCTGGAGGAAACATCCTTGCCGGCGACCTTGCCGATGACTTCGCCACTGGCGTCGAAGTACATTGCCTGCAATTCGCCCGCGGCCCTTTGCTTGCAATCGTAACTGGTTAGATAGCGGGCCGTCCTGTAGGGCCTGTTGGCGGTCGTGAGCGGTGCAGGACGTTCCTGGGCGTACTCCCACTTTTCCCAGGCTTGTCTGAAACCGTCCTTGACTGTAATGCTTTGGACGTCGATGTATACGACTACTTTGTCCGTCTGGCCGACCACGACCCAACGCTCGGCGGCCGCTAGTTCTGCCGAATCGCCCAAGATCCACAACGCGGAGAAGACCAGGAGAAAGGGTTTCATGAGTGTGGCGTCTAGCGCTTTGGCGCAAGCGTCTTCGGGCACGGGAAGAGGGGCCGAACCGCCTTTACGACCAGAGCATCGGGCGCCACCCGCCATTCACCACGATGCTCCCGGAGATATCTCGCTGTAGCGGCGCTGAGTTGATCACGAACACCTGGTGTGGAGGGGAGGCAGATCTTGCGCGATGCAAGCGCCGCTCCCTCGACATAGCCCATGAAGTAATTCACCTGCCTTTCCTCCTGCTCGGTCGGGAAGCGTCCGTCCCGCACGGCGTTCTCGTAGAGTGCTCCCAGCCGCGCCAGGTCTTTGCCGGTGAAATCGGGTGGCCTTGCCAAAGCTCCACATGGTTCGGCGACCGTGGAGAGCGTAAGGAACGCGAGGAGGAGAAGCGCCGTCTGGCGCCGTCGAGTCGTAAACGGTGTCGGCATATGCTGTCGAGGTTGCTTGGGGTTCTGTCCACGTCGCAGGCCATCGCACCGAGTGTAGCGGCTTTGGCCAGTCCTGGTCGGAGTGCGGGGTGAACGGGGGTGCCCAAAAGGGTAATCTTCCGCATGATTCGAACGCTTCAAGGAAGCATCCTGTGCGACCGAAGGAGGTTTTTCAACGCTACACCGCAGCCTTGGACCGGGGTGACCTCGAAGCGATGGCGGCGCTCGTGCACGATGAGTTTCGGCTGGAGGGGGCGGGGCTGGACGGGATTGGAAAGCCGGAGTTTCTTGCAGCGATGAAGGCGCAGTTGGATGCCTTCCCGGATTACTCCGAGGACCCCACCGACCTTACCGAGGAGGACGACGTGGTGCGGTTTCTCGCCCACGTCCGCGGAACGCAACGCGGCACGCTCGCGTTACCCGGGATGGCGCCGATCGCGCCGACGGGCCGGAGAATCAGGTTGCCGCCCGAGCCGGCGTGGGTGAAGGTCGCGGACGACAAGTTGCTGGTCTATCACGTGCAGGCGGTGCCGGGAGGCGGCATTCAGGGCATCCTGACCCAGCTCGGGGTGAAGTCCGGCGGGTAGATTGAACTCATCGACGCGGCTACGCGGGGCCGCAGAGGCACACCTGCCGATCCAAAAGCTGGCACTACGCGAACGTCTGTCGCGGTCAGGTGCCCCGCGCGCAATACCGTGGACGATGCTGCCACTGCGTGCGTGACGTAGACGAAATCGGGGGGTTCAATGCAATCTCTTGGCGTCCTCAAGCTGCCGGAATGGAAGGGGCGGTTCCCTGGAGTGCTGAGCGCTCTCACCATTGCGATCGCTGCCACGTTCCTGTCCGAGCATTACGGCGGCCCGCAATTCCTCTACGCCCTGCTCTTCGGCATGGCGTTCAATTACATCCCTCCGGATGGCATAACCGGCCCCGGCATCGACTTCGCGGCCCGTGCCGTGCTGCGCTTCGGCGTGGCACTCCTAGGCGCGCGGATCACGCTGGGGCAGATCTCCGGGCTGGGTGGATTCGCGGTGCTCATGGTTATCGGCGGCGTCATCGCGACCATCCTTTTTGGTACCTGGCTCGGCCGGCTGCTTGGCCGCTCGTCGACAGAAGGGCTGCTCACCGGCGGCTCGGTCGCCATCTGCGGAGCGTCGGCTGCGCTGGCCATTTCCGCGGTGCTGCCGAAGGATGAGGCCAGCCAGCGCTTGACCCTGCTCACGGTGGTCGGCGTAACCACGCTCTCTACCCTCTCCATGGTCATCTATCCGGCCATCGCCAAGGCGTTGGGCCTCGATCCCATCGGGGCCGGCATCTTTCTCGGCGGCACGATTCACGACGTGGCACAGGTCGTTGGAGCGGGTTTCATGATCTCGCCCGAGGCGGGCGACACGGCGACCGTCGTGAAGCTGGTTCGCGTCGCGATGCTGGTTCCGGTCGTGCTCGTGCTGTCCGTCGTGTTCCGCAGGTCGAGCCGTGATTCCTCCGGTGCGAGGCCGCCAGTGCTGCCGGGGTTCCTGGTCGGGTTCGTCGTGCTCGTGGGCGTCAACAGCCTGGGGCTGATCCCCGCCAAAGTATCAGAAGGGCTGAGCGACATTTCGCGGTGGTGCCTGGCGACAGCGATTGCTGCGCTGGGCGTCAAGACCTCGCTCAAGCAGCTCGCGGAGGTCGGTTGGAGGCCGGTGGCGTTAATGGTGGGAGAGACCGTATTTCTTGCACTGCTCATCATCGGTGGTTTGCTAGTGTCCTGAATCGTTAGTTCGCGGAATAATCACTCGTGCCCTCGCGTACGTCTGGAAAAGTGGCGAAATCGGCGCCAGACAAGGCGCCCAGCGCAGCAAGGTTGGACACCTTGCGAGCATGGGCAACGCCGTATGGCGTCGATTCTCGACATCTTTTCTGCAGCGAATTAGCGACTCGGGACACTAGTTTATGCGCTGATGCAGACCCGGGAACCGAAACCGCGTCACGTCTCCAGTCGGCTCGGTGGATTTTGCAATAACACCGCATTGCGTCGCGGTATATTCCCACTCTGGAGGATCCATGAGATCTGTCTCGTCTCTCGGTCGAATCGAAACCATCACGTGCGCGGCTGTCGCCTTGGCGCTCGGTTCCCTGATCTCATCCGGCTGCACCGTCTACCAGACCGCGCCCGGCGTTTACGCGCCCGCTTCTCCAAGCATCTTCGACCGGGCCTGGGAGGCAGCGCGAGGCGCGGCGTACGACGAGGGCGTCACAGTGACCTCGGAGGACCGTTCGCGGGGCGTGATCACGGGTCGGAAGGGCGCCTTCGACGTGAACATGAGCCTCATTACCCAAGCCGACGGCAGCGTTCGGGTAAGCATCAAGACGCGGGGGGTGGAAGCTCAGGATCCGACGCTCAACCAGCGGCTTACGGCAGCCTACAATCGGCGGATGGGTCAGTAGGATGCCGGCTCGGCGCCCGGCGCTGCGTGCCACGCTCGCATTGGCTTTGGTGCTGGCCGGCGCCGTCGCGGTGGGCGGATGCGACAGCACCGTGCACTACCCAGTCAACCCGCCTCTGGCGCGGCATGCCCCGGACTACGGTTACCGGTTCGAGAACAGCCGGGTCCAACCCGGTCAGTCGGCGGATGTGCTGGTGGTGTTGCTCATCTCAGGGGGTGGCACGCGGGCGGCGGCGCTTGCCTATGGCGCGTTCGAAGCACTGCGCGATACCCACGTCATCGTGGCCGGAAAGGAGAAGAGCCTGCTCGACGAGGTCGACTACATCAGCGCCGTGTCGGGGGGCAGCGCGGTCGCCGCCTACTATGGACTGTACCGCGATCGCCTCTTCGTCGACTTTGGCGATCGCTTCCTCTACCACAACGTCCAGCAGGAGCTCAAGTCGAAACTGGGGTGGAACATCTGGCGCGTGTCGTCGCCCCGTTACGGCCGCGGCGATGTGCTGTCGGAGTATTTGAACGAGACCGTTTTCGAGGGGGCGACCTTCCGCGACCTTGCGCGCAAGCCCCAGCCCTTCGTCGTCATCAGCGCCACGGACATCTCCCTGGGCGCGCAGTTTCCGTTCTCGCAGGAGCGCTTCGACCTTATCTGCTCGGACCTGGGCGACGTGCCGGTGGCCCGCGCGGTGGCGGCTTCCATGGCGCTGCCCCCATACTTCAGTCCGATCACCCTTCGGAATTACGCGGGAGAGTGCGGATACGTGCCGCCGCCCTGGTTCAAGGATCGCCCGGAGGCCGACGAGCGCACCCGCCGCGATCTGCAAGAGATGCGTTCCTACCTGGACCCACACCGCAGACCGTACATTCATCTCTTCGATGGTGGCCTCGTCGACAATCTGAGTCTGCGGCAACCAATGGGTCTCCTCATGCGGCGGGGCGGCATGGCATCGACCCTGGACGGATTCGGCTTTCGCGATCTCAGGTATGCGGTTTTCATCTCGGTCGACGCCGAACGTGATCCCCGCTTCGATCTGGACCGGAGTGCCGACGTGCCCGGACCCGTCGCGACGATCGAAGCGCTCGGCAATGTCTTCAACCTGAGCTCGTTCGATTCTTCAGTCCTGGTCGAAGAAAGCATGTCGCGCTGGCGCGAGGAGTTGCGCGCCGCACGCCCGGCAGACGCCCTCGAGGTGAGGTTCTACCTGATCGACATGTCGCTGCGGTCGATCGCCGACCCCGTCGAACGCGAGCGGTTCATGGCGATACCGACCACGCTCCACCTCGACCGGAAGGATGTGGACGATCTGCGCGCGCTGGCGGGTCGCCTGCTCGCGGCGTCCCCGGATTTCGAGGCCCTGATGCGGGACATCGGCGCTCCGGGCCGGCTAACGGCAGCGGGGAGATGATCATGGAAAAGACATCGAGCGCGAACATTTGCGCACTGTTCCGCCGCCTCACCCACGGCGTGCACGTGATCGGAGTGGCGCACGGGTCACGCCGGGATGGCTTCACCGCCGCGTCGGTCGTGCAGGCGTCTTTCGATCCGTTGCTCCTCGCGGTGAGCGTCAATCCCGGAAACGCCTCGTACCCGCTGCTCCACGCAAGCGGGGGCTTCACCGTCAGCGTACTGAAGCGCGGACAGATCGAACTCGCGCGGCGATTCGGGACCCGCTCGGGCCGGGACGGCGACAAGCTCGCCGGCATTCCCTGGCATCCCGCGGCGAGCGGCGCGCCGGTGCTCGACGACGCGCTGGCCTACTTCGACTGTCGCTTGGAGGGAAGCCTACCTGCCGGGGATCACGAGCTCGTGCTTGGCCGTGTCGTCGACGGCGCGATCCTGGATGCCGATGCGGAACCGATGACGTATGTCGAAACCGCGGACATGGACGGCAGCAGCGCGCTCTATCCCGAGCGGTTCT
>JBEVOI010000106.1:0-2817 GCA_040507665.1 Burkholderiales bacterium
AGGATCGTGAAAGGCGGCGCACCCTCGATGTATTGCAGCAGCGCCGCGATATTCTGGCTGACGTCGTGATCGTGTGTCCCTTCGCAGTTATCCTCGGCCTGCCGGTTGTAAGGCTCCAGCGTGAGGCCGGCGAGCTTTTCCAGGTCTTGCGAGCTCAGCTTCATGTTCGATTTAGTCACGCAGACTATATTCGGCCGCACATTGGAGAGTTGCCGCTCGAAGTACCGGCAATCCCCGCCTTCAATGGAGCACGGCTTGGTCTCGGGACTTCGGACCAGCCCGTTGTCCTTGGTGTGCGCGTCGAAACCATGCCCGCACGGGCTCGCCCAGCCCACTTGGAAGAGGCTCTTCCGTGGCGTACAAGAAGGAATCCGCCACTATGCGCGCTAGCGTACAGCATCCCCGAGGACATGCGAACTAATCTGAGGTGCCGAGGAATATCGCCATGACAAGCCCGCTTCTTGCCAGAGAACTAATGTCGCTCGAGGCGTACGCACGCGAACGCGACCGCTTGCGAACGGAAATACTGGTGCATCGTCGGGACCGGACCGTGCAGGTTGGGCCGAACGCAAGGTTGATCTTCGAGGATGAGCGCACCGTCCGTTACCAGATCCAGGAGATGCTCCGCATCGAACGCATCTCCGGCGAGGAGGGTATCCAGGCGGAGATCGATATCTACGCCCCGCTGATCCCCGATGGGAGCAACCTCAAGGCGACCTTCATGATCGAATTCCCCGACGAGGGCGAGCGCCACGCCCGACTGGCACAACTGATCGGCGTGGAGAATCGTGTCTGGGTGCAGGTCGAGGGCTCGTCCCGCATCTTTGGCATCGCGGACGAAGACATCGACCGCGCGGACCCGGACAAGACCTCAGCGGTGCATTTCCTCCGATTCGAGCTCGAGAAGCCTATGGTGCGCGACCTCAAGCAAGGAAACCGGCTCTCGATCGGCATCGATCATCCCGCTCACGTCGCGGGACTGGTTCTTCGCGAGAGCGTGCGACGCTCCCTGTTGAACGATCTGCGCTGACTGCAAGTGACCGGGATGGCGTGAGGCCTCTCGGCGAAATGAGCCGAGTCGATTTCGGACATGCGCGCCCTGAAGCGCGCGCGTCATGCCGCCTGTCATGGAACCTCTTATCCTCCTGTTGCTGATTGGCGAGTCAAGCGCGATGGGGTGATGAGGTCGTGGGCAGTACGGCTGGCGCAAGTGCGACGGCAGCTGATGACCTACGATCAGATGGTGCTTGGTATCTATCGCGGTCTGGACGTGATATCCGACGATTCCGGTGCCTCTGCCACTGGTGGCCATTGAGCGCGCATCCGGATCGGTCAGCGAGACTCTTCAACATCCGCGCCCCCGAAAACTCTCGCGTCAGGCCATCGAGACTGACTCATTCGGTCTCGATGGCGCTGCGCCCTCAGCCGGTCCTGCTCTTCCTCTTGGCGGCGCGCCTCGGCCCGGTGCTCGGCGAGAAACGCCTCGTACTGTGTGCGTCCGAAAGCGTCTCGTACGCGGCCTGGATGCGCTTGAAGCGCTCCTCGGCCCCTGAATACTGGTTCTTGTCCGGGTGGAAGCGCTGCGCGAGACTGCGATAGGCGGCGCGAATCATCCCCGGGCGGACGGTTTCCGCGAGCCGGTTTCCGCGAGCGCTCGTCCCATTCCAAAACTGCAATCAACTACGCGGCCGCGGGTACGTAGAAGTTGCGCAATCCACCGAGCCGAGGACGCCGCACCACCGTTCCACTCCCGCCGGGAGCGACCCGGCGCGGCATGATCAGTACGTTGCCTATGCCCTGATGAGTGCGTTCTCGGTGATAGTGCTCTTCGAAAGATCGAAGAGCACGGCGCAGCATCCTCTGCCCGATCGGGATCAGCGGGTGATCTACCCGCAGCCGGTCGTGATCCGGCCGGTTCCGGTGGGTGTGGTGGTTCAGCCAATCTACCTGCACGTGCCTCCGGGCCACGCGAAGAATTGGTCGCGAGGCAAAGCCCGGGCGTTGTGGTCGACCGAGTGGGAGCCATCCCCCCGGGGGGTGGCTCCTGTCTCGACTGTCGGGTCTTCAGGAAGCTTCTACCGCGAGAGACGTACACTTCGGTTTTCACCCGATGGTCGTCATGACCGGACGAAATTGGGCGATCCTCGTGGCCGTGCTCGGAGCAGCGACGCTCCTGCGACCACCCGACACCGCGAGTCAAGAAGCTTGCGGCGTTTTGCGCGACGAAGGCCTCGTGATAAAGGTGCAGTCGAAGCTGCAATTCAGTCCGCTATGGGCCAAGCTTGGAAGCGTTGTCGTCACGTCGAAGGAATGCGTCGTGACGCTCGCCGGGACCGTGCCCGAACACGCGAACATCGTTGAGGCCGAGCGCGTCGCGAGCAGCGTTCAGGGTGTCCGCAGAGTTCGTAACACACTGCGGGTTGCGTCGCAGTAAGTCACATCGTTTGGACCCCGTCGTGGGGCGGCATGAGCCGTTCGCTTCGGCTGACGTGTGTCTCTCGCCTCGCTTCGCTCGCGGCTTCGCCGCGGCGACCAACCACCTGGTGAAGGTGTTAGCTCCGAAGCCAGGCGCAAAGGGACCCGAAGGGAACCCGGGACTATGGGCACCGGAGGTCGTCTACGTCGGCCGTCCCCGTCCCCTTCGGACGCGTTCGCCAATCAACCACCCGGGGCGGCCCAGGTGGTAGTGGCGCCCGCCGGGACCCCCGGGGAGCTTCAGGGCGCTTGGTTAAGCAAGCCGCAACTCCGCCAAAGAAGCGAACGCATTTCCCCCGCTTGTATCCGGAATGATGCTCAACTCGAGCACAGTGACCGCCG
>JBEVOI010000115.1:0-2897 GCA_040507665.1 Burkholderiales bacterium
CATCATCCTCGATCTTGGCCTGCCGGATCGGGACGGCTCCTCCGTCATCCAGCGGCTGCGATCATGGTCGAACATCCCGATCATCGTGCTCACCGTGCGCTCCCGCGAGCGCGAGAAGGTGCGGCTGCTCGAGTTGGGCGCGGATGACTACGTCGTCAAACCGTTCGGCATCGGGGAGTTGATCGCGCGCGCCCGTGCAGCATTGCGCCCTCGCGTGGTCATACCGCCCGGCGATCCTGTCGTCAGAGTCGGATTGCTTGAAATCAACCTCGCCACCCGCACCGGGACATTCGACGGCAAGCGGCTTGTCCTTGGCCCGAAGGAATATCTTGTCCTCCAGATTCTCGCACAGCACGCCGGCAAGGTCGTAACGCGTCAACAGATAATGAAGCAAGTTTGGGGTGGGTCTCATCTGGACGACACACATTACCTGCGCATCGTGGTCCGCAACCTGCGCAAGAAAATCGAAGTTGATCCGACCCGGCCACGCATTCTGTTGACCGACCTCGGGGTTGGCTATCGACTCGGCGCCTAGTGTCCCGATTCCGAGGACGCGGGGTCGGAGCGTGTGCGGCGCATGCTACCGAACGGGACAGCGTACGACTTACGTAAAATTTACGGACGCTTCATCGAAAGATACTCGCGGCCTTACGTCCCTGTTCCTAGCCTTTCTCTCCACAACTGAACGCAAGCCACTGGCGCGAAACGGTTTTTACCGACCGGGCCAAGCGAGCTTTCGGCGGCCGAGAAAGCTGGGCGATGTCCCCTACGATTTTACAGCCGTTGGTGAAGGCGCCGGGGCGCAAATCCGACGCGCCACGCGCGGCGCGACCCGTCGCACGCATCCCTCGCCAGGCACTGATCGACCGGCGCGATCACTGCATGGTCGCGATCGCGCGGTTCTGGTCCCAGCCAGGCGACAGGGGCAGCCTTTTCGAAAAAGCGCGGCAACTGCTGACGCGACATTGGTCCGCGGCGTCGTGGCGAGCCCGCGCAGATATCCTGCGTACCGCGGAGTGGCTCATCGGCATTGGCACGAAGGGTGCGGATCCCACCTCGATCAGCCCTGTTGGTGCCCGCGTGACTCGCTCCGCCCGCGATCGATCAGGCGACGATCGAAACCGGGGCGCATGAGGCTGCTGCATTGGAGGCTCCTTCCAATGACGCCTTGGACGATCTTCCTCGACATTATCCCCGTGTTGGCACTGGGTCTTGCGATCGTGAGCCTTCCATTGATCGCCGATGGCCCGCCCCGGCGCCGTGACCGCGCCAAGGAATAGCCCCAGGGAATAACCGTCACGTGCCGAGAAGGGAGAACGCCAGCGCCAACGACCACATGGCAATGGCAATCAAGGACGTCCACTTCGCGAAGGTGAGATAGGTCTCGCGCAGCACGGTCGAACTCGCCCACTGGGCATAAGCCTCCGGTGGACGGACCTCTTCGGCCAGGTAAAGCCACATCTCGGTTCTGCGATAGTTCTTGGTCAGGGCCTCGTGCGCCTTGAACACGAGGATGCCGGCCATCAGCGTGGTCAGAAATCCGCCCGCCTGGAAGGCCGCGCGCGGCTCGAACGACAAGCCGATCATCACGCAAAAGATGGCAAACGAACCGAAGCCGCACGCGCGCAGCACCGTCGCGAATGCGGCCTGTCGCATGTGTTCCATGGCGCCCCCGCGGATGGGAAACGGGTCCGGCGCTGTGATCTTGCCGCGAATCCGCCGGCGACGCCATCACAAGCAGGTGTTTGCGGGGCAGCCTTGCGGGGGGCTGAAGGTTCAAAGCCGAGTGCTGAAGAAATTTCCCATCGCGGGAAGGGTGAGGAGGGCGGTCCCAGCCAGCCAGATCCACAGCGAGACTTCGGTGGAATCTTCCTTTGCCCCGATGATGTGCTCGTAGATGGCGGCGGGAATGCCGCCGAGAATGATGGTCGCGGTCGAGACCATCAGCGAGGCGAACATCAGCGTCAATCCCACGCTCCCGAACAAGAGCGCCGGGGAGAGGATTTGCGCGTGAAGGAGCGCGAACAGCAGCCAGGTCTGGTTGAACAGACCATTCACCACTCCGAAGAGGGCGATGCCGATATAGTAGAACGTGCGATCCATGGTGTGGCTCAGCTCGCCTTGGGGACTGCGCCGAGCAGCAGGAACAGGTACAGCAGGCCGACCCGCAGCCAGAACAGCCACACGACGCCGAACAGCCAGACGACGACCGGCGCCGCGGCTTTCGGCGTCACCGGCGCGATCAGCGCGACGAACGGATCGGTGATGCGGCAGAAGAACCGCCAGATGTAGTTCGAGGAATCCGGCACCACGATCAGCCCGAGCAGCGCGCGGCCGAGCAGCGTGTACATCAGCGCCGCCAGAACGAAGTTCGGCAGATGGAAGTACCAATAGGTCAGGAGCGGATTGGACGTGCCCACGGGGCCCCGGCGGTTGAGACATCAGGCGGCCGCGCGCATTCAATCAAAGAAAGAAAGCCGTGGACAGCACGCCGGAAAAGAAGCGGGGCCCTGAGGGGCCCCGCGTATTTGGACCCGACGCAAGTGTCAGGTCTTTTCCTCCAGCACCGTGCGCCCGCGCGGCTTGCGGATCTCGTCGATGAGGGCTTGCATTTCCCTCGACGGTTCCTTGCCCATGAGGCTGACCACGATGATCACCAGGAAGCCGAGCGGCATTCCGAGCAACCCGCAGTTGATGTTGTTGAGGTCGAACCAGCCGACCCTGTTGGCCAGCGGGTTCGCCGCACTCGCGGGTACGTCCGCGGCCCACTTCGGATCGGCCATGATTTTCGCGACGTCGACAAGCGCCTGCCCCGTCTCGGGGTTGAGCAGCGACGACATCCCGAAATGGGTCACGCCGGCCTGCGGGAAGTATCTGGAGGTCACAAGGTAGAACAG
>JBEVOI010000120.1:0-2781 GCA_040507665.1 Burkholderiales bacterium
AGCAATACAAAGACCCCGGCGCAGCCGGCTCCGAGGCCCACCGGCAGGAACTCGAGACGCTCGGGCCTGAACCGGAAGAGCCGCTCATTGCCCTCCTCATGGCGAGCGACTTTACGTTTGAAGGTCTGGTCCAATGTCTAAACTTTGGCCAACCGCTGTACGGCATCATTGGAGCGGAGGGTGGGCAGTTCATCGGCGGCCACGGCATGACTGAGGAGGCCAAGCTGCGCACCATCACCGGATTGAGCTGCGCGTGGGACGGCGAACCAATCAAAAGGGTCAGGGCAAAGGAAACCGTCATTCTCTACGGCCGGCGCGTCGGGATGCACTTGATGGTGCAGCCGGAAGTCGCGGCCACTGCTTTCGGCGATGAGCTGCTGACCAAGCAGGGTTTCATGTCACGAATTCTGGCGTGTACTCCCGATAGCCTGATTGGCAAGCGGATGCACAAGACTCCCCCGCCGGAAGCCGGGGAGGTCCTGCGACAATACAAAGCCCGCATGCTGGACATCATGCAGGCGCCGTATCCGCTCGTACCCGACACGCGAAATGAGCTTGCGCCGCGCGAGGTGCCGTGCTCCGCGGAAGCCACGACGCTGTTTTGGCAGTTCGCCGACGAAGTCGAGCAGCAGATGGCCCCAGGCGGAGATTACGACTCGGTCCGGCCCTTCGCCGCGAAGCTCCCCGAACACGCGGCGCGCCTGGGCGCGACGATCGCCGCCTCTCGGGATCGCAACTTCACTGAACTGAGCAGCGAAGATTTTCTGCGCGGCATGCAGATCGCCGTGTACTACGCGAGCGAAGCAAAACGTATCTCCGGGGCGGGCGCGGCCAGCTCCGAGCTTTTGCCCGCGCAGAAGCTCCCGCCCGCACAGAAGCTACTCGATTGGCTTCAGCACGAGTGGACCAAGGACACCGTCAGCGCGCGAGATATTTATACCTTCGGGCCTCGCTCCATCCGAGATCGGCAGAGCGCGACCGACCTGGCCGGAATTCTGGTCAAGCACGGCTGGCTCATCCCCATCAAAACGCGCCAGCAGAACATGGAAAAGTGGCAGATCGTTCGGAAGCCAAGCACATGAGTATGCGAGACTTCATGACGCGGATGTTGAACACTTCGCGCGTCGTGGCGGAGATCGCTCCTCCAATCGTGATGGAGACCACCCCGCGTGTCGTGGTTGAAACCGCTCCCCCAATCGTGGTGGAGGACGGCTTCGACCCGTCACCCAGCCCCGAAGAACCATTTTACTGGGACATTGAGAGCCGCAGCGCTGCAGTGCTGGGAAGCGGAAAACACAGCGTCGGCGCTCGCGCCTACGCCGAGCATCCGGCCACCGAAGTGTTGTGTGTCAGCTTCGCCCGCGGCAACGGCCCGATCGAGACTTGGGTCCCGGGAAAGCCGATTCCCGAAGTGGTGCGCGCAGCGGCTGCAGACCCGGACTGTCCGTGGGTCGCGCACGGTGCGGCGTTCGAGCGAGCGATGCTCGAAGCCATCCTGGCTCCGCAGCACCACTGGCCAGTGGTGCCGGTTGAGCGGCACGTCTGCACGATGTCACTGGCGCTCGCGCATTCCTATCCCGGCAGCCTCGAGGGTCTCGCAAAAATTCTCGGCCTGGTGAACCAAAAGGACGTCGCCAGGGAGAAGATCGTTCGCGTCATGTGGAAGCCGCGCAAGCCTCGCCCTGGCGAGGACCCCACCCAGATCTACTGGGTTGATACGCCGGAGCTGCGCGTCGATCTGTATATCTACAACAGGCAGGATGTCGCGGTCGAACGCGAGGGGCATCAACATCCAAAGCTCACGGCCCTGCCGGCATCGGAGCAAGATACCTGGGTGCTCGATGCTGAGATCAACGATCACGGTGTGCTTATCGACGCCCCGCTGGCCGCGGCGGCGTCCCGGCTCGCGGCGCAGGCTCTCGCCGACTTGAATGAGCGTATGCGGCAAGAAACCGACGGAGCCGTGGACACGGCAACCAAGAATGAGAAGCTCAAGGTGTGGGTGGCGTCGCAAGGCGTCGAGCTTCCGCGTAAGCAGCGAAAGGGGAAGTCGGGGCTGCAGTGGAAAGCCAGTCTCGATGCCAGCGACATCGAGGAGCTTCTGGCCGGAGATTTGCCGCACCCCGGCGTGCGTTCAGCGCTCGAAATCAGGTTGCAAGCGGCACAATCGGCGGCCAGCAAGATCGATCGCATGCTGCAAACCCGCTGCGCCGACGGTCGCGTGCGGGGACTGTTCCGATTCCACGGTGCGACCACAGGGCGCTGGTCCGGCGCGGGATTTCAACCACAAAACTTGAAGCGGCCCGAGATCATCAAGACCGACGAAGCCATCGCAGAAGCAATCCAACTCGTGAAGGCCGAGGACCACACCGCCCTCAAGGAACGCTACAATGACGTGCTGGGCGTGATCGGGGACTTATGCCGGAGCATGATTGTCCCTCCGCCGGGGCATCGTTTTATCGTCGGGGATTTCAGCGCGATCGAGGCGCGCGTGCTGGCCTTTCTCGCCGGCGACGCGGACAAACTCGACGCTTTTCGGCAATTCGATCTCGGCCTCGGGCGAGACATTTATTGCATCACGGCCGAGCAGGTTCTCGGGCTCGCCGACGTGCAGGACAAATCGCCAGAGCGGCAACTCGGAAAAATATTCGAGCTCGGGCTCGGCTACTCGATGGGGGCCGACCGGCTGCTGGCCACGATCCGCAAGTCCAACGTTCCCAACGCTGCGGCCATTACCCGCGAGGACGCGGAACGGTGGGTGCGGGCATGGCGCGCCAGGAA
>JBEVOI010000205.1:0-3059 GCA_040507665.1 Burkholderiales bacterium
AACTAAGAACCTCGAGCCTGGTAATGGCTTTGGGCCGGCGCGTGCTTGGTGTTGCAGTGGGGTAACTGTCTCTCGCCGGGATCTTTGCCTTCGGCGGCCGCATGCTCGATCTCTGCGTTGATCTGTCCGCCCATCAGAAGCGACAGACCGCTTAAATACATCCACGTGAGCAGCACGATCACGGCGCCGATCGAGCCATAGGTCCTATCGTACTGGCCGAAATTATTAGCATAATAAGAAAACCCGAGCGACACGCTGACCCATAGCAATATCGCGAAGACCGAACCGGGTGTAATCCAGCGCCAGTCCTGCTCCACGTCGGGGGCGAAGTAATAAATAAGTGCGGCGGCGACCATCATGAGAAGTAAGACCACCGGCCAGCGCAGGACTAACCATGCCACGTCGAAGGCGGCCCCCAAGCCGAAGTACTCGACAAGCCAGTGCCCTAGCTGCGGACCGAAGATCAACAACACCATGGACGCGATGACCAGGGCGGCCAGCCCGATCGTCATCAGGATGCCCATGCCGCGCACTTTCCAATACGGCCGGCTCTCCTTCACCCCATAAGCGTGATTCAAACTCTCGGCGATCGCCACGATCGCGCTGGAGGCAACCCACAACGAGAGAAACATGCTGAACGACAATAGCGCCCCGCGTGGCTGGCTTACCAAACTCTTCACGTTATCCTGAACCATCTCGGCGGCTGTTCCCGGCGCAAACTGACCGATCAGCGCCATGATCTGTTCCATGAGGTCAGGTAACGGGATATACGCCAAGAGGGCGGCTAAGAACATCAAAAAAGGAAACAGTGCGAACAGGAAGTAATACGCGAGCTGTGCCGCATAACCCCAGATGTTGCCCTCCGAAAGCTCTTCGTAGACGCAGCGCCCCAGTGTGGTAAATTTCATTCCCCGCAGCGACCAGACCTCGCGCAGCTGCTCTCCTATCGTCACTGGGACCCCAAGTTATCTCGTGGTTCTCAACGACCGCGACCGTTGGCGCGACTACGCTCTGCCTCGACCTGCGCGGGGGCAACCGAACCCTCGAGGTCGGGATCGAGGGCGCGCACGAAGGCGTTGCTGAGAAAGCTCGACACCGCTACCCAGAGGTTGACATTCGGATCCTGGAACGATCCCGAGAATTCAACCTTGCTCGCGAGCTGGTCCTTCGGCTTGTTTTCAAACAGATCCGCCAGGAGTTTTGCAAAAAAACCCTTTACAGCTTCGAGCGGAGTGTTCTCTTCGGGTTTGATCCGTACCATGTCCAGGTCGCGCGTCGCCGGTTTGACGTAACCCGTGAACCGGCCCTTGCTCGCCTTGGACTCGGCAGCCATCGACAACCACCCGTCACGCACTTCGACCGCAAGGTAATGGCGCAGAAAAGTGTTCAGCTCTGGCAAACGCAGGTCCTTGAGCTCGGATGCAAGCTCATAGGTGGGGTGCTTCTCGAATGGATCGAACTTCATTTGCAGATTGAACTTGCCGCTGCGCATGACGCGACCCTCGGCGCTCACCGTAGCGGCCAGCGTGTCGGAGATCTGTTCGCTGTTGGTGAGATTGCGCCCCACCAAATGGACTTGGTCGAGGTAAACGTCCACCTCCGGCTTCGCCTTGGGCTCACGGAAGTGCACCTGAGCGTTGATCAATTCCAGCCGGTTTATGCGCAGCGGCACGAGCTGGCGAACTTTTTTGATGAGCTCCTCCGAACTGCGAACCTGCTTTTTCTGCGCACCGGCGATGATGTTGATCCGCGGCTCATGGGCGACGATCTCCCCGACCACGGCACCGCGCCATAGTGCCTTCCACTCAACGGACAATTCCGTTCTGGGCACACTGAGTACCGGATACCGGCCGCGCGCCCCGTGCTGGTAGAGATCGAGATTGACAATACTATAGGCCCCGCGCCATAGGTGTAGATCGACATCTTCCACGCTGCCCTCCAGTCCGGGGATCTCATTGAGCACGCGGTTCACATGTTTAGTGACGAGCGTGGGCAACGCGGCCCGTACCCCGAGCACGAGTACCGCCAGAACAACCAGTACAACGACAAGGGGGCGACGCAATAGACTAGCGGCGGACAGGGAATGCATGAACCATCGCTCTGTTGGTTAGGTCGGCAGGAGCCCATTCATTGCACCCTCCGACGCCCAGTAGCAGGCAGGCCAAAAGAACCCAACGATCGGCGCGGGCACGTCAATGCCCAATCCCTGCGCGACTTCTCTTGCGAGTCCGTCTGCGACGTTCGCCAGCATTGCCACGACGCGCTCGCGCACCGCAGGGGTCTGCACCTTCGTCAGCTCGAAGCGGAACGCTCGGACGATGTGCGCCTTTTCGACCGGCGTCTGGCTGCTCCAGAACAATGTTGCCTGCGAGTAATGGTCGGCGAATTTTTCGGGCTTCCCCCGCACCTTGTCTTCCCGAGTGGGCTCGGGGAACGATGTGAAACCCTTCATGCCCGCCTGAAACGGACAGCCTCCGCCTAACGAGTTCGGCTCGTAGGCGGCGCGGCCGCGGTGGATCGCCTGGCGGTGCATGCCGTCGCGCTGGTTATTGTGCGCCTGAGCCAGCGAGGCATTGATCGGGAGCTCGTGGAAGTTGGGTCCGCCCAGCCGCGATATCTGTGTGTCGATATACGAGTGAATACGACCGGCCAGCAGTGGATCGTTGCTGAAGTCGAGTCCGGGAACGATGTGCGCCGCGCAGAAAGCGACCTGTTCCGTTTCGGCGAAGAAGTTGTCCGGGTTGCGGTCCAGTACCATTTTACCAATGGGGATCACGGGGACCAGTTCTTCTGGCACGATCTTGGTCGCATCGAGTACGTCGAAGCTGAACACTTCGGCCTGTTCCTCAGTAAAGATCTGAATCCCTAACTCATACTCGGGGTAGGCACCCGCCTCGATTGCTTCCCACAGGTCGCGGCGATGGAAGTCCGGGTCGGCCCCAGCGATTTTGACCGCTTCGTCCCAGTCGAGCGAATGCGTCCCGGCAATCGGCTGCCAATGGAACTTGACGAAGCGCGACTCGCCATCCGTATTCACCAGACGAAACGTATGCACGCCG
>JBEVOI010000230.1:0-2656 GCA_040507665.1 Burkholderiales bacterium
CGAAATCGCGCGCCAGCTGCGGGAGTGTTCACCGGAGCTCGCGCGACTCGAGACAGAGAACATGGGGAAGCCGATCGTCGAGTCCGAGTTCGACGTGGCAGACGCGGCGACCTGCTTTGAGTACTACGGGGGCCTTGCCAACAAGATCACCGGCGAGGTCAACCCGGTTCCCGACGAGGCGCTCAGCCTGACGCTGAAAGAGCCGGTCGGCGTCTGCGGCCAGATCATCCCCTGGAACTACCCGCTGCTGATGGCCGCCTGGAAGATCGCACCGGCGTTGTGCGCAGGGTGCACCGTGGTCTTGAAGCCGGCCGAGGCCACACCGATGACGGCTCTTGCGCTCGCCCGCATTCTGGACGGCATCCCGGACCTGCCCAAGGGCGCGGTCAGCGTGGTCACGGGTGATGGCCCGGTGGTGGGGGCCCTCCTGGCCGAAAGCGACCTCGTCGACAAGGTCGCCTTCACCGGTTCGACGCGCACCGGTCGCGCCATCCTGCGCGCCGCCGCCGACTCGAACCTGAAGCGCGTCACGCTCGAGCTGGGTGGCAAGTCCCCGAACATCTTCTTCGCGGACGCGGACTGGGAGGCGGCAGTCGAAGGCGCGGTGTTCGGGGTGTTCGTGAATCAGGGCGAGGTGTGCTCGGCCGGGTCGCGCATCCTGGTCGAGAAAGCGATCCATGCGAAGTTTCTCGACGCGGTCGTGGCCAAGGCGAAGACCATCCGGCTCGGCGACCCGCTGGACCGCGACACGCGGATGGGTCCGCTCGTCACCGCTGCGCATCGCGATCGTGTGATCGGTTACGTTGAGCAGGGAAAGCACGAAGGCGCGCAACTCGTGCTCGGTGGGGGCAAGCCGGGGGGCGCACTCGCGCGCGGTCTGTTTGTCGAGCCCACGATTTTCGACCGCGTGGATCCGGGCATGCGGATCGCGCAGGAGGAGATCTTCGGTCCGGTGGTTTCCGTGATTCCGTTCGAGGGCGAGCGGCAGGCGATCGAGATTGCCAATGCCACGCCTTACGGGCTGGCTGGCGCGGTGTGGACGCGCGACATCTTCCGCGCCTTCCGCGTGGTCCGGAAGCTGAGGGCCGGTATCGTCTGGGTGAATCACATGCAGCCCACCTACGTCGAGGCTCCGTGGGGCGGGGTGAAGATGAGCGGCGGTGGCCGCGAGCTCGGGCTGCACGGGGTCGACAACTATCTCGAGATGAAGCAGGTGCACGTCAACCTGAACGAAAATCCGATGGGCTGGTACTGAACGTGGCGAGATTGACATGTGATGCGATCCGCATCCGTACGTCGCTCCCCGGACCCCGGAGCCGGGCCCTGGTCGAGGAACGCCGCCGTTTTGTCGCGGCCGGAGTCGCCGAGGCGCGGCACGGCATCTTCTTCGAGCGCGCCGAGGGGGCACGCCTCATCGACGTCGACGGCAATGTGCTCCTCGACTTCAGCGGCGGCATTGGCTGCCTCAATGCCGGCCACGGAGCGCCGCGCGTCATCGCTCGCGTTCGTGAGCAGCTGGACAAGCTTCAGCACGCGTGTTTCATGGTGGCGCCTTACGAGCCGTATGTCGCCCTGGCCCGCAAGCTGTGCTCAATCGTCCCGATCCCGGGGCCGACAAAAGCAGCGCTCTTCAACAGTGGGGCCGAAGCGGTCGAGAACGCGGTAAAAATTGCTCGCTCCGCCACCGGCCGGCCCGCCGTGCTCGCCTTCGATCCGGGATTTCACGGCCGCACACTGCTCGCCCTGTCGCTCACCAGCAAGGCCTTCCCTTACCGAAGCGGCTTCGGACCGTTCGCACCCGAGGTGTACCGGCTCCCCATCCCGGACGTGCTGCGCAGACCGCATGGCACGTCGGTCGACGAGTGGGTAGGGCATGGCATCAGGGAGCTTCACCGTTGTCTGAAAAGCACGGTCGATCCGCAGTCGATCGCGTGCGCCATCATCGAGCCCGTGATGGGCGAGGGCGGATTCATCGTGCCGCCACGCGAGTTTCTGGCGGATCTGGCACGTACCTGCAAGGAACACGGCATCGTCCTCGTTGCCGACGAGATACAAACGGGCTTCGGACGCACCGGCCGGATGTTCGCCTGCGAGCGTGTCGGCCTCGAGCCGGACCTTGTGTGCCTGGCCAAGTCGCTGTCCAATGGATTCCCGCTTTCGGCGGTGGTGGGGCGTGCGGCGATTATGGACGCCGTACAGCCGGGAGGCCTGGGCGGGACATTCGGAGGCAACCCGGTCTCGTGCGCCGCGGCGCTCGGGGCCATTGAAACGATCGAGCAGGCTGGACTGGTGGACCGCGCGGAAGCCATCGGCGCGGTGGTGGCCAGGCGCTTCGAGGGAATGGTGGCGCGATATCCCTTCATCGCCGAGACGCGCGGGCTGGGCGCCATGCGCGCACTCGAACTGGTTGACGATCGCACGTCTCTCAGGCCTGACCAGCCCCGCACCGACCGGGTCCTGGCGCTCGCCGCGACGCGCGGCTTGCTGCTTCTTTCAGCCGGCCTGTACGGCAACGTGATCCGCACGCTGATGCCGCTGACCGTGACCGACGCCGAGCTCGAGGAGGGACTCGACGTGCTCGAGTCATGCCTCGCTGATACGGCGTGATGCGGCCGAAACCCGGAACCGGAGCGAAACCGCGAATCGTCATCCTGGG
>JBEVOI010000261.1:0-5277 GCA_040507665.1 Burkholderiales bacterium
AGAACCCCGGTGGAGCTAGATGTCCGCCGGTCGGCCTTTTGGGCGATGGATGGTTCGACCGACTCCGTTGTGGGTGTGATCGAAGGGGTTCGCCTCGGTTGAGGCAAGCGGATCGAGTCCGTCCTGGTCGCCCGAAGACCAGACCACTTCCCGGAACCTGACAGCAGTCGTCATTCGGGAGCTGCGTGCCGACGGAGCCTGAAAATTGCGCCAGAATCACAACGCAAGTACCCGACGAGGCCACTCTGGTGACCCATGGCACGAGCGGTACCCGACGAGCGAGATCGGATCCTCGTCAAGCTGTCCTTACCACGCGATGCGCTGATCGACTTCGTAATCCGGTGCCGGCTGGGCTTGGGGATCGAAGCCGCCCTGCCCGGCATCGACTATCTCCCAGCCCTTTGGGCAAGGGCTTCCTCACGGGCAAGATCGATGAAAACGCGACCTTCGACAGCTCCGACTTCCGCAGCACCCTGCCTCGCTTCAAGCCGGAGGCTCTCAAGGCGAATCAGGCCCTGATCAACCTGCTCGGCAGCATCGCAGAACGAAAGAAGGCGACACCTGCCCAGATCGCGCTCGCTTGGCTGCTTGCCCGGAAGCCAAGGATTGTTCCGATCCCAGGCACCACGAAACTGCATCGCTTGGAGGAGAATATCGACGCAGTCTCAGTCGAACTCACGCCGGACGATCTCCGTGACATCGATACCGCCGCCTCCAAGATCACGGTGCAAGGGGCTCGCTATCCGGAGAAGCTCGAGAAGATGACCGGTCTCTGAGCGACAACGCGCGCGAGGCTCACGGCAATTCAATAGGAGTTCGAAACCAATAGGAGCATCAATCCATGTTCAACGCCAAAGCTTACTCCGCTGCCAGTGCGACATCCTCGCTGGGCTCCACTACGATCCCACGACGCCATCCAACCGAACGCGACGTGCAGATCGAAATCCTCTTTTGCGGCATCTGCCACTCGGACTTGCACTATGCTCGCAACGAGTGGCCCGATTTCTTGCCCACGGTCTACCCATGTGTACCAGGTCACGAGATCGTTGGGCGCGTGACGAAGATCGGCTTGGCCGTGACGAAGTACCAAGTCGGCGACCTCGCAGCGGTCGGTTGCTTGGTCGACTCCGATGGGACCTGCCCGAATTGCAAAGCGGGCCTCGAGAACTTCTGCCCGAACCTGACGCTCACCTTCGGCTCGCCGGACAAGCACGGCACTGCCCCGGTCACGTACGGTGGTTACTCCGACAGCATCGTCGTGGACGAGCGATTCGTTCTGCGCATTCCGTCCAACCTCAAGCTCGCCGGTGTCGCGCCGCTCCTCTGCGCCGGGATCACGACCTATTCGCCCCTGCGGCATTGGGGTGTGACAAAGGGTAAGAAGGTCGGCGTGGTCGGCCTCGGCGGGCTGGGTCACATGGGCGTCAAGTTCGCGCGTGCGTTCGGAGCTCACGTCGTCGTCTTCACCACCTCGCCCGGCAAGAAGGAAGACGCACTCCGCCTCGGCGCCGACGAGGTGGTCGTCTCGCGCAACGTCGACGAGATGAAGAGGCATACCGGCAGCTTTGACTTCATCCTCGACACCGTAGCTGCCGATCACGACATCAACCAGTACCTAAGCCTGCTTCGCCTTGATGGGAATCTGACCCTCGTCGGCGCCCCGCCGAAGCCCCTGGCACTTTCTTCGTTCGCCCTGATCCTGGGTCGCCGCAGCGTCTCCGGTTCCAACATCGGCGGCATTGCCGAGACCCAGGAGATGCTCGACTTTTGCGGCGCACATAGCATCACCGCCGACGTCGAAGTCATCCCCATCCAGAAGGTGAACGAAGCCTACGAGAGACTGCTCAAGTCCGATGTGAAGTACCGCTTCTCCCTCGACATGGCTTCTCTGAAATCTGAGTAACCCGCGCCGTTCAGATAAGCGCGACCGCGAAGTCGGGAGGGCTCCGAGGACCTTGAATCGCCAACCTCCGCTCGCATGATCGAACTCGAACAACTTCTCGGTCTGTTCGTGGCCGCCGTGATCCTGGCGGGTGGAGCGCGCTGCGTCGGAGCACCCTATCTGGTGTTCCTGGCGCTCGGCGGTGCGCTGCTCGCGTTTCTTCCGAGCTCTACTGTCCGAGAAGGGCGAGCGCCTTGTACATGGGAGCGCTTGAGATGGTGATGAACCCGTCGAGCGGATTGTTCAACTCCTCGATCAGGAAGACCGAGGCCGACAGTGACAGCGCGCCGAGGAACAGCACGGCGATTGCGATTGCGTTGCGGGGAGCGAACAGGCCGAAGCTGGTGAACATGGCCGCAAGCCAGAACACGAGCACCACCAGGAATGGCGTAGGAATAGTGTTGTCCTCCTGCTCGATCGCCAGCCAGCGTGCCTGTACCACCGCCTCGGCGATTTCCAGGGCGTGCGCCTGCAGCGAGCGCTGCGCGTCGTTCTCCGGTGCGAGTTCGCGCACTCTCTGCTGAAACCCCTCCACCGCTGTTGTTCCCTCGGCGGCGCCCAACGTCGAGCGCTGGGACCGGTCTTGGGGAAAGAGCCGCTCGATCCGGGCGGCGAAGGCCCTCCGGAGCAATTCACGGAGCTCTTTCGTCTCGGGTCCGTATTGCTTCAGCGTACGATCGAGCACGATGATCCTGGCGGCAGATTGCCTGAACCCGTCGTTCACCGCGTCGAACGAGTTCTTCGCCGAGCCGACCATCAGGCCGAGAACCAGAGCGGCGAGCGTTGCAATCAGGCCCGTCACCAGCTTCACGACATCCTTTGACTCGTCGCTCAGGTGATGCTCGGGCAGGATGGCGCGAAGGAACATGCCGAACAGGGCACCGCCGAACACGCACACAAGCACGATCGATGCGATTGCGATTGGGCTCATCGGGTCTGCAATCCCACGTCGGAGAGAATGGTGTCGCCCCGATGGGATGCGTTGAACCTCACTACCGCTGTAGCGCCATGGAGAAGTGCGCGCCGATCGCGCCCTGGATCTCCTCGGATGTCAGGAAGCTCCGCGACGGGGCTCCCGGTGGCCACTGACAGCTCAAGGTATAGGGTTGCGTCGGGTTGGCCGCGAGCTCGATGCGAGTCACATTGGCCAGCTGGCCGGTTGAGGCAATCTGCTTCTCGTCGTAGTCGACGCTAAGTACCGCGAAGGTGACGGGCTCGATGACCTGTGGCGTAGCCCCGCTCGCCGGCGTGAGCTTGCAGTATGGAAGTTGACGCGCGATTCCGGCGGGACTCACGAGCTGATTGTCCTGGAAGTAGAGGGCGGTGGATCCCGCGGAGAACATCAGCGGCACGCGCAGGGTAAACCTCGACCCCGCTTCAATCTGCAGCGGCTCGGGGGAGGGTGGTGGCTTGAAAGGTCCGTCGCCCGCGCACCCAAAGAGCACAGCTGTTCCCACGAGCGCGCCGCTCAGGCTGCTCTTGTATGCGCCGCTCGCGGGTTTCGCGAGCGGCGCTTCGGCAAGTTGCATCAGGGCGCTGGCACCACGCGGTAGTAAACGCCGTTTGCGCCGTAGGCCGGCTGGAACCAGGTATTGCCGCTCAAGTAGTACGTGGCACCACCTTTGTTGATGGACATGGAGCCGGGAGGCAGCGTCGCGTAGTTTGCGCCCATCGCATAGCTCACGCCCGCGGCGACACCCGCGTTGTAGGCACTCGACGTGGCTGCGGCGGTGTTGGCGCTGCCGGCGGCGACGCCCGCGGAATAGGCATTGGAGGTGGCAGCCGCGGTGTTCGCCGACGCTATCGCCGCGCCGGCTGCCACGCCGACGACGGCCCCCGCGGCCGCCGCGCAGCCGGTGCATCCGGATGAGTAGTAGGGCACTGCGACCGGCGGGTGATACGGGTAATAGGGAGCGGGTGGATGGTAATAGGCGCCGGTGGCAGGAACGGGCGGATGGTAGGCGGACGCGCCATAGGGCGTGGTGTGCACGGCGCCCTCTCCGTATCTGCCTGCCGTGGTGCCGCCGTACATGTTGGTGTGCTCGCTGCCGCCGCCGTACGCATGCGCGGAGCTGCCGCCGTAGGCATTGGTGTGCTCGGTGCCGACTCCCGCCACGTGCTCCGTGCTGCCCCCGTAGCGGTTGGCGCTCGCCCAGGCCGCAGCCGGGCCACACCAGAGCGCCGAGATCAAACAACCGGTAATGCCGATAATGAGCTTGTTCATGGTGTGCTGTGCCTCCTCACTGGGTTTTGGGTGGCTGGGGTTTCGCTGGTTTGCCCTTCGCAGGAGGCATCGCCCCCGGTGTGGGCTTCGCGTTGGGATGCACGAACGAGATGGGCGTCGCGGCCGCGGCTTTCTCCGACGCAAACAACTCCGTCGGGACGGCAACGTCGAGTTGCCAGTTGGATAGCTCCATCTGGTGGCGCAGTTGCGCCGGATCGTCGCGGTACACCGCGCGGACCATGCGGGGCAGCTTATCCTCGGCGCCGATCCAGGCCTGCACGAATACGCCCCCCGTGGCGTACGCCACCATGTCGGTCGTCGTTCCGCCGACGACCTTCGATTGGCCGATGTAAAAGGCCAACTCCAGTCCGTCGGCGATGCCCTTGTACGGGTCGGATTCGATCAGGTCGGTGAACGGGTAGTAGATCGCGGCCGACTGGTAGGCGAACTTGAGCGCCGCATCGATCGTCGGCGGAGCCTCCGCGACCGCCACCAGATTCTCGGCCGGTGAAAAGGCAATCATCGTCTTGCCGTTGTAGTAGAGCTCGGAGGCGGGTCCGTCGCCAAGCGTGATCACGCGCAGCTTGTCGGGCCGCTGCAGGATCACGTCCGACTTGGTCGTGTAGATGAGAGGCGGGCCGTAGCGGCTCGAGCTTTCGTAGGAAACCACGGCCGTGAAGGCCATCGACTTGGCAGCAGCGAGGCGGTCGCTAGCGGCCTTCAGGATCTCGATCGCCTTGGGCTCGATCACCGGCTTGACCGCGGGCGCAGCCGCCTTGCCCTGCTTGGCCGACTTGGAGGGCGGCCGTGCTTTCTGTGCGTCCTGCGCCTGCGCGTCCGCAACACCGAGACACACACCCAACGCGAGCAGTAAAGCCCAACCAAGAGACTTGCCTCGTACCATCATGGCTCCCGATGCATCACGCAATGGCGATGTTCGCGCGTCGACGCTCATGGAATCATGCCGCATTCGAACATCTTGTTGGCGATGGGCGCCGCCACTTGGTTGAGGAAGGCGGCAGCCATCTGCGGATCGCTGCGCAGCCGCTGTACGATTTCCTGCTCCCGCTGTGATTTCGGCTCGCCTTTCTGCATCCACAACTGCTCGCAG
>JBEVOI010000342.1:0-5346 GCA_040507665.1 Burkholderiales bacterium
GGCGCAAGTCGAAGCAGTATTCTTGTGACGTGTTCCCGGATTTTGTCGCGGGTCATGAGCCCGTGTTTGTGCGTGCGGTGCGGTGAGCCGCCAGGATACGCTGCCGCAAGTTGTCGGTAAACCACTCGCAGGGAGGGCTCTAGAAGCGGGCGACATCAGCGACGCCGACGTCTTTTTCCTCGCAAGCCGCGATAAGCAGGCCGTTTTGTACCGCGAGAAGGAGACCGCCTACTCAGCTTGCGAGCTCGACTTTCCTGCGTTGGGCTGGCTTATCCTTCCGACTCGCGCAGCGCGCGAGGTGCGGCTCGGCAAACGCGGAGCGTGTCGCCGCTCTTGCCGACGAGATGCAGGCGCTCGTCGACAAGTTCGCGCTCGCCCAAGCCGGAACTGCGGCTCGGTGGTTTCGGGGTTGGGCGGACGCCCGAATGGGAGAACCGCGCGACGGCCATCGCCGGATCTGAGAGGCGTATGAGGAGAACACACGGCTCGGGATGCTGGCGGAGGGAGCGAGAACCTGGGGTATGCCGCGGAGGCGCTCTTGCTCGCCGGCGACTGGGATGCGGCCCAACACGAACTCGACGAAGCACTCCAAGTCGTGAACACGCACGGGGAGCGCGTGTACCTGCCGCAGCTGCACCTGATCGACGCTGCGATCGCCCGTGCGCGTGGCCAGTCCGCTGTCACCCATGCCTCGGTTTGGCGCGCGGTGGAAGAGGCCAGAGCGCAGGAGGCACCATGGCTCGAGTTGATGGCGCTGGTCGAACTCTGCGAATGCGGCGGTGCGACGGCGACCGACACGCCCTTGCTGCACTCGTCGAGCAGCTTCCTGAAGCGATCGATACAACCGCTGTAAAGAGAGCGCGAGCCCTGCTCGACGGGGCGAACCTGGCCTGAACGACGCTCGCGTGGACGGTAGCTTCGCGTGCCGCACGGGCCTTGTCACGCGCTGTTGTCAACCGGGGACGCTGCGTGGGTGACGTCCGGGGGAGCGAGATCGCGAACGCGCTGCTCCCACAGTTCCCTCGCGAGAGCGAGCACGACCGGACCGATGACCAGCCCCACAAGGCCGAGCACCTCGAAGCCGCCGAGGCAGCCCATGAGAACCCAGACGAAGGGCAGACGGGTCCCGTCGCCCGCAATCACGGGTCGTACGATCTTGTCGCCAAAGAATAGGACGGCAGACCCCA
This sequence comes from Burkholderiales bacterium, assembly GCA_040507665.1. Classification (GTDB taxonomy): domain Bacteria; phylum Pseudomonadota; class Gammaproteobacteria; order Burkholderiales; family JAEUMW01; genus JAEUMW01. Next base: position 1,188 of record JBEVOI010000342.1, read on the forward strand.
GCCCGAAAGAGATAATTGCCGGCGTCGCGGCGCCCGTCATCGCGAGTTTCAACGTCAACGCGGCAACGGCGACATAACCGAGAAACGGGACGAGCGCGAGCGAGCCGGTGATCGCTGCCCACACGGCGGCGTGCGGCACGCCGGCGATCGCGTACGCGACCCCGCTCGCGAATCCATCGAACAGCCCCACGACCAGCATGCTGTTTACCGAAGCGCGCACTGCGCGCGTGGCAACATCGATATAGGTTTCGGCGCGCTCGCCGATGCGGACGCAAAGCACCCGCCTGAAATCCTCCGCCAGGGATCCGCCTTCCTGATACAGGAAGAACAGCACCAGGATCGTGAATCCGATGATGAACAGGTGTCGTGTCATGAACTGTCCGAGTGACCCCGCCCAGCCGAGAAGAGCAGTGGGGTCGGTCCGGTGCACCCACACCGAGAGGGCTCCGGGGTGCGCAAGCTCGTTTTGCCAGGTCGCGGTCAGCCAGGGTCCGGCCAGTGGCACGTTCTCCAGCCATTGAGGAGCTGCGATTCCCTCCTTGTCGGCGGCCGCGATTCCCAGGAGCAGTGCGTGGCCTTCGGTGAGCAGCGCACCGAGGGCGAACATCAACGGTGCCAGCACGAACACGGTCATCGCCAACGTGAAGATCAGAGAAATCGCGCTTCTCGCCATGCGCCTCGGCAGACGGGCCGCGAACCGCCTGTAGAGCGGCCAGCTTGCGATCGCAGTCACGCACGCCGCCAGCAAAGCCTCGAGGAAGCTGTGCAGAATCCAGACGGAGAGCGCGATGATCAGCGCGGCATAGAACCAGCCCGCGGTAAGCTTCACTTTCATGTTTCAACGAGCAACGCTGCTCGCTCGCCCGTCGGCGACGGTGTCGTTGCCCAGTACGATCCAGGACGGTCCATGGTGCCCACGTAGCACTCGAGTCCTCTCGTGCGATTGCGCATCAGGGCGCCGACGCGTCAGCGCCCGAAAAGCTGCTCATTCTGAAGCACCAGAGAACGCGGCTTGCTGACAATCATAAGGCTTGCGCTCATCCAAGTCGTCGGCGAAATGTCGCGATTCGGTCTGAGTCTCGGTGAGACGTCCTCTCGGTCTGGTCGGCGACCGCGCCGCCTTCTGCGGCGGGCCTTACCCAATTCCGACCGAACGGCGACGTTTCGCTGACGACCCGGCATCGCTTTGCGCCTACGCTGCGTTCGGTCACTTCAGCAACCCTCCCTGCCATGACACTCGACACGCAATCGAAGCATACGGTTGAGGCCCCTTCGAGATCGAAGAAGCGCCGCACCGCCAAGGAAACTGCAGTCCTACGATTTCCTGCTGGCGGCGCTCGAACGAGCGCGCTCGGCGGCCTAGCAAGACCGCCCGGAGACTTGTCGATTGGGCAGAGACCCGCTGGCGGCAACACACGGCTCTGAGGAGGCACCATGACCCTGCAACGGAATTCCCTGGTTCAAACCGCTCCGCTCGCGAGGGACGAGCTCGCGAGGCTCGATGCATGGTGGCGTGCCTGCAACTATCTAGCCGTCGGCATGATCTACCTGCGGGACAATCCGCTGCTGCACGAGCCGCTTGGCGTCGAGCACGTCAAGCATCGGTTGCTCGGCCACTGGGGCGCAAGCCCGGCGCTTTCGTTCGTCTGGACGCACCTGAACCGCGTGATCAAGCGCGACGACCTGAACGTCATCTTCATGGCCGGCCCCGGTCATGGCGCTCCGGGTGTCCTGGCCCCCTGCTACCTTGAGGGAACGTACTCCGAGATCTATCCGGACAAGAGCGAGGATGCCGAGGGGATGCAGAAGTTCTTCAAACAATTCTCCTTCCCGGGCCACATCGGCAGCCATGTGACGCCGGAGACTCCTGGTTCGATCCACGAGGGCGGCGAGCTAGGCTACAGCCTGGCGCACGCCTACGGTGCCGCGCTCGACAACCCGGACCTCATCGTCGCGTGCGTCGTGGGCGATGGCGAGGCTGAGACGGGACCACTCGCCACCGCCTGGCATTCCAACAAATTCATCAATCCAGTGCGCGACGGTGCCGTGCTACCGATCCTCAATCTTAATGGCTACAAGATCGCGAATCCGACGATCCTCGCGCGGATCAGCCACGAGGAGCTGGAGGCGCTGTTTATTGGCTATGGCTACGCGCCCTATTTCGTCGAAGGCGCCGACCCAACGGAAATGCACCAGAAGATGGCTGCAACGCTCGACGAGGCGATCGGAAGGATTCGCGCCATCCAGCGCGAGGCCCGGACCTCGGGTAAGGCCGAGCGTCCGCGCTGGCCGATGATCGTGCTGCGCACGCCCAAGGGCTGGACCGGGCCGAAGGAAATCAAGGGCCACAAGGCGGAAGGGTCGTGGCGCTCGCACCAGGTTCCCTTCTCCGACGCGCGCGAGAACCCCGAGAGCCTGAAGGTCCTCGACAGTTGGCTGCGGAGCTATAAGCCGAAGGAGCTCTTCGACAACAACGGCCGCCTCGTCGCGGAGTTGCGCGAGCTCCCGCCCAAGGGCGGACGAAGGATGAGCGCCAACCCGCACGCCAACGGCGGGTTGCTGCGCAAGGAACTGAAGCTTCCCGACTTTCGCCAATACGCCGTCAACGTGCCGACGGCCGGCGCGATCCGGCACGAGAATACGCGACCCCTGGGCGAGTTCCTGCGTGATGTGATGCGCGGCAACATGACGAATTTCCGGGTATTCGGACCCGACGAGACCGCGTCCAATCGCCTGCAGGCGATCTACGAGGTGAGCAAGAAGGTCTGGATGGCGGACCTGCTTCCCGAAGACGCCGACGGCGGCGAGCTCTCCCGCGACGGCCGGGTGATGGAGATGCTCTCCGAACACACGCTGCTTGGCTGGCTCGAGGGCTATCTTCTATCCGGGCGGCACGGCTTCTTCCACACCTACGAGGCATTCGCCCACGTCATCGACTCGATGTTCAACCAGCACGCCAAGTGGCTCGACATCTGCAAGAACCACGTCCCGTGGCGCGCGTCGGTGGCGTCGGAGAACATCCTGCTGTCCTCGACGGTGTGGCGCCAGGACCACAACGGCTTCTCGCACCAGGACCCCGGCTTCATCGACGTGGTCACCAACAAGAGTCCCTCGGTTACCCGCATCTACCTGCCGCCCGACGCCAATTGCCTGCTGGCGGTCGCCGACCAATGCCTGCGCTCGACCGACTCCATCAACGTCATCGTGGCCGACAAGCAGAAGCATATGCAGTTCACCACCATCGACGAGGCGATCGTGCATTGCGCCAAAGGCATTGGCCTGTGGGCGCGGGCGAGCAACGACCAGGGTGTGGAACCGGACGTGGTGATGGGCGCCTGCGGGGACGTGCCGACGCTCGAGGCGCTCGCCGCGGTCGCGATCCTCCGCGAACGGCTACCGGAGCTGAAGGTCCGGTTCGTCAACGTCGTCGACTTGTACAAGATGCAACCGGCGTCGGAGCATTCGCACGGACTCACCGACCGAGAGTTCGACAGCCTTTTCACGACCGACAAGCCGGTGATCTTCAACTTCCACGGCTACCCGTGGTTGATCCACAAGCTCGCCTACCGCTTCCGGAACCACGAGAACCTGCATGTACGCGGGTACAAGGAGAAGGGGAACATCAATACGCCGCTCGAGCTCGCGATCCTTAACCAGATCGACCGCTTCGACCTGGTGATCGACGTGATCGACCGGGTGCCGGGGCTGGCGGTGCGCGCCGCCCATCTCAAGGAAGAGATGAAGAACGCCATCATCGATCACCGCGACTACGCGCACACGCACGGCACCGACCGGCCCGAGATCACCGACTGGGTCTGGCCTTACTGACACCTGCTTGAGTCGCCGAAAAGTCACTCGCCATAGGAGTCGAATGCCATGAGCACCCCGCCTTCATCGTCCCGCACCCCGGCCACGGGTGCACAAGCGGCCTTCGCTTAGGATGTCGCAGCACGCGCGATCGACCGCGGTGTGACGCTCAGCGCCACGGTATGGCAGGCCGTTGGTCCGGCTGGGAGAAAGGACAGGAGTCGCGCTTCCTTTATGACTTGCGGTATACCTCGGCCTGCTGATGAAGCTCATGACCCAACCCGGCAGCCCTTACCCGCTCGGCGCCAGCGTCCGTTCCCAGGGCGTCAACTTCAGCGTGTTTTCGAAAAGC